>NZ_PTSB01000005.1:0-217713 GCF_002965125.1 Escherichia sp. MOD1-EC6162
TTTCTGCATCCCGTATTGGGCACTATGATGCCGGAAATCTGCCAGGTTCCACACCTTCCCGATATTCTCCCCATCCATCACCGCGCTCCGGATTTGATGATTGGGGATGCGTTCATTACATTTACTGGGGAATCCCCCCCTTTACCTGCTCCCATTAAACTAACATAGCACGATGTAAGCAACTTCCGCTTCTGGCACAAAGCGGACAACCACGCTAGCTCTACCCTGTGCCACAAAATGTCAATTTACATCTGAACTAATGCACTTTAATCTCGTCACTTCAAAAAATACCGAACATCCCCCTGATAAAACGACAATATCCGCTGCATAACTTCGCTTTTACGACACTCAGTACAAATTATATTATGACGCCTGTCGTAACGACGTATTTCTCCATCAGGTAATGACCAGATAAGGTCCGGATCAACCGCAGATGGTTTCTTCAGCTTTGCCCTTGAGAGCTTTTTACGGGCATTTTGCCAGTCCTTACGCGCCTGTTCAGACGGGAATAACCCGTAACCAGAGTTGTATACATCGCCACTGGCAACCAGCTCTCTGGCCAGAACGCTCATCAGATATCTTGTTGCCCCAGTTTTAGCTTCCAGTTGTCGTAACGTCTCGCGCCCACTCTGGCGTACGAGTTCAAGAACCTGCCCTTTAATTTTTTCCCGCTCTTCTTGTGTAAAAACTTTTGCCACAAGCCCTCCTGAAAATTACCTCATGACCAGAAATACACACTTACCCCCTGAAGCCCAGTGGAATTTCGGTATCCGGTTCAGAAATATGATTCACACAACGCTGGTTGTTCGTACCGCTTACCGGGAGCAACCAGGGGTTTTCAAAATTCCGGTCCGGTCCAAAAAACGTCGTCGCTCGCTGAACAAATTCCGTTCCCGTTTTCCCGGTAGCCGCCAGGTATCTTGCGTAACGCCTCACACCATCCAGCATGGCCTCTGGTGGCACCCCCTCGCGTAATCTGGCCTTCCAGGCACTGAAAGCGGATTTCTTCGGGTTTGCCCCAGCACGCAACGGGTATTCCCGCCAGACCTGTTCGAACACATCCGGATAATCTACTCGTCCCACAGGCTGCCCGGTGTTTTCCGGGACTACCCGATCGGCTTCCCGCTGAATGGCGGAATCGGCTTCAGGCTGCTGCAGTTGGTGTGATTGCTCCGGCCTTGCGGTCATCACCTGCTGCACAGCGCCCGAATCGGCTTTCAGCGCATACGCTGAATCGGCTTCCGGTGTCGTGCCTGCTGGCTGACCAAGATTGACGGTCTGAACATCCCCTGCCTGGTTCGTGGCGTTTTTTACGCCATGGACCATAGTGTTTTGATCTTCTTGATCTGTATCTTTATCTGTATCTTTATCTGTATCTTTATCTGTATCTTTATCTGTCGTGACTCGTCGTGACATGTGCGTGACATTTCGTGACGCGCCGTGACAATCGCCATTTTGTTCCCGCTTTCTTTCCCTCTCTCGCTGCGCCCTCTTGCGCTCTGCAGGAGATTTTGCGGTTTGCGAAATATTGCCGTTGTCCTCTTTAAGCACCTGGCGTTTTTCCCATCCAGTGATTAAATCACCATCAAGTACCCGCCCCTGCATCGTCTGCAAAATTGAATCAATTACCTCTTCTGTCACGTCGAGCGCACTTGCCAAATCTTCTGTCGTGACATCAATGTGACCTCGCGTGACATTTCGTGACGCGCTCACCAGGAGGTGGATATACACTGCCATCACTGTTGCAATTGGCTGCCCTGACACCCTGGCAATTGTTCGCCACTTAGGGTCATTTGGCATGTCATGCCATAATCTGAGCCAAGCGTTAGCCATACTCACCTCTTCTGATACCGAATCTTTTTACTCACGAGTTGCCGGAAGCGATTCGATATGGCTATTGTCAGTCAATGTACTGCCACAGCATTTCCTGCCGGGCCACCACGGTTCATCTGATTGAAACCGGCGATTGCCACTGCGACAAAATCATCAGCGTCTCTCACCAATCGCTCCCGCGTCTCCACCAGCTCCCGAAAATAAGCTGAACTGTGGCTGCGCATTCTGGCCACCAGCAAAGGTGGCATTGCCTTTTCGATCGCTGGTAACAACGCCTGAATTTTTTCAACTGCATCAGGGGTGTCTTTCTCTACCCAGCGGAAAATTTTCTGGGTATTGCGAGCCAAGGCTTCCGGATGGCTGTCGTCATACAGTTCAGGAAACGTCATACCCAACTCAAAATAAGCCTGGGTTATTCCAGCTGCTGGAACTTTTTCGCCATCAGGACGCGCCCAGGCATTCATCGCCATGCGGATGTGTTCATGCTTGATTTTCATGAATCCCCCCTTGGTTAGAAGGCGGATTATGATCAGAACCGGGAATGACAACCGTCGGTATGTGTAACTCATATTTGAGCGCCCCGGCAGTGACTGCCTGAATTAGCAACGCCCATTTCCACGGAACCTCTTCCCCCCACATGCTGACTGTGGTTTTTGACGTTCCTAGAGCTGCGGCTGTTTTAACAACTCCGCCAAAATAGCCTAATACTTCTGATTTTTTCATGAGTCGCTCCATAAAACTGAACGCCAAAAGTTTAATAATCAAAACCAAAGAAAGTCAAGAAACAAAACCATCTGTGTTTTAAAATCAAAACATGAGCAAGCAAACAATATCTGAACGCATAACCCAACGTATGCATGCGCTAAACCTGAAAGGCAAAGACCTTGTCAATGCCACTGGCGCATCAAAAGGCTCCGTAAGTCAATGGATGAACGGTGGAGGAGCGCCGTCCTCGCGTTACATAAGTTCACTGGCAAAGATATTGAAAGTAAACGAAAATTGGCTTCTTAATGGAGGAGAGTTAAATACAGGTGATTCGCTTGATCTATCTTTACCGCCGATAAAAACGGTTCCGCTACTATCACTTCAGCAGGCAGCAAGCTGGAGTGATTATATGAAAAATTCCTCAATAACCTCTTGTGTGCAGCTTGTCGGAGAAATCCCGGCCAATACCTTTGCAGTTGTTCTAGAGAGTGACAGTATGTCAACATCTGGTGGGGGAGTTTCCATCCCAAATGGTTCAACAGTTTTTGTTGATCCCGATCGAACCGTACAACCAGGAAATATTGTCCTTGCCTTACCCAAAGGGACCACAACACCTGTCATTCGTAAACTGGAGATAGAAGGGCCGGATATTCTTTTAGTCCCCACGAATCCTCGCTACCCTTCAATTATGCTGGATGATCTATCTTGCATATTGGGCGTATGCTTTAAAATTCAACAAGATATTTAACCAACCTCATCTATTTGATTAACTGTATGCCATCGTGATGATGGCTTAACAGCTGCCTGCTTAAAATGTTTTGATAAAAAAACATTGACCTGAAAAGTTCATTTTTCTAAACTTCATTCATTCCCTCACCCCACCCCACAGAATGCAGGGTAATACTTCGAGTTACTAGGCAGTGGTCAGGGGTTAAGTAGCCAGCCCGAGGCGTAAGAACATGACGGCAGGGTTCAACTTTAATAACTATGCAGCAGGTTTTTGTTCCGCTACCCCGGCGTTAAGGGGAAATGAGGTCAACATGGATACTATCGATCTTGGCAACAACGAATCTCTGGTGTACGGCGTGTTTCCCAACCAGGACGGCACATTCACCGCGATGACGTATACCAAAAGCAAAACGTTTAAAACCGAAAATGGTGCCCGTCGCTGGCTGGAAAGAAACTCAGGTGAGTGATATGGATTTCGACACAATCATGGAAAAGGCTTACGAAGAATACTTCGAAGGCCTTGCCGAAGGCGAAGAAGCTCTCAGCTTCAGTGAGTTTAAACAGGCGCTTTCCAGCTCGGCAAAATCTAACGGCTGATAAGCGAAGCAGCACCGCGAGGAATCAGTATGCAGAAACGAGAACCCGTCATCATCGCGCCAGACTATACCGATGATGAACTTTATGAGTGGATGCGCCAGAAAATTAATGCAGCGCAGGATCTGAAATGGGCCAATGAAGCCAGGGCTAAGCAGGCTGAAAATCTGTCCGCTCTGGAGCAGGATATCACCAATCTGGAAAAAGCAGCGGCATTAAGCATTGCCAGAATGATTACATACCCACGTTAATAGCTAACCAACAAGGCTAATAATGGAATTTAAAGATTTACCAAAAGAAATCCAGACAATTGCTGCAACGACTCTCGGTGATAGTCTGGTGAAAATTGACCCGGCATACACCAAAAAAGAAACCATCGATAATATGGTTCGTAATGTGCGCAATGCTTTTTCTGGGCTATATGGTTCTGATAATCAAAAGCAGGAAAGCGACGTTAATGAACGGGTAATTTCTGTTTGCGTGAATGGCCATGTTCTTTCATCAATCAAAACAGAAACAGCAACACTCTTCGATTGCCTTTGCATTGTACAGAGTCTTGTTGATGCCCTGTTTCGTTCAGTGAATTTAGAAAATGATGCAAATCTGCGAGGGCGCACAATAGCACATCCATATGCACATACTTTAGGCTCGGTGGATATCAAAGATCCCACAAATCTTTAATGAAATAGTTAACGCGAATTGTACTTGCTCTTTCAGTTGCTTTCAGAATACGCGTTGAAACTGCTGGCGGTAATTTGGTATTCCATTTATTAAAATCATGCCCGGGAAAGTACTCTTCGAAAATACTTTTAACTGCAGACTCGCCTATTGAAATGCTGCTTACCATGCGATTTTGATAAAGGCATTTAGCAATAAGAGTTGATTTTAACATTCACCCTCCTGAGGGTTGGTAATTAAGGAGTTCTCCACGGGTGAGGTGGAGTGCGTGCGCCGGACACGGGTGAACATCCGGCACTGACAGTTTACTGAAAGGATATTTCCCTGAAAAGTCAGACCATAACGCGAAAGCGCACGGCGAGGTAGTTGGTTCATAGATAGCCTGTCGTTAAATTTTCGTCGACCGTGCGCTTCCGGTTGTGGCACTCCGCGAAATGGCGCGGCGGTAAGTATGGCGGGGTTATTCCTTCCCCGTTGAGGACACCGGGTTGTCAGGTTGACCATACGCTTAAGTGACAACCCCGCTGCAACGCCCTCTGTTATCAATTTTCTGGTGACGTTTGGCGGTATCAGTTTTACTCCGTGACTGCTCTGCCGCCCTTTTTAAAGTGAATTTTGTGATGTGGTGAATGCGGCTGAGCGCACGCGGAACAGTTAAAACCAAAAACAGTGTTATGGGTGGATTCTCTGTATCCGGCGTTAATTGTTAACTGGTTAACGTCACCTGGAGGCACCAGGCACTGCATCACAAAATTCATTGTTGAGGACGCGATAATGGAAACGTTATTACCAAACGTTAATACGTCTGAAGGTTGTTTTGAAATTGGTGTCACTATCAGTAACCCTGTATTTACTGAAGATGCCATTAACAAAAGAAAACACGAACGGGAGTTATTAAATAAAATATGCATTCTTTCAATGCTGGCTCGTTTACGTCCGATACAAAAAGGATGCTGGCAATGAATACAGCATTTGCACTTGTTCTGACAGTTTTTCTTGTTTCCGGAGAGCCAGTTGATATTGCAGTCAGTGTTCACAGGACAATGCAGGAGTGTGTGACTGCAGCAACCGAACAGAAAATTCCCGGTAACTGTTACCCGGTCGATAAAGTTATTCACCAGGATAATAACGAAATCCCGGCAGGTCTTTAAAACAGTTCCGTAATAAACATCCGATTTCATTCTTATATGCCAGCAATGGCAGGGATTTGTTCACCCTTAAATCTGTAATGAGGTAAAACAAAATGAGTAAAGTCTTTATTTGCGCCGCCATTCCGGACGAACAGGCAATAAAGGAAGAAGGTGCAGTCGCTGTAGCCACTGCCATTGAAGCCGGTGATGAACGTCGCGCACGCGCAAAATTTCACTGGCAATTCCTGGAACATTATCCGGCTGCTCAGGACTGCGCTTATAAATTTCTTGTCTGCGAGGATAAACCCGGTATACCCCGCCCTGCCCTCGATTCCTGGGATGCTGAATATATGCAGGAAAACCGCTGGGATGAGGCGTCTGCTTCCTTTGTCCCGGTCGAGACTGAATCCGATCCGATGAACGTCACTTTTGACAACCTAGCCCCTGAAGTACAGAACGCTGTCATGGTTAAGTTCGACACATGTGAAAACATCACTGTTGATATGGTGATTAGCGCACAGGAATTGTTGCAGGAAGACATGGCAACATTCGACGGCCATATCGTTGAAGCGTTGATGAAAATGCCAGAAGTTAACGCCATGTATCCGGAGCTTAAGCTGCATGCCATCGGGTGGGTTAAGCATAAATGTAAGCCTGGTGCCAAATGGCCCGAAATTCAGGCAGAGATGCGCATCTGGAAAAAACGTCGCGAAGGTGAACGCAAGGAAACCGGAAAATACACGTCTGTTGTTGATCTCGCCCGCGCCAGAGCCAATCAACAGCACACTGAAAATTCAACAGGAAAAATCAACCCGGTCATTGCTGCCACTCATCGCGAATACAAGCAGACATGGAAAACACTGGATGACGAACTGGCCTACGCTCTCTGGCCTGGTGATGTGGATGCCGGAAACATTGACGGCAGCATCCATCGCTGGGCAAAAAATGAAGTTATCGACAACGACCGCGAAGACTGGAAGCGTATCTCGGCATCAATGCGCAAACAGCCCGATGCCCTTCGCTACGACCGCCAGACTATTTTTGG
The DNA here is from genome assembly GCF_002965125.1 of Escherichia sp. MOD1-EC6162. Taxonomy (NCBI): domain Bacteria; kingdom Pseudomonadati; phylum Pseudomonadota; class Gammaproteobacteria; order Enterobacterales; family Enterobacteriaceae; genus Escherichia; species Escherichia sp. MOD1-EC6162. The sequence continues at coordinate 6,715 of NZ_PTSB01000005.1, forward strand.
CCTTGTCCGTGAACGTCCGATCGACATTCACAAAGACCCTGTGGCACTGAACAAATACATTACTGAATACCTGACTACAAAGGGCGTGTTTGAAGATGAAGGAAGAAATCAGAGCGCAACTGATACTCTCTCGTCGCCAGTACCAGAAACTGATGCAGTGGAAACGGCAATTCCGGACAACGAAAAAACCGAATGCAAAGTGGAAGTCGAACCATCTGTAGAGCGTGAGGGGCCGTTCTACTTCCTCTTCACCGACAAGGGTGGCGAAAAATACGGTCGCGCAAACAAACTTTCTGGTCTGGATAAGGCACTGGCTGCCGGGGCTACTGAAATCACGAAAGAAGAATATTTCGCCCGCAAAAACGGTACATACTCAGGTTCACAACAAAATACTGGTGCATCTGACACGACCGCACAACCAGGGCCGGTAAAAGTTACCGCTGACAAAGTAAACAAAATTATGCAGGCAGCCAATATCAGCCAGCCTGACGCCGATGAACTGCTTGCAGTATCACGTGGTGAATTTGTTGCAGGGATTAGCGATCCGAATGATCCGAAATGGGTGAAGGGGATTGAAACCCGCGATTCTGTGAACCAGAACCAGCAAGAAACGGAACAGAACGACCAGAAAGCGGAACAAAACAGCCCAAATACGCAACAAAACGAGCCAGAAACGAAACAACCTGAACCAGTAGTGCAACAGGAACCGGAAAAGATCTGCACCGCCTGCGGTCAGAGCGGTGGCGGCAACTGCCCTGATTGTGGTGCGGTGATGGGCGACGCAACATACCAGGAAACATTCGATGACAAGAACCAGGTTGAAGTTCAGGAAGACGATTCGGAGAAAATGGAAGGCGCTGAACATCCACACAAGGAGAATGCTGGCAGCGCTCAGGACCACGCCAGCGATAGTGAAACTGGCGAGACGGCAGATCCCTTAATTACGATGAACGGTCATCACTTTATCACATCCACCAGCAGGACGTGTGACCATCTAATGATCGACCTTGAAACCATGGGAAAAAATCCTGAGGCCCCGATTATCTCAATAGGTGCAATATTTTTCGATCCGCAAACCGGAGATATGGGACCGGAATTTAGTAAGACTATCGATCTGGAAACTGCTGGCGGAGTCATTGATCGGGACACCATTAAATGGTGGCTTAAGCAATCACGCGAAGCGCAATCTGCCATTATGACCGATGAAATCCCGTTAGATGATGCACTGTTACAATTGCGGGAATTTATCGACGAAAACTCCGGTGAGTTTTTTGTTCAGGTCTGGGGAAATGGAGCCAACTTCGACAACACGATTTTGCGCCGTTCATACGAACGGCAGGGGATCCCCTGCCCGTGGCGCTACTGCAACGATCGCGATGTACGCACAATCGTTGAACTGGGGAAAGCCATAGACTTCGATGCCAGAACGGCTATTCCATTCGAAGGTGAGCGCCATAATGCACTTGATGACGCCCGTTACCAGGCAAAATACGTTTCAGCTATCTGGCAAAAACTGATCCCGAGCCAGGCTGATTTTTAATGTTCAACCGTCGCCAGTTGTCGTTGGTATTCTGCAACTGGCGCGTTCCGGAGTGATAGCCATGAGCGAACAGTACCTGATAACGCTCGACGAGTGGAAACCAAAACGGTTCAGTCTCCCAATAACAAACACTACCCTGGTGAAATACGGAAAACTAGGATACATCGTTCCAAGACCACAAAAAATTCGTGGGCGTTGGCTGATAGATCGCCGGGCAGTATTTGTTGGACCTGGTGAAACGGGAATTGCGCCGGAAATTCATACTGGCGATGATGATGCACTGAAGGAGATTTTAACTCATGTCACCGAGGCCACGAAAAAACAGCACTGACGTAACCGGTCTTTACGAAAAGTTTGATCGCAGAACTGGCAGGGTTTACTACCAGTATAAAAACCCTGTGACTGGAAAATTTCACGGTCTCGGAACAGACAAAGGCAAAGCAGAAAAAATCGCTTCCACAGCCAATCAGCGAATAGCTGCAGCAGAAGCTGAATATTTCATGCGCAAAATTGATGAAAGTCCGTCAGCAACAAAACGTCGGGGTATCAGATTAAAGGCATGGGTTGATCGATATCTGAAAATACAGGATGCGCGACTGAAAAATGGAGATATTGCAGCTACAACTCACAAAGAAAAAGCCCGAATGGCTGCATACCTGGTTTCCCGTCTGGGAAGCCACCCATTGAAAGAACTGGAAGTAAGAGACTTTGCATTAATACTGGATGAGTGGCTGGATAAAGACATGGTCAGCACAGCGAGAGTAAATCGTGGATTATGGGTTGATATTTATAAAGAAGCACAGCATGCAGGGGAAGTTCCTCCTGGATGGAATCCTCCGGAGGCTACCCGTAAACCGATCCCTAAAGTAACCAGAGCCAGACTCACCCTGGAAGACTGGCAAAAAATTTACAATGCAACGCCTGAAAAACACTTTATCCGTAACGCAATGCTTCTTGCGATTGTAACTGGTCAGCGCCGTGATGACATTTGCCACATGCGTTTTTCAGATGTGTGGAACGAACACTTGCATATCACCCAGGGAAAAACCGGAATGCGTCTGGCGTTACCGCTTACACTACGCTGTGATGCCATTGGGATAACGTTAAAAGAAGTTATTGATGGGTGCCGAGACAGAATATTAAGTCCATATCTAATCCATAGTCGGCACCAGAAACAACCAAAGCCGATGAGTAAAGACAACCTGAGCGACTACTTTGCCAAAGCACGGGATCTAGCTGGGATAATTCCACCAGCAGGAAAAACGCCAACCACATTCCACGAACAGCGCTCTTTATCCGAACGGCTATATCGCGCACAGGGGATCGACACTAAAACGTTACTGGGCCACAAGGTGCAGGCAACAACAGATCGATACAACGACACTCGCGGCCAGGAATGGGTAAAGCTGGTCATTTAGAGAACATAAAATGAAAACGAAAAATACGATTTATCGAGCAATCAAAAAGTTCATTCTTTCAAAGTCCTGAGAGTAATCTCCATCAACAACTGTCAGCATCCCCCTTTATGCCGAGCATCAAACAAAGGGGGATGACATATTTATAATTTTTTAAGTTTATCCAAAACACCTTTAAGAGATTTTGGTGACACATAAAGAGTTTGCTTTCCCCGTTCAATTTTTTCGAACAAGCCACATTCAACCAACGCTCTAAGATCAGAGCGAGCTGTATTATCTGACACATTAAGATTGTCACTAACTTCCTTAACAGTAAATAATTTCCCGACATGTTCAATTGCCACAAATAGTATGGTTTTTTGCCTGTCATTTAATTTACGCATTAATCCACTGGACCATAGCAAACTATCAATCTCAGCCCGTTGGGTAGAGATTTTCTTTATATATTGAGTGAAGTTTGTTGTTGCCCGACAAATCACCTGACATTGATAATCCACAAAATAAGTAAGATCAAAGTTATCCGTTTCTGTATACAGATAGGCCATACCATAGGCCGTAGAAGCTTCTTTCAGCAGACGACTTATTGATATAAATTTGAACGCTGTGTAACCACATTTAAATAAGTACCAATAAAATAAAGCCCTCGCCGTTCTACCATTCCCATCATTAAAAGGGTGCTCATAACCTATCATGAAATGCAATATACATGCTTTAATGAGAGGATGCATATATGAAGATGTAACAGAATCCTCATGTCTAACATTTGCCCATTGGCATATGCTGTCAACCCTTTGTTCCAATTCCCCAAACTCAGGTGGATAATGAACAACATTACCATCATAATCACATATTACTATATCATTTGTGTCTCTAAACTGTCCCGGTTTGTATTTCTCATTATTAATATCTTTGGTTCCGATTGCATGGAATTCCTTGATTAGATCTAATGATAATTCTTCATTTCTTTTATCCCACACACTCCCCATCAAACGATAATTTCCCAAAATCATTCTTTCATCTTCTGTTCTGGGCTTTCTTTGGGCCGACAACATGGCTTTTGCAACAACTGTCGTTGTTGCTGCTCCTTCAAGCTGACTGGAAGATATGGATTCTTCTTCTTTCAAATCATTCATCAAATACTTAACACCCTCTAAGTTTGATATCATAGCTTCAAATGCAGCCTTAGATGTTTGCTGGTCAATAAGTGAACATGCTTTATGCATAGAGGGTAGAATGTTGATTTTAGCAATTTCGCCATTTTTGTCTTTATAGTCAATTTTATTAATATGGGCTTGCCTGGCCATTTGTTGAACAGACCATGCGTAGACCGCATCAACCCCTTTGTCGACTCTATATTGGAAATCTTCCCAATGATGGTACCGCCCCTTCTCATCTGTTACCCTATGATAATTCATAAGTTTAACTAAATCTTTGTTGTTGTCAGATGTAGTTTTTTTGATTATTTCTGCAAAGGACACTACTTTTGGTGGATTTTTGATTTTCATTTTTTATCTCAAAATCGTATCATTTTGAGATAAATTGAACCAAAGATGAAGGCTTGTCAACATACAAACTCCATCTATACGGATCCGCCCGCACAAATCGGAAAATGGAATCTCCTCGCCACATATGGGATGACTCCTATTTTATTGTGTTGACTCAATGGAGAAAGGCTACTGACCATTGGGTATATAGGTCATTTGAATGGGCATTTTTTTCCGATCACCTGGAAAATTGTTGTAAAATTCGCGGCCTTGGTGATGACTGCTTATTTTTTTGGCTGTCTGTTTTGGTGGGAAGTTTTGGAGAGATTTTGGAGAAGAGAAAAAGTTGATTATTTTCAATGCTCTGAAAGCATTCCACCTTCTGAACAAGAAGGTGGAACTCGAATGATCGGTCGACTGCTCCGCGGCGGTTTTATGACCGCTATCTATGCGTACCTGTATATTCCAATCATCATTTTGATTGTGAACTCCTTTAACAGCTCGCGCTTTGGCATCAACTGGCAGGGTTTTACCACCAAATGGTATAGCCTGCTGATGAACAACGATAGTCTGTTACAAGCAGCGCAACATTCACTGACGATGGCGGTGTTTTCAGCGACATTCGCTACGCTTATTGGCTCACTGACGGCTGTTGCGCTGTACCGCTATCGCTTCCGCGGTAAGCCGTTCGTTAGCGGGATGCTGTTTGTGGTAATGATGTCGCCAGATATCGTGATGGCGATTTCCCTGCTGGTGCTGTTTATGCTGCTGGGTATTCAGCTTGGCTTCTGGTCGCTGCTGTTCTCACACATTACCTTCTGCCTGCCATTTGTGGTGGTGACGGTGTATTCGCGTCTGAAAGGCTTTGATGTGCGGATGCTGGAAGCAGCGAAAGATCTCGGTGCCAGCGAGTTCACCATTCTGCGGAAAATCATTCTGCCACTGGCAATGCCAGCGGTGGCGGCGGGTTGGGTGTTAAGCTTTACCCTGTCCATGGACGATGTGGTAGTTTCGTCGTTTGTCACCGGGCCGAGCTATGAAATTCTGCCGTTAAAAATTTATTCGATGGTCAAAGTCGGCGTATCGCCGGAAGTTAACGCGCTGGCAACCATTTTACTGGTGCTGTCGCTGGTGATGGTGATTGCCAGCCAGCTTATTGCTCGTGATAAAACGAAAGGTAACACAGGGGACGTTAAATGAAAAAATGGTCACGCCACCTGCTCGCGGCGGGTGCTCTGGCACTGGGCATGAGCGCCGCTCACGCCGATGACAACAACACGCTGTATTTCTACAACTGGACCGAGTACGTACCGCCAGGACTGCTGGAACAGTTCACTAAAGAAACCGGCATTAAAGTTATCTATTCGACTTATGAGTCGAATGAAACCATGTACGCCAAGCTGAAAACGTACAAAGACGGTGCCTATGACCTGGTGGTTCCTTCAACCTATTACGTCGATAAAATGCGTAAAGAAGGGATGATCCAGAAGATCGACAAGTCGAAGTTAACGAACTTCAGCAACCTCGATCCAGAAATGCTCAACAAGCCATTTGACCCGAATAACGATTACTCCATTCCGTATATCTGGGGCGCGACGGCGATTGGCGTTAACGGTGATGCGGTTGATCCGAAATCCGTGACGAGCTGGGCCGATTTGTGGAAGCCTGAATACAAAGGCAGCCTGCTGCTGACCGACGACGCCCGTGAAGTGTTCCAGATGGCACTGCGTAAGCTGGGTTATTCTGGCAACACCACCGATCCGAAAGAGATTGAAGCCGCGTATAACGAGCTGAAAAAGCTGATGCCAAACGTAGCGGCGTTTAACTCCGATAACCCGGCTAACCCGTACATGGAAGGCGAAGTTAACCTCGGCATGATCTGGAACGGTTCTGCTTTCGTTGCCCGTCAGGCAGGCACGCCAATTGACGTGGTCTGGCCGAAAGAAGGCGGCATTTTCTGGATGGACAGCCTGGCTATTCCGGCAAATGCCAAAAACAAAGAAGGCGCGCTGAAACTGATCAACTTCCTGCTACGTCCGGATGTGGCAAAACAGGTTGCGGAAACTATTGGTTATCCAACACCAAACCTCGCCGCACGTAAACTGTTAAGCCCGGAAGTGGCGAACGACAAGACCCTCTACCCGGATGCCGAAACCATCAAAAATGGCGAATGGCAGAGTGACGTTGGCTCAGCCAGCAGCATTTATGAAGAGTATTATCAGAAGCTGAAAGCAGGACGTTAATTCAGCAAGCGGGCGGAGTTATTACCGCCCGCTTTTTTATTAAGCAAGGATGTTGCTTATGAGTCAGGACAATCAAATTTTATCCCGCGTTTTCCCTGGAGTCGGTCTGATACTCCTCCTTATTTCTATTGTTATCTTTTATAACCAGTTCACCTACAGCAAAAATACTGTACATACCGAAGGGATCATTGTTGATACCGTCTGGCACAATTCACGCCAGATCGGTAATGATGGTTCATGGCATCCTGTTGTCGCATTTCGTCCTACGCCAGACTACACGCTCATTTTCAATTCGAGTATCGGTAGTACTTTTTATGAAGACAGCGAAGGCGATAAAGTTAATGTTTATTATCCTCCAGGACATCCTGAAAAGGCTGAAATAAATAACCCGTGGGTTAATTTTTTCAAATGGGGATTTATCGGCATGATGGGCGTTATTTTTATCGCCGTCGGTTTATTAATCAGTATGCCCTCCTCTAAAAAGACGCGCAGGAAAAGGAAATCCCGCCAATGAAAAAGTTATTTATATTGCTTTACTTACTGATTTTTCTGCCACTGGCGGGAATAAGCCAGCCTGTAATACCCGTAATGAAAACATTCTTTACGGATACCACTGGCACCGTTCCCGATGGCGAGGATATCGCGCGTAAAGCGGAGATCTTTCGTCAACAAACCGGGATTGCGCCATTTATCGTGGTTGTTCCTGACATCAATGAAACCAGTCTCAGGAAAAATGGCAAAGCGATGCTGGCGCATGCGTCATCTTCATTGACTGATGTAAAAGGGAGTGTTCTGTTAATCTTTACTACCCGGGAGCCACGGTTAATTGTGATAACCAACGGCCAGGTTGAAAGCAGTATGGACGATAAACATCTGGGACGGCTGATAGAAAATTACACACTGGCTTATTTAAATGCTGATCTCTGGTATCAGGGTATGAATAATGCACTGGATATTTTACAAGCACAGATATTAAAACAACCGACGCCGCCACTGACATATTATCCGCATCCCGAACAAAAGCATGAGAGTGATCCGCCAGGCAGCACCTCGACATTAGGTTTTATCTCCTGGGCTGCAGCGTTTGTCTTATTTTCCAGGATCTTTTACTACACGACACGTTTTATTTATGCGCTAAAATTTGCAGTAGCTATGACTGTTGCCAATATGGGCTATCAGGCTTTATGCCTGTGTATCGATAATAGCTTTACGATTGCCAGAATATCGCCGCTCTGGGCGGTGCTGATTGGTGTCTGTACGTTTTTTGCCGCGCTGTTATGGCCGAGTAAAAGTTAAAAGAGGTCGGTAAAATGCGCGTGTATTATGCCGGATGCGGCGTGAACGCCTTATCCGGCCTACAAAACCCACAAATTCAATTAATTGTGCCCTTTTATAGGCCTGATAAGCGTAGCGCATCAGGCAATGACTTCTGCTTTATAAGCCCTTCAGCAACTTCTCAACAAACTCTGGCACGACCTGACTTGCCGGGCCGTAATATTTCTCGGCAAACTCATTGCCAACCTGGCTCGGTTCAAGGTTCAGTTCAACCGTATGCGCGCCATGCAGCTTCGCTTCGTGGACAAATCCTGCTGCCGGATAAACATGCCCGGACGTGCCAATAGCAATGAAAATATCCGCCATCGATAACGCCATATAGATTTCATCCATACCGAACGGCATTTCACCAAACCACACCACGTGTGGGCGCAGCGGTGCCGGAAACTGGCAGCAATGGCATTTATCTTCTGGCGTGACATCGCCCGTCCAGTCGAGCACCTGCCCGCTTTGCGTACAGCGTACTTTCAGCAATTCCCCATGCATATGAATCACATTGGTATTGCCCGCGCGTTCATGCAGGTTATCGATATTCTGCGTCACCAGCAAAAAGTGATCGCCCAGGGCGTCTTGCAGTTTTGCCAATGCAAGATGCGCAGCGTTAGGTTGAATTTCTGGCTGCTGTAGTTGACGGCGACGGGCGTTATAAAATGCCTGTACCAGTTCAGGATCGCGGTTAAAGCCTTCTGGCGTCGCGACATCTTCAACACGATGTTCTTCCCACAGGCCGTCTGCAGCGCGAAAGGTACGAATACCTGATTCCGCAGAAATGCCTGCCCCTGTCAGTACGAGTACTCTTGGTTTTTCCATTGCTTCCGGCACCACTTTATCTCTGAAAAAAATACGCTGACGCAAACGCTCGTGCAGGCGGCGTTTGTTTTTACGAAAACGACTTAACCGATGACCCCGACGCGACAGCATAGCAACCTCTATTGATTAATCGGTAAGATGTAAGAAGGCAGCTCCACGCATTCCTCCTGCATCCCCATGACGCGCACGCTCAATGCGTGGGACACGAGCTACAGGTAAGAGATGACGAGGCAACCTGTCCGTTAGTTGCGTTGTGATTGCCGGGAAATTGGATAACCCGCCACCAATGACCAGCAAATCAGGGTCAATGATAGTCAGGATATTTCCCAGACAAACCGCTAATAAATCCAGATAACGCTCAACGTGCGCCCTTGCCTGCTCATCGCCTTGATCGTAAAGCGCAATAATCTCTGGAGCCTGCAACGGTTGATGATAATAATGTTGATACAGCCACGCAAAACCGCGACCAGAAAGATAATTCTCGATACAGCCATGCTGGCCACAACCGCAACGGCGTAACGGGAAATCCAGTCCCATCATGGTTAACGCATCGACCGGCAGACGCATATGCCCAAACTCGCCGGTAATATAGCGTTTTCCCGTCACCGGTTTACCGTTGAATACCAGCCCGCCACCAACGCCAGTACCAAGAATTAACCCCATCACCAACGGATATTGGGTAAATTCCTCATCCCAGGCTTCAGAAAGGACAAAACAGTTGGCATCGTTATTAAGGCGCACATCGCGATCAAGACGTGCGCTCAGGTCGGCACGCAGCGGTTTACCGCTGGCAGCAGGAACATTGACGGCATACAAAGTGCCATCTTCCGTTTCCGGCATTCCAGGAATGCCAATGCCAACAGAACCTTTACAGCCAAAACGCAGGTCAGCTTCGGTCACCAACTCGCACACCGCATCTAAAAATGCGTCATAGCTGTCACGCGGCGTCGACACCCGCTTTTCCCATTGCAGTTGCCGATTGTTATCAAACACGCCAAGCGCAATTTTCGTCCCACCAATATCAAACCCGTAATACATTGCCACTCCTTGTTTTAATGTACTGCCTTACTGGCCGCTAAGGACTCGCGCAGGGTCAATATTACTGGCGCGCCGCGCCGGATACCAACTTGCCAAAAGACTCAGCAACAATGCTGTGACCAGTACGTAGAAGACGTCCAGCCAGTGTAATTCCGATGGCAGAAAGTCAATAAAATAGATGTCACTGGAGAGGAACTGATGACCGATCAGACCTTCAATCCACTCAATAATCGGAGTAAGTTGCAGCGAAACCACCACGCCGATAACCACGCCACACAGGCTGCCAAACAGCCCCGCCAGTAGTCCATACCAGACGAAAATAGCGCGAATTAAACCGTCTTTAGCACCCAGCGTTCTCAATACTGCGATATCGCCGCTCTTGTCTTTCACCGCCATCACTAAGGTGGAGACGATGTTGAAACAGGCTACGCCAATCACCAGTACCATTGCCAGATACATAATGGCGCGGATCATCTGGATATCCCGATACATATAGCCGTAAGTACCGATCCAGCTCTTGATATAGACATAGCTGTTGGTCACTTCACCCGCATCGCGTACCAACTTGTTGGCGTTAAAAACATCCGTCATTTTAAGGGCAATACCTGACACACTGGAACCCATATCAAGATATTGTTGAGCGTCCGTCAGCGGGATCATGGCAAAACTGTGATCAAGTTGACCGCTTAGCTGCAAAATTCCGGTAATTTGCAAGCGCACACGTTTCGGCTGCATCAGCTTATGCTCAGGGTTTGAGTTCGGGATCATGATCGACACCCAATCGCCCTGCTTCACTTTCAACGCATCCGCCACGCCTTTGCCGATAATAATCTGCTGTTCACCGGCTTTAAAATTTTTCCAGGCATCTCCCTGGACAAACGATGGCAGCGCGCTCAGTCGCTGTTCCTGCTGTGGGTCAACACCTTTTACCTGCAGAGCGCGCAAATTTGCACCGCTCTCCACCAGCCCCGTGAAATTGATATATGGCGCAGCGGCGGCAATACCCGGCACTTTCTGCACTTTATCCAGTGCTTCTTGCCAGTTCGTCCACGGCTGATTCACCGCTTCAATTTCACCATGCGGCACCACTGCCAGAATGCGGTTGTTCAGTTCACGTTCGAAGCCGTTCATCGCACTTAAACCGACAATCAATACTGCCACGCCCAGGGCAATGCCAATGGTAGAAATAACGGAGATCAGCGACACCATGCCGCCGCGTCGCCGTCCGCGACTAAAACGCAAGCCAATTAATAACGATAAAGGCATCGCCATTACTCCGCCCCCATCAGGCTCAGTTCCGCCGTCAGACGACCATCACGCATTTCCAGTTGACGGCTCATACGTTTCGCCAGTTGCAGATCGTGAGTAACCACCAGAAAGGCAGTGCCCTGCAGGCGATTCAATTCTCCGAGCAACTGGAAGATGCTGTCAGCGTTACGCGCATCAAGGTTACCAGTAGGTTCATCCGCCAGCACCAGACGCGGGTTATTAACCAGCGCCCGGGCAATCGCCACACGCTGACGCTCACCGCCAGAAAGTTCTGACGGGCGGTGATTCGCCCGGTGCTCCAACCCCACAGCTTTTAGCATTTCCAGCGCCCGACTGTTAATTTCAGCAGGCTTTTTCTTGCCAATCAGCAGCGGCATAGCGACGTTTTCCAGCGCGGTAAAGTCCGGCAGCAGGTGGTGGAACTGATAAATAAAGCCCAACTTCTGGTTGCGCAGTTCCGCTTTCGCCGCCGACGACAGTTTGCTCATCGGCTGACCGCTAAAAATCACATCACCGGAGGTTGGCGTATCCAGCCCGCCCAGTAAATGCAGCAAGGTACTTTTGCCAGAACCGGAGCTACCGACAATGGCCATCATTTCGCCTTCGCCCACGCTGAAACTGACATTGTGCAGCACGTCGGTTTGCACACTGCCTTCCTGATAGCGTTTGCACAGGTTGTCGCATTGCAACAGGATCTTATTCATAACGTAAAGCCTCAGCGGGTTGAGTGGCGGCAGCGCGCCAGGAAGGGTAAAGCGTAGAAAGCAGCGCGATAGCCATCGCCACCAGCGCAATAACAATGACCTGTAAAGGTTCGATAGCGACCGGTAACGCCGCGCCATCAAGCAGGACGCCGATTATCGGCATCAGATTATTTAACTGGCTGGCAAGCAGTGCACCAAGCGCAGCGCCCAGGATCGCACCGATAACGCCAGCGCTGGCTCCTTGTACCATAAAGACCATCATGATTTGTCGTGGAGTTAAGCCTTGTGTCTGTAGGATCGCCACTTCGCCCTGCTTCTCCATTACCATCAGCCCCAGCGATGTAATAATGTTAAACGCTGCAACGGCGACAATCAGACTCAGCAGCAGGCCCATCATATTTTTTTCCATGCGCACGGCCTGGAACAACTCGCCTTTACGATCGCGCCAGTCCTGCCACTTGCTGCCTTCTGGCAGTTTTTGCTGGCTTAAAGAGTCGACTTTCAGCGGCTCATCCAGCCACAGACGCCAGCCGGTGATATTACCCGCCGGATAACGCATCAGACGCGAGGCATCCTCAATATTCACCAGCATTTCATAGCCGTCGACTTCACTGTTGGCAGCAAAAGTGCCAATCACATTGAACAGACGCTGACTTGGAATACGCCCCATCGGCGTAAACTGGCTGGCAGACGGCACCATCACACGGATTTGATCGCCGCGATTGACGCCTAACTGTGAGGCAAGTTGTTCACCGAGGATGACATTATATTTCCCCGGTTCGAGGTCGGCTTGCTTCACATTGACCAGATACGGGGTTAGCGGATCTTTTTGCGCCGGGTCGATACCCAGCATCACCCCGACCGCCACGCTGCGCGCGCTTTGCAGCACCACATCACCTGTAGTGAGAGGCGCAATACGATTTACGCCGTCAAGTTTGACCGCAGTCTCCGGGAGTTGTTGCGGGTTAAGGGAGCCATGCTCCGAAGAGAGAATTGCCTGTGGCATCAGGCCAAGGATGTTGTTTTGCAGTTCGCGCTCAAAACCGTTCATCACTGACAATACCGTGACCAGCGCCATCACCCCGAGGGTAATGCCGATGGTAGAAAGCCAGGAGACGAAACGACCGAAGCGATCCGCTGCACGCCCACGCATATAACGCAGGCCAATAAATAGAGCGACAGGTTGGTACATGAAATCCGTCTGGTTGCTGTTAGCAAAGACACGAGTATATAAGCGAAAGCAGGATGGGTAAACGCCTGAACTGTAAGTGATCGTCAGGGCTAATCTGAAAAGTATCAGTAAATCAATCGGCTAAAGTGTCTCGTTTTCTCATCTGCCTTGTAACCTGATCTTTATCTGAAAAATAACCAAATACAGACAGATACGCATTACACCACGCCTCTCACCCCGCAGGATCAACGGCATGTTAAATTTTATGAGCGTGTTGTCCTGATGAAACAAAAAGAGCTATGGATTAATCAGATCAAAGGGTTATGTATTTGCCTGGTGGTGGTTTATCACTCGGTTGTTACCTTTTATCCGCATCTGACCACTTTCCAGCATCCGTTATCGGAAGTCTTGAGCAAATGCTGGATCTATTTCAATCTTTACCTTGCACCCTTTCGGATGCCGGTCTTTTTCTTTATATCCGGCTATTTGATTCGCCGCTACATCGACAGCGTGCCGTGGGGGAATTGTGTCGATAAACGCATCTGGAGCATCTTTTGGGTGCTGGCGCTTTGGGGCATTGTCCAGTGGCTGGCGTTGAGCGCGCTCAACCAATGGCTGGCACCAGAGCGCGATTTAAACAATACCGCCAATGCTGCTTATGCCGATTCCACCGGCGAGTTCCTGCATGGGATGGCCACCGCCAGCACCAGCTTGTGGTATCTGTATGCCTTAATCGTCTATTTCGTGGTGTGTAAAGCTTTTAACCGCCAGGCACTGCCGTTATTCGCCCTGTTTGTACTGATGAGCGTGGCTGTTAATTTCGTTCCCACACCGTGGTGGGGGATGAACAGTGTGATCCGCAATTTGCCTTATTACAGTCTTGGCGCATGGTTTGGCTCAACGTTGATGACCTACGTTAAAGAGGTGCCGCTACGTCGCCATCTGTTGATAGCAGTGCTGCTGGCTGTTCTGGCGATCGGAGCCTGGTTGTTGAACGTGTCGCTACTACTGTCGCTGGTGTCGATTGTGGTGATTATGAAGCTGTTTTATCAGTTCGAGCAGCGCTTCGGTATGCGTTCCCTCAGCCTGTTGAATGTGATTGGTTCCAACACCATCGCCATCTACACCACCCATCGCATTCTGGTAGAGATATTCAGCTTAAGTCTGATTCCGCAAATAAACGCGGCGCGCTGGTCGCCGCCAATCGAACTGGCGCTCCTGCTGGTTTATCCCTTTGTCAGTTTGTTGATTTGCACACTGGCTGGCTTGCTGGTGCGAAAATTTTCACAACGCGCATTCAACGATCTGTTGTTCTCCCCGCCTTCTCTGCCTGCAACCAGTTACTCTCGCTAAGCCATCGCCCCAGCCGGGGCGATTCAATTTGCTAAACCATGTCGATTCCGGATAATGAACAGCATTGCTTATCAGAGATATGCCCCCATATGTTGAGGCATATCCTAACGAGACTCTGACAACTGTTATGCCTGAACAATATCGTTATACGCTGCCCGTCAAAGCGGGTGAGCAGCGTCTGCTGGGCGAGTTAACCGGAGCTGCCTGCGCGACGCTGGTAGCCGAAATTGCCGAACGTCACGCCGGACCGGTGGTGCTTATTGCACCAGATATGCAAAATGCCCTGCGTTTGCACGATGAAATCAGCCAGTTCACCGACCAGATGGTGATGAACCTGGCGGACTGGGAAACCCTCCCCTACGACAGTTTTTCGCCTCATCAGGACATTATCTCCTCGCGTCTTTCCACCCTTTACCAGTTACCATCAATGCAGCGTGGCGTACTGATTGTTCCGGTGAATACGCTTATGCAGCGCGTTTGCCCGCACAGTTTTCTCCACGGCCATGCGCTGGTAATGAAAAAAGGTCAGCGGTTATCGCGCGATGCATTGCGTACCCAACTGGACAGCGCCGGTTATCGCCATGTTGATCAGGTGATGGAGCACGGCGAATACGCCACGCGTGGTGCGTTGCTGGATCTTTTCCCAATGGGCAGCGAACTGCCTTATCGTCTTGATTTTTTTGATGATGAAATCGACAGCCTGCGGGTATTTGACGTCGACAGCCAGCGCACGCTGGAAGAAGTGGAAGCCATCAACCTGCTGCCCGCACATGAATTTCCGACCGATAAAGCGGCGATTGAGCTGTTCCGCAGTCAGTGGCGCGATACTTTTGAGGTGAAACGCGATCCGGAACATATTTACCAGCAAGTGAGTAAAGGCACGCTGCCTGCCGGGATCGAATACTGGCAGCCGCTGTTCTTCAGCGAACCGCTGCCGCCACTGTTCAGTTATTTCCCGGCCAATACGTTGCTGGTGAATACCGGCGATCTGGAAAACAGTGCCGAACGTTTCCAGGCCGATACGCTGGCGCGTTTTGAAAGTCGCGGCGTCGATCCGATGCGACCGCTATTGCCGCCACAATCGCTCTGGCTGCGAGTGGATGAACTTTTCTCGGCGTTAAAAAACTGGCCTCGCGTGCAGCTTAAAACCGAGCATTTACCGACGAAAGCAGCGAATGCCAATTTAGGTTTTCAGAAACTGCCAGACCTGGCCATTCAGGCGCAACAAAAAGCGCCGCTGGATGCGCTGCGTAAATTTCTCGAATCCTTCGATGGCCCGGTGGTGTTCTCGGTAGAAAGTGAAGGCCGCCGCGAAGCACTCGGGGAACTGCTCGCCCGAATCAAAATTGCCCCGCAACGCATTATGCGTCTCGATGAGGCCAGCGAGCGTGGACGTTATCTGATGATCGGTGCTGCCGAACATGGTTTTATCGATACAGTACGTCATCTGGCGCTGATTTGTGAAAGCGATCTGCTCGGTGAACGTGTTGCCCGTCGTCGTCAGGACTCTCGTCGCGCCATCAACCCAGACACGCTGATCCGCAACCTCGCGGAGCTGCATATCGGCCAGCCGGTTGTTCACCTGGAACATGGCGTCGGGCGCTATGCCGGAATGACCACGCTGGAGGCTGGCGGCATTACGGGCGAGTATCTGATGCTCACCTACGCCAACGACGCCAAACTGTATGTTCCGGTGTCATCGCTGCACCTGATTAGCCGTTACGCCGGTGGCGCAGAAGAAAACGCTCCGCTGCATAAACTTGGCGGAGATGTTTGGTCACGGGCGCGGCAGAAAGCGGCGGAAAAAGTGCGTGATGTGGCAGCAGAACTGCTGGATATCTACGCCCAACGCGCTGCCAAAGAAGGCTTCGCGTTTAAACACGATCGCGAACAATATCAATTGTTCTGCGACAGCTTCCCGTTCGAAACCACGCCGGATCAGGCGCAGGCCATCAACGCAGTTCTTAGCGACATGTGTCGGCCACTGGCAATGGATCGTCTGGTGTGCGGTGACGTTGGCTTTGGTAAAACGGAAGTGGCGATGCGTGCCGCTTTCCTGGCGGTGGAAAACCACAAGCAGGTGGCAGTGCTGGTGCCAACCACCCTCCTCGCCCAACAACACTACGACAACTTCCGCGACCGTTTTGCTAACTGGCCGGTGCGCATCGAAATGATCTCCCGTTTCCGCAGCGCCAAAGAACAGGCGCAAATCCTTACGGAAGTGGCGGAAGGGAAAATCGATATTTTGATCGGCACGCACAAACTGCTGCAAAACGACGTCAAGTTTAAAGATTTGGGCTTGCTGATTGTCGATGAAGAACACCGCTTTGGTGTCCGTCATAAAGAACGCATTAAAGCGATGCGCGCGAACGTCGACATACTGACGCTCACCGCGACACCAATTCCGCGCACGCTGAACATGGCAATGAGTGGAATGCGCGATCTGTCAATTATCGCCACACCGCCCGCCCGTCGTCTGGCGGTCAAAACGTTTGTCCGCGAGTACGACAGCCTGGTCGTCCGGGAGGCCGTCCTGCGTGAAATTTTGCGTGGGGGACAGGTTTATTATCTCTACAATGACGTGGAAAACATCCAGAAAGCCGCCGAACGGCTGGCGGAACTGGTGCCAGAAGCACGAATTGCCATCGGTCACGGGCAGATGCGTGAGCGCGAACTGGAACGGGTGATGAATGATTTCCATCACCAGCGTTTCAACGTGCTGGTTTGTACCACAATTATCGAAACCGGGATCGACATTCCTACCGCCAACACCATTATCATTGAACGCGCGGATCATTTCGGTCTGGCGCAGTTGCACCAGTTGCGCGGTCGCGTCGGACGCTCACACCATCAGGCGTATGCGTGGCTGCTGACGCCACATCCGAAAGCGATGACTCCCGATGCGCAAAAACGTCTCGAGGCGATTGCGTCTCTGGAAGACCTTGGTGCGGGCTTTGCGCTGGCAACTCACGATCTGGAGATTCGCGGTGCGGGTGAACTGCTCGGTGAAGAACAAAGTGGTTCGATGGAAACCATCGGTTTCTCGCTGTATATGGAGTTGCTGGAAAACGCCGTTGATGCGCTGAAAGCCGGACGCGAGCCGTCGCTGGAAGATCTCACCAGCCAGCAAACGGAAGTCGAACTGCGGATGCCGTCGCTACTGCCGGACGATTTCATCCCTGACGTGAATACACGTCTGTCGTTCTATAAACGCATTGCCAGCGCCAAAACGGAAAATGAACTGGAAGAGATCAAAGTAGAGCTTATCGATCGCTTCGGCCTGCTGCCGGATCCGGCACGTACTCTGCTGGAGATTGCCCGCCTGCGCCAGCAAGCGCAGAAGCTGGGGATCCGGAAGCTGGAGGGGAATGAGAAAGGCGGCGTGATCGAATTTGCCGAGAAGAATCACGTGAATCCAGCCTGGTTGATTGGTTTGCTGCAAAAACAGCCGCAGCACTATCGTCTCGATGGCCCGACGCGCCTGAAGTTTATTCAGGATTTGAGCGAGCGGAAACAACGTATCGACTGGGTGCGCCAGTTTATGCGTGAGCTGGAAGAGAACGCCATCGCGTAGTAGTAAATCGGGGGGCGGTTATGCCCCCTTTAGACACAAAGCATAAACAAAATTTGCTACGCTTATCAGGCCTACCGTGTATTGAATTTGCAGGCGGATAAGGCGTTCACACCGCATCGGGCATGAACCAGCATCTCTCCTAATATTTACAAATTCTTTGCACTTCCCTGCACTACCCGACACTGCCACCATTCATAATTCATACTTATCTTTTTATTACAATAACCTTATATTTTTTATGGATTTTTGGTGATGATCAAAACGCGTTTTTCTCGCTGGCTGACGTATTTTACGTTCGCCGCAGCCGTAGCACTGGCGCTACCGGCAAAAGCCAATACCTGGCCGCTGCCGCCTGCGGGTAGTCGTCTGGTTGGTGAAAACAAATTTCATGTGGTGGAGAATGACGGTGGTTCGCTGGAAGCCATCGCCAAAAAATATAACGTCGGTTTCCTGGCGCTGTTACAGGCCAACCCTGGCGTTGATCCGTATGTACCACGAGCCGGAAGCGTGTTAACGATTCCGTTGCAAACGCTGCTGCCGGATGCGCCACGTGAAGGCATTGTGATCAATATTGCAGAGTTACGTCTCTATTATTATCCACCGGGTAAAAATTCGGTGACCGTATATCCGATCGGCATTGGCCAGTTAGGCGGAGACACATTGACGCCAACAATGGTAACTACCGTTTCGGACAAGCGAGCTAACCCAACATGGACACCTACCGCAAACATCCGCGCCCGTTATAAAGCCCAGGGCATCGAACTTCCGGCTGTTGTTCCGGCAGGACCGGATAATCCGATGGGTCATCATGCGATCCGTCTGGCGGCCTATGGCGGCGTTTATTTGCTTCACGGTACAAACGCCGATTTCGGCATTGGTATGCGGGTAAGTTCCGGCTGTATTCGTCTGCGCGATGACGATATCAAAACACTTTTCAGCCAGGTCACCCCTGGCACCAAAGTGAACATTATCAACACACCGATTAAAGTCTCTGCCGAGCCAAATGGCGCACGCCTGGTAGAAGTGCATCAGCCTCTGTCAGAGAAGATTGATGACGATCCGCAATTGTTGCCGATTACGCTCAATAGTGCGATGCAGGCATTTAAAAATGCAGCGCGAACTGACGCCGAAGTAATGCAGCATGTGATGGATGTACGTTCAGGAATGCCGGTGGATGTACGTCGTCATCAAGTTAACCAACAAGCGTTGTAAATACCGGATAAAAAAATCCCCGCGGCACGGCATGTCGCGGGGAAAAAAAGCAGCAGTAGCGGGCATTAATGAGGGTTAATGCTTATTTATAAATTACTGCCGTTCCATGAAGGGTATTCGGGCCGGTTACTGAAGTAATACGGAAAGATTTTGCGCCCATCTCATCCGCTTTTTGTGCCAGTTGTTCTTCCAGCGATCCCAGATTTGTCCCCGCGTTAGCACTGATAGTACCCACTTTTTGTTGACCTTCTGGTGTTGCCTGAACTTCGACAGCCGCAAAGCTGGCAAATGACATGGAGCTTAAAATCGCCGCAGTGATGAGGTTTTTTACGTTTTTCATAATAGTGACCTTATGCAGATGAATGGCGTCGCAAGCAATTACTTAACGATCGATAACTAAATGATAGATGTGATCTGGATCACATACAAGATATTTTTTATAACACTCATTAATTAAATTAAAATTCTTTAAATTTCAGTTAAATAGAGAGCAATTATTTTTCTGCTCTCTGGACTGGTGAACGGTGGTGATTATTTTTATAATAATCATTCATTCACAGCTACAAGGTACAACGGCATCATGGCAACTGACTCAGCACATTGTGTAAAAAAAAGCCGTGGCCGCCCCAAAATGTTCGACAGGGAAGCCGCGCTTGATAAGGCTATGAAACTGTTCTGGCTGCACGGTTATGAAGCAACTTCCCTTGCCGATCTCGTCGAAGCGACCGGAGCCAAAGCGCCGACGCTGTATGCGGAATTCACCAACAAAGAGGGATTATTCCGCGCCGTACTTGACCGCTATATCGACCGTTTTGCCGCAAAGCACGAAGCGCAATTGTTTTGTGAAGAGAAAAGCGTGGAGTCTGCACTGGCAGACTATTTCGCCGCCATCGCGAGCTGTTTTACCAGTAAAGACACCCCTGCAGGTTGCTTTATGATTAACAACTGCGCCACGCTCTCCCCGGATTCTGGAGATATCGCCCATACCGTAAAGTCACGCCACGCGATGCAGGAACGCACCTTGCAACAGTTTTTATGTCAACGCCAGGCTCGCGGGGAAATTCCTGCCCACTGTGACGTAACGCATCTTGCGGAATTTCTTAATTGTATAATTCAGGGGATGTCGATCAGTGCCCGGGAAGGCGCATCGCTGGAAAAACTAATGCAGATTTCGCGGACAACATTGCGCTTATGGCCAGCGCTGGTGAAATAAGACGCAAAAAAAGCCCCTCAGCCTGAGCGAATGAGGGGCTAAATTGCAGAGTACAGCTTTTTTATACTTTGTTATTCAGAACCAGTTGTCCGTTGTTATCCAATGGGATTTGTGTGCCCGGATCGCTACCCATGCGGATTTTGCCCTGCTGATCGCCAATCTTATAGGTCACGTCATATCCCAGCATTTTTTCTGACTTGTCATATACCGTTTTACAACGCTGTTGGGTGGTCGTGTAAGTATCGCTTTCCTGGAGAGAGCCCTGAATCTGATTACCGGCATACCCACCACCAAGCGCCCCCACAACGGTGGCAACATCTTTACCGCGCCCACCGCCAAACTGATGCCCTATAACCCCGCCCGCCACAGCGCCCAGAACCGAACCGGCGATGCGATTTTCATCCTGCACCGGTCGGCGGTGAGTCACCGTGACGTTGCGGCACTCCTGGCGCGGTGTTTTAACTGTTTCCTTGATTGGGATTGCAGAAACAACCTGAGCGTATTGCGGGCCACGTTCAAACACGTTCAGACTGGCTACTGCCGCTACGCCGAGCGCAGCCGCGACACCAATCCCGATACCCGCCAACATTGATTTATTCACGGGAACACCTCCTTCTTTGCAGTTATGCCAATCATGCAAGCGAAGAGGAAAAGCCGCTATCAGACAGAAGATGAAAAACGCGGGAATAGCAGGAAATACTGAATGATTCAGATGAGTCTGAAGGGATGCCTGATGCGACACTTAACGCGTCTTATCAGGCTCACAAATCGTCCTCTTCCTGTAAGGGCGGATGAGGCGTTCACACCACATCCGCCAGTACAAGCCAATTAATGCAGTTTCAGACGCGGACGGATCACGCGGTTAATGCTACCTACCAGCATCATCAGCCCCGTTTTAAAGTAGCCATGCAGCGCAATCTGATGCATGCGGTACAGAGAAACGTACACAAAACGCGCAATACGTCCTTCAATCATCATCGAACCTCGGGTCAGGTTACCCATCAGGCTACCAACGGTAGAGAAGTTCGACAGTGATACCAGCGAACCGTGATCCTTATACTGATAATTTTTTAGTGGTTTACCGTTCATCTGCGCCAGAATATTGTTCATTGCGCAGGTAGCCATCTGATGTGCGGCCTGGGCGCGCGGCGGTACAAAGCCCCCTTCCGGACGCGGACACGACGCACAGTCGCCAATGGCATAAATGTTTGGATCGCGCGTGGTTTGCAGCGTCGGTTCCACCACCAGTTGGTTGATACGGTTGGTTTCCAGCCCACCAATATCTTTCAGGAAATCCGGCGCTTTAATTCCGGCAGCCCACACCATCAGATCGGCCTGAATATATTCGCCATCTTTAGTGTGCAAACCGCCTTCATCGGCACTGGTCACCATCGTTTGCGTCAGTACACGAACGCCCAGTTTCGTTAACTCACTGTGAGCCGCAGCAGAGATACGTGGCGGCAATGCTGGCAAAATTCGCTCGCCCGCTTCCACCAGCGTTACATTCAGGGCTTCGTTGGTCAGCCCTTTGTAACCGTAACTATGTAGTTGTTTCACCGCATTGTGCAGTTCGGCAGAGAGTTCCACGCCAGTAGCGCCGCCGCCGACAATCGCAATGTTCACTTTGCCATTGGCGCCCAAATTAGCAGAGTACTTCAGGAACAGATTCAGCATCTCCTGGTGGAAACGACGCGCCTGGTGCGGGTTATCGAGGAAAATGCAGTTCTCTTTTACACCCGGCGTATTGAAATCGTTGGAGGTGCTGCCCAATGCCATTACCAGCGTGTCATAGGCAATTTTGCGTTCAGGCACCAGCAGTTCGCCTTTTTCGTCGCGCAGTTCAGCAATGGTGATTGTTTTCGCTTCACGATCGATATCAACCACAGAACCCAACTGGAACTGGAAACCATGATTACGTGCATGGGCCAGATAGCTCAGCGCATCAACGCCTTCATCGAGCGATCCAGTCGCCACTTCGTGCAGCAGCGGTTTCCACAGATGGCTGTGGTTACGATCTACCAGCGTAATTTTGGCTTTTTTCTTGCGCCCCAACTTATGTCCAAGCTGTGTCGCCATTTCCAGCCCACCAGCACCGCCGCCGACAATCACAATCTTTTTCAATGGCGTAGTCAACGTGACCCCCTTAAATTTATTAACCAATTGTTAATTAATGGTTATGATCATAGCCCTTAATTAACAGCAGGTTACAGTGATGAAAATGTTCTTCGCTATTGAGAATAACATGAATGGTGCATTGGTCATACCAAAATTGATGTGAATCAAGTTTTGTTGCTGAAAAGATAATCGGATTTACCGGATGAGATCAAAAAACACAGTGCTTTGTTTATTGTTCAAGCAGCTTCGGGAGAGTGAAACAGGGTGAGGTGTTAGGCCTGATAAGATGCACATCAGACATTGGTGCACGGCTGTCGGATGCGGCGTGGACGCCTTATCCGACCTACAGAATCCGGGGCGCATCAGATAGCGGCAAGGTTACCTGATGCGACCGATGATAGCTTTTAACCGAGGGTTTTGAACGCTTTAATACGCTGCAAATGCGGGGAGATGTTTTTGAACTTGTGCGTCTGCTCTTCGTCCCAGACAATCTCGTAATAATGATGCAACTCTTCAGATGTCCGCTGGCTATTAAGCGCTTCATCGTGACGCGACAAGATCACCAGGCAACGATCGCGATTCTTCTCGCGGAAGTTGGTCACACACTTAGTAGCAATATCAGCGTACTCTTCCGGGCGATCAATCTTCCCTTCCATGTTTTCATAAGGGAACAGATTAGGGTTGAAGATCACCTGGCGGATATCACAGAGAAAACCAATCCGCTCCGCCCAGTAACCACCCAGCCCAACACCGCAAATTAACGGGCGCTCGTCAACATTCAGTTGCAGCATTTTGTCCACTTCTTTGAGCAGATGCTGCATATCGTGTTTCGGGTGCAGAGTGCTGTAGCTTATCAGCCGTACATCGGGATCAATAAACTGCAATTGTAAGACTTTTTCGTGGTTACCCGGACTGTTAGAGTCAAAACCGTGTAAATAGATAATCATCGCTTCCTCACATAAGCCAGGGTTAGTGACTTGCTTTCTCTTCCTGCCAGCGTTCATGTAACTGATTCAGACGGGCGCTGATCTCTTTCCAGCGAGCCAAGTCCATCAGTTCCTGTCGCGAAAATGAACCTTTATGATACAAACGTGTAACACGTTCTGCCTTGATCGGTGACAGATTATCTAACACGCTGACGGCCCCTTTACGATTATTGCAGACCAGGATCATATCGCAACCCGCATCCAGTGATGCCTGCCCACGTTCAGCATAACTGCCCATAATCGCTGCGCCTTCCATCGATAAATCGTCAGAGAAAATCACACCGTCAAAACCCAGTTCCTGACGTAAAACGGTCTTAAGCCAGTGGGGAGATCCGCTCGCCGGACGCGGATCAACATCACTGTAGATCACATGCGCAGGCATAATGGCGTCGAGTTTATTTTCGCGAATTAACGTGCTGAAGACTGACATATCTTTGGCACGAATTTCCGCTTGCGGACGCGGATCACACGGCGTCTCTTTATGTGAGTCAGCAGTTACTGCGCCGTGACCAGGAAAGTGTTTACCGGTGGTTTTCATTCCGGCTTCATGCATACCATCAATAAATCGGCTGGCGATTGCGAGGGCTTTTTCTGGATCAGCATGATAAGAACGCTCACCAATCGCCGCGCTGATATGCCCTACGTCCAGCACTGGCGCAAAGCTGATATCAATATCCATAGCGATCATTTCGCTGGCCATTAACCAACCCGCCTCTTGCGCCAGTTTGCCACCCTCTTCCATTCCCAGCAGTGCAGCGAATGATTGCGCCGCCGGTAAGCAGGTAAAACCCTCACGAAAACGCTGCACACGCCCACCTTCCTGATCCACCGCCACCACCAGGTGATTGCGCGAAGCTGCTCGGATCTGACGCACCAGTTCGCGTAACTGCTCTGGATCGTGATAGTTACGCGTAAAGAGAATCAGCCCTCCGACCAGCGGATGCGCGAGAATCTCACGCTCTTCCGCGTCCAGTTCGTAACCTTCAACATCCAACATTACTGGACCCACACTGCTCTCCTTATTGTTTTATTGATAGCTGCCGCCAGGTGTCATTGGCCAGCCTGATAAATTGTTGATCGCCGGTTTGTTGCCAGCGGTACTCAAACCACCCTGCTTTCAGCATCAGCAACCAGGGAAACCAGCGCCTGACCTGACGCCACAATTGCGCCGGATTAATCTTCGCCCGCACGGCATAATCATTAACCAACCGTCGGTGCTGGTCAGTATTTTCCACCCACACCGCCGCCAGTTCCAGCGCGATATCGCCATCACCGGCATACTCCCAGTCGATGAGTTTTAACCCTGACGCGCTATGCACCAGGTTTCCGGCATGAACATCCATATGCAACGGACTCAGGCGTAGTGGCTGTGGTTCCCGCGCTTTGCGCAGACGTTTCAACATTCGCAGCCACCCCGTTGTTCGCCGCGCAGGATCGCTTTGCTGCCAGTACAGTTCCAGTAGCGGCAACAACGTTACTCGCCAGCCAAAACGCGGTTGTTGATGCAAATAATACAGCAAGCCAGCCAGTTCGTCGGTATCTGGCAATTGCGTTTTTACCTCGCCGGGTAAATAGTCAACCACCATCCAGCCACGAAGATATAAATGCGGCTTTGGCGCAAGGTATGCAGGTAATTGTGATAACACCCGATACTGACGTAAAAACGCGGACTGCGACGCATCAGGATCGTGCGGCTGACGCACAACAAAACGCTGATCCTTATATTCAATGAGAAAACTCCCGCCGCTAAGCCCATGATTAAACGTCGCGACGGGATGATACTGCGGAAAATAGCGCGACAGTAATTCGTCGCGCGTGATGGGATTATTGCTGCTGAACGGCACCTTTACCTGACCAAATAATTTCGCCCGTCTGCACCAACATCAGTTGCATTTGTAGGGTCGGTGCATTGACGTTGCCAGAGGCACTGGAGTAAAGCACGTAATGAGCTCCGACATTGCGAGCAATGCCTATGGCTTTACTACGCGTGCCTAAGCTGTCCTGCGGCGACAAACCTAGCTGCTGCTTAGCCATAGAAAGCTGCTGGGCGGAAACAAGGGTAAATTTACCGTTATTGGCCAGCGCATTACGCAGCGTTTCAGTCGCTTCTCCGGTATTCAGCGAACCGTTAGTACGGTTGTTAACGCTATCAACCAGCAGAACGCTCCCCGCAGTCACGCCATCAGCCCCAAGCATCTTACTGACCATTGGTTGCATTGCGCCATTCCAGTCATAATGACGAATATGCGGTGCAGGAGGCGCGGTTTGATCTTCGTGCTCAATTGGCCCTGGCTGCTGCGGGATCGTCGGCACCGATGGCACCGTGGGTACTGGCTGTTGCGGCTCGGCAGGTTGCTCCGGCGCAGGTTTCACCTCTTCTACCGGTGCGGGTTCACGTGGCCCCACACACCCGGCGAGAAACATCGCCAGCGCGGTGATTAAGGCGTAGCGACTCATTTTTGTCATCAAGATTCACCCCTTACAAATAAATATAAAGTCTGACTTTGTGCGCCCCAAGATAATTGGCGCTGCCGTACAGAGTCACCGCTGAACGCGCGGGAATCGTGACACTGCGTGGCGTTTCCAGAGGATGCATCTCCAGCCCTCTGGCGTCATACCAATAAAAACGATAATGAACGGTAACGGGTTCTTGCCTTTCGTTATAGAGCGTCGAGGATGCTGAAGACTGAATGTCAGACATTGAAAAAACAGGCTTTTCTGCGCTGATACCAGCAGCCAGAAGTGATGACTCCATCACCAGAGATTGTTCATCATTCACCGGAATTTCCGGATGTGAGCGACAACCCACCAGCAATAACAGCGCCAGAGACACCAGCCCAAAGCATCCTTTTCTCATCGTTACAGACCTTTATGCGCCAGCATTGGCCCCAACGGACGGCCACCCAGCAGGTGCATATGGATGTGGTACACCTCTTGTCCACCATGACGGTTGGTATTCATGATCAAACGGTAACCATCTTCGGCAATCCCTTCCTGCTCAGCGATTTTTGCCGCCACGGTGATCATGCGCCCCAGCGCCTGCTCATGCTCGGTTGACACGTCATTCACGGTAGGAATGAGGATATTAGGAATGATCAGAATATGTGTTGGCGCTTGCGGCGAAATATCGCGAAACGCCGTTACCAGATCATCCTGGTAAACGATATCGGAGGGGATCTCACGACGAATAATTTTGCTGAAAATAGTTTCTTCTGCCACGACATTTTCCTTTTTCATAATAGCCATGCGTTGCGCCATGCTACGCCGCGCCACACTGCGAGTATAGAGTATGGTCGAGTTAAACCCGCTCTTTCAACCTTAACTCACGATTTATTAAGCAAAAAATCGCTTTACTGCCGCATACATCGCTATTATTCCCATTTCCGCCTGCTAATGAACCGAAAACATGATTTCTCTTTAGTTTATATATTAAACAGGGATACACAGCCGCCATTGTTACCCGCCTGTATTGCGTTGGCATTATTCTTTCGCGCCGAAAACGACAGTTGATCTGTTCACCCGTTATCAGGTGACAAAAAACTTCTCGTTACAGGGGAACGTCAATAACCTGTTCGATAAAACCTATGATCCCAACGTAGAAGGTTCTATCGTCTACAGCGCACCGCGTAATTTCAGCATTACCGGAACGTACCCGTTCTGATTGACGCCAGTAAAAAAGGCAGCCATTCGGCTGCCTTAGTCTCCCCAACATCTTACGGATTAGTGGTTACGGATGTACTCATCCATTTCAGTTTTCAGGTTATCGGATTTAGTACCGAAAATCGCCTGAACACCAGAACCAGCAACCACTACGCCCGCTGCGCCCAGTTTTTTCAGGCCAGCCTGATCCACTTTGGACACATCAGCAACGCTGACGCGCAAACGGGTAATACATGCGTCGAGGTTAGTGATGTTTTCTTTACCGCCAAATGCGGCAACCAGAGCCGGTGCCATTTCGCTAGTACCGGTTGCTTTCGCATCTTCAGTTGCGTCTTCACGGCCCGGCGTTTTCAGATCCAGAGCTTTAATCAGCACGCGGAAGATAGTGTAGTAAACAATCGCATAACCGATACCGACAATCGGGAACAGCCACAGGTTGCTGCTGTTACCAGACAGTACGATAAAGTCAATCAGACCGTGCGAGAACGAAGTACCGTCACGCATCCCCAGCAGAATACAGATTGGGAATGCCAGACCTGCCAAAATCGCGTGGATGATGTACAGGATCGGCGCAACGAACATGAAGGAGAACTCGATCGGCTCGGTGATACCGGTCAGGAACGAGGTCAGTGCCGCGGAGATCATGATACCGCCCACTTTAGCGCGGTTTTCTGGTTTAGCAGAGTGCCAGATAGCAATCGCGGCAGCCGGCAGACCGTACATTTTGAACAGGAAGCCGCCAGACAGTTTACCCGCAGTCGGGTCACCCGCCATATAACGCGGAATATCGCCGTGGAACACCTGACCTGCGGCATTGGTGTATTCACCAATCTGCATCTGGAAAGGTACGTTCCAGATGTGGTGCAGACCAAACGGTACCAGGCAGCGTTCGATGAAGCCGTAGATACCAAACGCAACTACCGGGTTCTGGTAAGCAGCCCACTGGGAGAAGGTCTGGATTGCGGAACCAATTGGCGGCCAAATGAAGGACAGCACAACGCCAGTAAAGATGGCAGCCAGGCCAGAAATGATCGGCACAAAGCGTTTACCGGCAAAGAAGCCAAGATACTCAGGCAGCTTAATACGGTAGAAACGGTTAAACATGTACGCTGCAATCGCACCGGAGATGATCCCCCCGAGTACGCCTGTATCCGCCAGATGTTTAGCGGCAATTTCTTCAGCAGGTAAATGCAGTACCAGCGGCGCAACCACGGCCATGGTTTTTACCATGATGCCATAGGCAACAACTGCGGCCAGCGCAGATACGCCATCGTTATTGGTAAAGCCGAGGGCAACACCAATCGCAAAAATCAGTGGCATGTTTGCAAAGACGGAACCGCCTGCTTCTGCCATAACATGCGATACAACGGCGGGTAGCCAGCTGAAATTCGCGGAACCGACGCCCAGCAGAATACCTGCGATAGGCAGTACGGATACCGGCAGCATCAGCGATTTACCGACCTTTTGCAGGTTAGCAAATGCATTCTTAAACATAATTGAGAGTGCTCCTGAGTATGGGTGCTTTTTTAACGTTCTCACGCGTGGCAAGGGGGGAGAGCCTTACCGTATACAGGGCATCTAAGCGCCCCTTATTTATTACACAGAGTAAAATAATTCAATGTTGATTTGTTTGACGGTTATCACGTTTCAACTTCTGGTCATGAGAGAAGTTGCACATTTTGACAAAACATATGTCAAGATATTTCAAACGTGGTTATCCACCGCCCAATTTGCGGCGGTGAACTTTACTCGTTTTACCCATTAATTACGAGCTTAAAAAAAATTCATTCAACAGATGGATTGAAGGCGGGAAGCGTCGATGTGAAACAGACGGGCGAAGTTATCGGTGGTTACCTGCGCCAGTTCTTCAACGGCAACACCTTTCAACACAGCCATGTATTCTGCAACGTCACGAACCATCGCAGGTTGATTCTCTTTTCCTCGATGCGGTACGGGTGCCAGATAAGGTGAGTCAGTTTCGACCAACAACCGATCCAGAGGCACATAGCGCGCGGCATCGCGTAGCTGTTCCGCATTTCGGAAGGTCACAATGCCGGAGAAGGAGATGTAAAATCCGAGATCCAGTAACTTGCCCGCTGTTTCTCTGTCCTCTGTAAAACAGTGTAGTACGCCACCGCAATCCGTCACTCTTTCTTCGCGCAGAATTGCCAGCGTATCGGCACGGGCATCGCGCGTATGAACGATAACCGGTTTGTTCAGTTCGCGGCCAATCTGGATATGGTGAATAAAGGACTCTTGCTGACGCACTTTAGTTTCCGGCGTGTAATAATAATCCAGCCCGGTTTCACCCAGCGCAACAACCCCCTCTTCTGCCGCCAGGCGGCGTAAATCTTTCACATCGTAGGGATCGTTCTGGTTGAGCGGATGTACACCGCAAGAAAATGCAACGTTGTCACGTTCGCCTACCAGATCTCGCATATGCAAGTAACCCGGTAATGTCGTGGCAACCGCCAGACAAAATTTCACATCGCGCGCGGCGGCTTTCGCCAGAACGTCATCCACGTCCTTATGCAAAGATTCATAATTCAGACCATCAAGATGGCAGTGTGAGTCGACTAAAAACATAATGTCTCTCTTAAAGATGAGGAACCGGTAACACAACGCCCGGTTGCAGGTAATGCTCAATACGCAGTAAAAGATCGGTGATGAGAAGCTCGCGGTTTACGCCTGTGACAGAAATTAACTGTTCACGACTTTGGCAAACATCCCCCAGTATAGCCTGCAGGCGAGAGGGAGAAAGCTGGTTTGCCAGCGCGGCGACAACGCCAGGAACATCAACATTGGTGACATGTGAGGCGTCATAATGGCGTTTGAGCGCATCCATCAACAAAGTTGCCAGCCAATGTAAACGCGCCGGAGCTTGTTCGTGATTAAGTGCCGACAACATCGAATACCAGTCGCCAGATTGCACGCTATGTGCCAACGCCTGACAAAGAGTCTCACGTGCCTGCCAGGTATCTCCCTGAAACAACACCAACGCCGCACCAGGCGAACCGGCGCTCAGGCGCAATGCGGTGAGTATGGCCTCTGGTGACATTGTCACTTCACGCGCAAGCCAGCTCACCGCGTACTGTTCTGGCGGTGGTGCAAGGTAATGCAAGCGACAACGGCTGCGCAGTGTGGCCAGTAAGCGTTCAATTTCTCGTGTAGCGAGGAAAAACCAGGTTTCCGCTGGCGGCTCTTCCAGAGTTTTCAGCAAGGCATTAGCAGCAGCATCAGTCAGCAAGGCGGCATCGGTGACCCAGACAACTTTTGCACCGCCTAAGCGTGCGTGCTCATTCAATTTTTCAGTGACTTCACGCACAGCATCAATGCCCAGCGCGTTCTTTCCTTTTTCAGGTGCAAGAGTGTAATAATCGGGATGTGTCCCCGCCTGCATCAACTGGCATCCACGACAGTGACCACAGCTTTTGTGGCCCTGCGGTTGTTGGCAAAGTAAATAACGGCTCAGAGCATAGATTAAGGCATCATCGCCCATACCGGGTAACGCCTGAATCAGTAGCGCATGGTGACCCCTTCCGGCCTGATAGCTGGCTACCAGTTTTTCGAAATCAGGTCGTAACCATGGATACCATCTCATGCGTCCTGCTCCTTAACCCAGTGAGTCACGGTGGTGCGAATCGCGTCCATAACGGCTTCCAGCGGCTGGGTAGCATCAATGGTATGAATGCTTTTATCTTGTGCGGCCAGTTCCAGGTAGCGGGCGCGGGTACGATTAAAGAAATCAAAAGACTCTTGCTCAATGCGATCCAGCTCGCCACGCGCACGTGCGCGCTTAAGGCCGACTTCTGGGGTAACATCGAGATAGAGCGTTAAGTCAGGGCGAAAATCCCCAAGAACGGCATCACGTAACGTTGCCAGCATATGCTGGTCAATACCACGGCCACCGCCCTGATACGCCTGAGTGGAGAGATCGTGGCGATCGCCAATCACCCAGGTTCCATTAGCCAGCGCGGGTTTGATGACAGTCTCGACCAACTGAACGCGCGCGGCATAAAACATCAGCACTTCGGCTTTATCGGTAATGACTTCATCGCCTACCGATTTGATATCCAGCACCAGGCTTCTTAACTTTTCGGCAAGTTGCGTGCCGCCAGGTTCCCGAGTGAAAACCATGTCACGGATACCCAGTTGCTCAAGCGTCTCGACCACCACGTTACGCGCGGTAGTTTTGCCTGCACCTTCCAGCCCTTCAATGACGATATACTTACTGCGCATTTTTTTCCTTAAGCACTTTCAGATAATCCTGCACAGACTTGTTATGACTGGCAAGATTGGTATTAAACGTGTGACCGCCTTTACCATCGGCCACAAAATAGAGATACGGCGTTTTTGCCGGATGCGCAGCAGCCTTCAGCGAATCCGCCCCCGGTGTTGCAATTGCGCCTGGCGGCAGACCGGTAATGGTATAAGTGTTATACGCTGTTGGTGCTTCCAGATCTGCACGGGAAAGCTTGCCATTATAACGCTCTCCCATCCCGTAAATCACCGTCGGGTCGGTCTGCAGACGCATGCCAATACGTAAACGGTTGATAAATACCGAGGCAACCTGATCGCGTTCACTGGCAACGGCCGTTTCTTTTTCGATAATCGACGCCATGGTCACCAGTTGGTTTTTATCTTTATAGGGCAGCCCATCTGCACGGCCTTCCCAGGCGCTATCGACCGCTTTCACCATTTTCTTGTGCGCTCGTTTGAGTAACGCGACATCAGTGGTATTGGCGGTATACATCCAGGTATCTGGCCAGAACCAGCCTTCAATCCACTCCGGGTTTTCCAGCTCCAGCGCCTGTGCCACGGTGGCGTATTTATCGTCGCTCAACGTGTGCTTAACATACGGTGCCTCACGCAATTGTTTGAGGTAATCGCTCAGACGCATCCCTTCCACCAGGCGTAGCGGGAACTGCGCTTCTTTACCGCTTTCCAGCAATTTCAGCATCTCGCGCACGGTCATCTGTGGTGTAAAACGGTAAGTACCGGCTTTGAAATGAGAAAGATCCGGCTCGATACGCAGCAACCATTGAAATACACGTGGGCGATTGATGATCTTATCGGCATAAAGTTGTTCACCGAGCCCCCGTCGCCCGGTCCCCGGTTTCAAGGTAAATATAGTCTCTTCTTTAATAAGTAATTTGCTGTCAGCAAGGTGGCGAACTTTCCAGACGCCCACACCAGCGGCGATACCCAGTACCACCAGCAATAACAAGACAATCAATAACACTTTTTTCATGACTAATTCGGGTGCTCACAAAGTGGGGCTAAATATTCATATAGCGTTGTTGACGAAAAGGAGACATCGTCACAAGCGCGTACAGGGATAATCGGCATTAGCGCATTACAAACTATCATCTCATCCGCCTGCATCACTTCTTCCAGTGTGGCTTGCACTTCGACAACCTGATAAGAGGATTGTGCCAGTAAACGAATACAGAATTGTCGCATAATGCCGTTGACACCAGCCTGATCCAGACGCGGCGTATAAACTACGTTGTTCTTGCGCCAGAACAAATTAGCCGCACAGCATTCCGTAACCCACCCTTCGCTGTCAAGAACCAGCGCCTCATCAGCGTTTGTCTGCTCAAGATGAGAGCGGATCAGTACTTGCTCAAGGCGATTCAGATGTTTAATACCTGCAAGATGAGGATTGCGCCCCAGCCGTACAGGGCTCAGTGCCAGGGAAATGCCCTCTTGCCGCCAGCGGGCATAATGCTCTGGATATTCAGATACAGTCAAAATACGGGTTGGTGTATAGCAACTGACTGCACCGTATCCTCGACCTCCACAGCCTCGGCTAATGATCACTTTCAGAACACCATTCTGTGATTTTTGTGCTAAACATTGCATTTCGTCTGCCAGGAGTTCCCAATCTGTATATAGAATATTTAACCGCGAACACGCATCGCGAAGACGAGACAGATGGGAGGACAGCAACACGACTTGCCCGTCAACAATACGCGCGGTGGTAAAACATCCATCACCAAACTGAATACTTCTATCGCCAACTGGCAGATTTTCATTACAATACCCATTAATTAAAGGCATTTTTATCTCCGGACTTAAATATACTGAATCAGCTTAATTTCCATTTTGGCAAGAGTTTAGATTATTTTTCACCATTTGTGTCTTACATCTGAAAGTTAGTCAGTTTTATCCTTGCAATATATTCACACATTCAATAAAACATATCAATGTTCGAGGTGACATCATGTCATCTGCCGCCTTACATTCACCCAAATCATTATTCAAATTCTCCACAACATATACACACAAATTATTATTTAAGATAAATTTAAAAATACATTTAGAAGAAATAATTTGTTAAAGGCAATAATATTAATATAATGAAAAGGCCTGTGACATTTAATGTTCACTGGATGGTGAATATTTTTCGCTGTGAAAATAAACAAATACAAGGACAATGTTAATGAAAGTTAAACTAGCCGCACTGGCTTTAGCAACAACCGTGGGGCTTTCCGCAAACGCCTATGCAGATGACGGTAAAATCGATTTTACTGGCAATATTATTGAAGCCGGTTGTACTGTAGACAGTACTCTTACTACACCTCAAACAGTTAAATTAGGCGATGTTGCAAAAACCGCATTTAATGGCGCAGGTACTACTGCCGCAAATACCCGTTTTATCCTTGCTTTGAGCAACTGCCCAGATGCTCTCAAAAGCAAAGCGGTTGTCGTAAAATACGACGGCACGCCGGACAGTACTAACGGTGATTATCTTCAATTAACTGGCTACGGTACTGCTGGCGTTGCTAAAGGTGTCGCTATCCAGCTACTTAATGCCTCCGGTACTGCATTACCGTTAGCAACCTCTTCCGAAGCTAAGAACATTAGCGCAACCGGTGATGCTAAGTTGACCTTCTTTGCGCGTTATATCGCAACTGACGCCGTCGTTAGCGCTGGTACTGCTAACAGCACCGTGAACTTTACGCTGGCATATAACTAATACTCGCATTTTATTAAGGTAAAACCGGAGCATTCCGGTTTTACTTTCGAGGTTAATTAATGAAATCATTAAAGACACTGATTGCTACGGCATTATTTTTAACCATAAACACAGCGCATGCGGGTGTTATTATTGGCGGCACAAGGGTTGTGTATCAGGGTGAGAAAAAAGAAACCTCACTAAACATTAAAAATCCCGACAAATACTCATACCTGGTGCAGTCATGGATTGACGAGGATGACAGCAACAACAAAAAAACCTCTTTTATCATCACACCTCCATTGTTCCGTTTAGGTGCAAACGAAGAAAACATGCTGCGAATTATTCACACCGGTGACAATTTACCCACCGATCGTGAATCCATGTACTGGATGAATATAAAAACGGTTCCTGCGACGGAAGCGACACCGACCACAAATACGTTACAAATTGCGATAAAGACACGCATCAAACTCATTTATCGCCCGGTGGGTCTGTCTGATGTACCGGAAAAGTCAACGGATAAGCTGTCCTGGCGGCGGAATGGTCAGCAGTTGGTCGTCACCAATCCAACGCCCTATTACATGAACTTTAGCACCGTCAACATTGGTAACACGATGGTCAAAGACGCCACTTATGTTGCACCAATGGATAGCGCGAGCTTCACTATTCCTTCAAATGCGACAGGCAACGTCACCTGGACACTGATCTCAGATTTTGGTTCCACAGGTAACGAACATCGCGCCACGTTGTAAATTTTTACTCTAACCCGAAGGATAACGGAATGTCCGCAGACGTCAGACAAAAAAGAAAAATTCTCAGCAAGATAGCCTGCTTTATTGCCTTGCAATGCTCAATTTCGGCGTCTAATCCTGCATTTGCACGCGAATATTTCAACCCCGCCCTGCTCGGTATTGACGGCCCGAATACAGACCTAATCGATTTGAGTTCTTTCAGCGAAGGAATTGGGCAAATGCCTGGGACTTATCGTGTTGATATAATCATCAACCAGATGGCTCAGGGCACATATGATATTCCGTTTACGATGCAAAAAGAGACGAACGGAAATTCTTCATTACAACCTTGCATTAGCCCGGAAATGTTAAAGACATTTGGTGTTCGTACCGAACAATTTCCACAACTGAACAACAGCAGCGAGTGCGCCAATTTGTCCGCCATTCCGATGGCCAGCACTGAGTTTATATTCAACCGTCAGCAATTGATGATCACTGTGCCACAAGCCGCAATGAACAATTCAGTGCGTGGCTTTGTTCCCCCTGAACGGCTTGATGAAGGCATAAACGCGCTACTGCTCAACTACAATTTCTCGGGCGCGAATACCGCCACGCGAAATTCCGACGGTACAGACACCGACAGCTACTATCTCAACCTGCTTCCCTGCCTCAACATTGGCCCATGGCGAGTGCGTAACTATAGTACCTGGAGTCGAGACACCTCCGGTGGAGATAAGCAGGAAAACTGGGATTCAATTTATACTTACGCGCAGCGTAATATTATCGCACTGAAAAGCCAATTGACCGTCGGCGATAGCACTTCCGCGTCGGACATGTTTGACAGCGTGCCTTTTCGCGGCGCTCAAATAGCCTCCGATGACGATATGTTACCTGATAGCATGCGCGGGTATGCCCCTATGGTACGCGGAATCGCCCGTACCAATGCCCAGGTGATTATTAAACAGAACGGCTACACCATTTATCAGACTTATGTCTCGCCGGGTGCGTTTGAAATTACCGATATGTACCCTACCGGCAGCAGCGGCGATCTGGATGTCACGGTCAAAGAAGCCGACGGCAGTGAACAGCACCAGATTATTCCGTTTGCATCCGTACCGATATTGCAACGTGAAGGCCGGCTGAAATATAGCCTGACCAGTGGACAATATCGCCCCTACGATAACAATGTTGAAACGCCATGGTTCACACAAAGCACGGCTATCTACGGCCTGCCAGCCGGTTTCACACTCTATGGCGGCGGTCAGTTCTCTCAACATTATCAATCGCTATTAGGCGGTTTGGGTAAAAACTTCGGTACCTTAGGCGCAGTTTCCGTTGATGTCGCACAAGCCTGGTCACAGCAGCAGGATCAAGACAAAATAGGAGGTCAGTCATGGCGAATTCGTTACAGCAAGAATTTCCTTGAGACTGGCACGAATATTTCGATATCTGGTTATCGCTACTCGACATCTGGCTACTACAGCTTGCAGGAAGTGCTGGATACCTGGCGTGATAGCAACAAGAATACGACTGACGATCGGCGGCGCAATCGCGCAGAATTTTTGCTCGCGCAAAACCTCGGTTTAAACTATGGCTCCCTCTCGCTAAACGCAATCAGTGAAGATTACTGGAACAGCGATCGGAAGATGCGTTCGATTGGCGCAGGCTATAGCAATAGCTGGAATAACATTACTTTCAACATCAATTACAGTTATAACCGCAACACGAGCAACAGCAGCATCACGGCCAATAATAATGGACAGACGATCTACGACGAAGATCAGATCCTCTCACTGAGTATCAGCCTTCCGCTCGATCGTTGGCTAAGTAATAGTTCGGCAAGTTATAACCTGAACACCAGTAAAAAAGGCAATACCAACCATTCAATTGGGTTAAATGGCAGTGCCCTCGAGCAACAAAATTTGAACTGGAGCTTGCAGGAAAGCCAAACAAACCATGGAGAGGGTAACGGCGGCTACGCCAGTGTGGATTACCAGGGAACTTACGCCAGACTCAATGCAGCCTATAGCTATGATCAAAACCAGCAACGTGTGAACTACGGTATTGAAGGTGGCGTTGTAGCACATGCCGACGGTATTACATTGAGTCAGTCGTTAGGGGAAACCGTCGCCCTGGTGCAGGCACCTGGTGCCAATGGGGTTAGCGTGTCCAACCAAACTGGCGTCAAAACGGATTACCGTGGCTACACGATCGTTCCGTTCGTCAACGCATATAAGGAAAATGCCATTTCACTGGAAACCGAGACACTACCTGATGATGCCGATCTCACCATTTCCAGCAGAACAGTTACACCAACCCGTGGAGCAATTGTACGCGCCACCTTCAACACACAAGTGGGTAAGCGCGTACTCATAAACTTAACCCGACCAGGTGGAACAGCAGTACCATTTGGCGCACTGGCATCCATCGATAAGAGCACCAGCGCACAAGGCTTTATTGTGGGCGATAACGGTCAGGTATATCTCACAGGTATGACAGAAAGCGGTGCGCTAAAAGTGAAGTGGGGAAATGGTGTGGGTGACTCTTGCCAGGTATCATTTAATTTACCCGTCACCGCACAAACGGGTGGTGTCATTCAGACAAACGGGGTCTGTAAATAATGCAATATACAATTTTCAATCATAATGGAAAAAAAACTTTCCGCCGCACCACTATCCTCCGTCTGTTTGCCGCCATTGGGATGGCAACAAGCCCGGTAATAGTATCTGCAACCACATTTGATTTAAGCGCCGCTGATACGTCAACCAAACCATATATATTATCTAATACCGGTATTCCTGCGCAGGTAGGGGGAAAAACCTGGTTTGATGACTGGGGGCAGAACTGGTCGCTAAAAGTTTCTGGGGGCGGGTCGGGTACTGCTTATGCAGAAGTGACGATTAATGGGCAAGAGGTAGCAGGTTTTACTGGAGATGATGGCGCTACCGTTTATAAAACGAGTAACCCTGGTATTGGTATTGCCTATCAAGTAACTTACAGGCCTGACGTCTCAACACCGATAAAGGTTTTCAACCCGCCATTCCGGCTGGATTTTTCCGGTGCAGGCGCGGGTGGATTCTTCATTGTTCGCTATGAACTTATCAGACTGACTGACTTCTTGCCTGCCGGGCAGATTGTTCCACCTACAGTTACGGTGACTTATCATAATCCCGATGGAACCAGTAAGACGTTTACTGCCCGCTCGGGTACTAGCGGTCAACCAAAGTACACGGCCTGCACCATCACGGCACCAAAAGAGATAAAACTGCCAACGCTTTATGGCAAAGATTTAGTTAATGGTGTCCAGGGTGAGACAAGTGTTCCAAAAATAAGTTTAACCAATTGCCCGGGAGCAATGGATAGCATCAACTATAAATTCACAGCAACCTACGGCACACATGACGCGGCAAATGGCGTTATGAAGGCACAAACCGGTAATGATTATGCCAAAAATGTCTATATAAGATTTATGAATGGCGATAATACTCCCTACAACCAATTAAACAGCCCTAAAAAATTAACGAGTTATATTGGTTCAGGAAATTACGATTTGCCTGATTTTAAAGTTGGTTATTTCATCGACGATATAAATACAGTCACTGCCGGAAAGGTAAACTCCGCGCTTCAACTCGACGTGACTTATAACTGAACCTAAAGGAGAATATTATTATGGATAAAAAAATTGGTATAATAGCAGCTGCGTTAGTAAGTTTATTTTCTATCAACAGTTATGCTGTCGATATTAATATCACAGGGTTAGTCATCGCTTCGCCATGCATTGTGAATGGCAATAATCCGTCATTAGACGTTAATCTGGGTAATGATATTTTAGCCGATAGTCTGTCCACAGCGGGTAGTGCTACAAGCTGGAAAGATTTCACCCTTTCCCTGACTAACTGCCCTGCCTCCACCACCTCTTTTAGCGTGGCTTTTTCCGGCACAACTGATACCGATACCGATTACTATAAAAATACTGGTGGTGCAACCAATCTAAAACTGGAGCTTACAAATCAGGCTGGCGATGTGTCATTTAAAAACGGTGCGTCTCTGCAAAATGTCATTATCCCTGGTACTCACACTTACGATTTGAAGATGCGCTCTCGCGCGGTCTCCAAAGGCAACGTGATGCCTGGTTCTATTCAAGGTCAGGTTCAGGCAACCTTTACCTACCAGTAAATGCAGGAAGGCATCATGACGCGACAGGTTCTCAAATACATTCCCGCACTGGTATGCATGTGGGTTACCGGGGCACCCGCTGCAGATATTAATCTCAGTGGAACGGTAGTAGCGGCGGCCTGTACCGTTGATACGAATACCAAAGCGCAGACAGTGACGTTTCAACAGGCGCGCGCCGTAGATTATAAAACGGTAGGCAGTACCAGTGAATGGCAGGATTTCCAACTGTCGCTTTCCGGCTGCCCTGCTTCTACTACGCAGGTTACAGCATCATTCAGTGGCGATGCAGATACTGTAGATCCAACGAAATTTAGCAACAGTCTGGGAAATGCCACAGGGATGGCGTTGCAGATAATGACGCGCGACCATTTGACTGAAATCCAGCCGCTGGGCGCATTGACCGTAGGCGTTAACAGCACACAGAATAGCGTGATATTTCCACTCTCTGCCCGCTTGTACACTCCTACTGGCGTAGTAACGGCAGGTGAGTTTAAAACGGTTGTGCAGTTTTCTTTTACCTACCAGTAAATCTATCGGAAGACAAAAAAAAAAGCGGAGCGCCTGAGCGTTCCGCTTTTTTATTTGCTTCGCGAATCTTTAAACGCGTTTAAAGATCAACGAACCGTTAGTGCCACCGAAGCCGAAGGAGTTACACAGGGTGTACTCCATTCCGCTTACCTGGCGCGCTTCATGCGGCACAAAATCCAGGTCGCAGCCTTCATCCGGGTTATCCAGGTTGATGGTCGGCGGAACAGCCTGATCGCGCAGGGCCAGGATGGAGTAGATAGACTCTACTGCACCCGCTGCACCTAACAGGTGACCAGTCATGGATTTCGTGGAACTTACCAGCACACGGCTTGCAGCTTCACCGAAGATGGTTTTCACTGCCTGCGCTTCGGCCTTATCGCCTGCTGGCGTTGAAGTACCGTGCGCGTTAACGTAGCCAATCTGGCTCGCTTCAATGCCTGCATCACGCAAAGCATTCGCCATTGCCAGTGCTGCGCCTGCGCCATTTTCCGGCGGCGACGTCATATGGTAGGCATCGCTGCTCATACCAAAGCCGACAAGTTCAGCGTAAATTTTCGCACCGCGTTTTTTTGCGTGTTCGTACTCTTCGAGCACCAGCATACCGGCGCCATCGCCCAGTACGAAACCATCACGCTCTTTATCCCACGGGCGGCTGGCCGCTTGCGGGTTATCATTGCGGGTAGATAATGCACGTGCCGCGCCGAAACCACCAACGCCCAGCGGCGTACTGGCTTTCTCTGCGCCACCTGCAACCATCACGTCAGCATCGCCATACGCGATAATACGCGCAGCATGGCCAATGTTATGCACGCCAGACGTACAGGCGGTCGCGATAGAGATGCTTGGGCCACGCAGGCCATACATGATAGTCAGGTGACCTGCCACCATGTTCACAATCGTTGACGGAACGAAGAATGGGCTGATCTTACGTGGACCACCGTTCATCAGAGATGTGTGGTTTTCTTCGATCAGTCCGAGGCCGCCAATCCCGGAGCCAATTGCGGCACCAATGCGGGTTGCGTTCTCTTCCGTTATTTCAAGGCCAGAATCCTGCATGGCCTGAACGCCAGCGACAATTCCATATTGAATGAAGGCATCCATCTTGCGCTGTTCTTTGCGCGAGATAATGTCCTCACAGTTAAAATCCTTTACTAAGCCAGCAAATTTCGTTGCATAGGCGCTAGTATCGAAATGGTCGATTAGGCTGATGCCACTCTGACCGGCAAGCAGAGCTTTCCAGGTAGACTCTACGGTATTGCCGACAGGAGACAACATGCCCAGTCCGGTCACAACTACACGACGCTTAGACACGTTTGTCCTCCAGGGAGGGAAAAAATGATTCTAGTGGGACAAAAAGATAAAACTCAGGCGGTCGAACGACCGCCTGGAGATGTTCACTTACGCCTGGTGGCCGTTGATGTAATCAATGGCAGCCTGAACGGTGGTGATTTTCTCAGCTTCTTCGTCCGGAATCTCAGTATCAAACTCTTCTTCCAGAGCCATTACCAGCTCAACGGTGTCAAGAGAATCCGCGCCCAGGTCTTCAACGAAAGAAGCATTGTTGGTAACTTCTTCCTGCTTAACGCCCAGCTGTTCGCCGATAATTTTCTTAACGCGTTCTTCGATAGTGCTCATACTCTTAAATTTCCTATCAAAACTCGCTTTCGCGATGGTTTTCGTAGTGTATAAAATGTTGAAAAATTTGCAACTAAATCCCGGCAGGTCTTACCACGATTTTACGCTATTTTGAGGCCATACCCCCCAACAACGCAAATCATTTTGCACTAATTATTACTCATAACCACGCAGACTGCGCGCAACATGAGCATTTTGTGCAATTCGCGGTCAGACCATGTACATCCCGCCGTTCACATGCAAAGTTTCACCCGTGATGTAAGCTGCTTCGTCGGATGCCAGGAATGCAACCGCGTTGGCGATTTCCTGTGCGCCGCCAAGGCGACCCGCAGGAACCTGCGCCAGGATACCCGCACGCTGGTCATCGCTCAGCGCACGTGTCATGTCCGTTTCAATAAAGCCCGGAGCAACAACGTTTACAGTAATACCGCGTGACGCAACTTCGCGCGCCAGTGATTTACTGAAGCCGATCAAGCCCGCTTTCGCCGCAGCGTAGTTGGCCTGACCGCCATTTCCCATGGTACCAACCACAGAACCGATAGTGATAATACGACCATGACGCTTTTTCATCATAGCGCGCATTACCGCTTTTGACAGACGGAAAACAGATGAAAGGTTGGTTTCGATAATATCGTTCCACTCATCATCTTTCATTCGCATTAACAGGTTATCACGAGTGATACCGGCATTATTGACCAGGATATCGACTTCACCAAATTCTGCGCGAATTTTTTCCAGAACAGATTCGATAGATGCCGGGTCGGTCACATTCAACATCAGACCTTTACCGTTAGCACCTAAATAATCACTGATCGCCTGAGCGCCGCTTTCACTGGTCGCAGTGCCGATAACTTTCGCACCACGGGCTGCGAGCGTTTCAGCAATTGCGCGGCCAATCCCACGGCTTGCACCGGTTACCAGTGCGATTTTTCCTTCAAAATTCATGATTTTCCTCTTTTAAAGCTCGAGCGCCGCTGCCATCGCTGAAGGTTCATTCAGCGCCGAGGCGGTCAGGGTGTCGACAATGCGTTTTGTCAGGCCAGTAAGCACTTTGCCCGGGCCGACTTCATAAAGATGTTCTACGCCTTGCGTTGCCATGTATTCAACGGACTTCGTCCACTGAACTGGGTTATAAAGCTGGCGCACCAGGGCATCACGGATGGCATCACCATTGGTTTCGCATTTCACATCAACGTTGTTCACAACCGGAACGGTTGGGGCGTTAAAAGTGATTTTTGCTAATTCAACAGCCAGCTTGTCGGCAGCCGGTTTCATCAACGCACAATGAGACGGAACGCTCACTGGCAACGGCAACGCACGTTTTGCGCCAGCAGCTTTACAGGCAGCACCTGCACGCTCAACCGCTTCTTTATGACCGGCAATAACCACTTGGCCCGGAGAGTTGAAGTTTACCGGAGAAACCACCTGGCCTTCCGCTGCTTCTTCACAAGCCTTAGCAATAGACGCATCATCCAGACCGATGATTGCCGCCATTGCGCCAGTCCCTTCCGGTACAGCTTCCTGCATGAACTTGCCGCGCATCTCAACCAGACGCACCGCATCAGCAAAATCAATCACACCAGCACAAACCAGCGCGGAGTATTCGCCCAGGCTGTGACCAGCCATCATTGCTGGAGCTTTGCCGCCTTGCTGCTGCCATACGCGATACAGCGCAACAGATGCAGCTAACAGTGCTGGCTGGGTTTGCCAGGTTTTATTCAGTTCTTCGGCTGGCCCCTGCTGGGTCAGCGCCCACAGGTCGTAGCCCAGCGCTGCAGAAGCTTCAGCAAACGTTTCTTCAACAATGGGATAGCTCGCCGCCATATCAGCCAGCATTCCAACGGTTTGAGAACCCTGTCCAGGGAACACAAATGCAAATTGCGTCATCTTTAAATCCTTATCCTAGAAACGAACCAGCGCGGAGCCCCAGGTAAACCCACCGCCAAAGGCTTCAAGCAGGACCAACTGACCAGGCTTAATACGCCCATCGCGTACCGCTTCATCAAGTGCACAAGGCACAGAAGCAGCAGAGGTATTACCATGGCGATCCAGGGTCACGACGACATTGTCCATCGACATGCCGAGTTTTTTCGCCGTTGCGCTGATAATACGCAGGTTCGCCTGATGCGGAACCAGCCAGTCCAGTTGAGAACGGTCAAGATTATTCGCCGCCAGCGTCTCATCAACGATGTGCGCAAGCTCAGTTACCGCGACCTTGAAGACTTCGTTGCCTGCCATAGTCAGATGAATTGAATTCTCTGGATTCACACGGTCAGCGTTAGGCAGCGTCAGCAATTCACCATAGCTGCCGTCGGCATGCAGATGGGTGGAGATAATTCCTGGCTCTTCAGAGGCGGCCAGCACCGCAGCGCCCGCACCATCACCAAAAATGATAATGGTCCCGCGATCTGTTGGATCGCAGGTGCGCGCCAGTACATCGGAACCGACGACCAGAGCATACTTCACCGCACCAGATTTCACATATTGATCAGCTACGCTCAGGGCGTAGGTGAAACCTGCACAGGCTGCGGCAACGTCAAACGCCGGGCAACCTTTAATGCCCAACATGCTTTGAATCTGACATGCTGCGCTCGGGAAGGCGTGCGTGGCAGAAGTCGTTGCCACAACAATCAGGCCAATCTGGTCTTTGTCGATACCCGCCATTTCAATTGCACGTGTCGCCGCTTCGAAGCCCATGGTAGAAACGGTTTCGTTTGGTGCAGCAATATGACGTTCACGGATGCCAGTACGAGTAACAATCCACTCGTCAGAGGTATCCACCATTTTTTCCAGATCGGCGTTTGTCCGCACTTGTTCGGGCAGATAGCTGCCAGTACCAATAATCTTCGTATACATGTACGCTCAGTCACTTTTCGGTTATATACCGTCACTTGCAAACTGCGAGTTCGCTGGCAGCGTCCTGCTACCGCAGAGTTCCGCTTTTGCCACCGTCCAGCAGCTCAAAACCAGCTGGGTATACAGATTTCAGGCGAGCGGCAATTCGCTGAGGAACTTGTCGCTGCACCGCCTGCACTGCCTGTTCAATCGCGACCGCAAAAGCTCGCTGATTGGCCGCACCATGACTTTTTATCACCGTGCCGCGCAATCCTAACAGACAGGCGCCGTTATACTGGTCGGGGTTGAGGTGACTGAATCGCCTCGTCAGGCTCTTTTGTAGCCAACGCTTTAATAACAGTAGCCACCACGACCGTTTTTTCCCTTCTCCCTGGGATTTCAGCAGAGAAAGGAACATCCTGACAACACCTTCCATCGTCTTTAATGTGACATTTCCTGTAAAACCGTCACAGACCAACACATCTGTCTTGCCAGTTAATAACTCATTGGCTTCAAGATAGCCGATATAATTGACAGAAGGGATTGTTTTAAGCACAGCTGAGGCGTCCCGAATACTGTCGAGACCCTTTACTTCTTCTTCACCAATATTGAGCAACGCCACGCGAGGGTTAGGGATTTCCACCACCTCTTCTGCCAAAACAGAGCCCATAATGGCGAATTGCACCAACATTGTGCTATCACAATCGACGTTGGCCCCTAAATCGAGAACCACCGTTTTGCCCTTTTGCTGATGCGGTAACACCGTCACCAACGCCGGACGCTCAATCCCCTCCAGGGGTTTGAGCAATAATTTTGCCAGTCCCATCAGCGCCCCGGTATTACCGGCACTGACACAGGCCTGCGCTCGCCCCTCTTTCACCAGTTCCAAAGCCACGCGCATTGAGCT
The DNA here is from genome assembly GCF_002965125.1 of Escherichia sp. MOD1-EC6162. Lineage (NCBI taxonomy): Bacteria > Pseudomonadati > Pseudomonadota > Gammaproteobacteria > Enterobacterales > Enterobacteriaceae > Escherichia > Escherichia sp. MOD1-EC6162. The sequence goes on from NZ_PTSB01000005.1 coordinate 51,613, forward strand.
ACCACGACTGCCGCGGATAGCTTGCGAAGGCCGGGCATCACTGGCGATAACTGACTGCGCAGGGATAATCTGCAAACGCGAACGTTGTTCGAAGTCAGCTTTAGCAAGTAATGGCGTGATGGCGTCGGGATTACCGACTAAAAGAAGAGTGAGTTGCGAATTAGAGTTCAGTGCCTGCAAAGCTGCAGGCACTGTCACAGAAGGGCCAAAATCGCCCCCCATGACATCTAACGCCAGGGTTAGACGTGTCAAGGTATCGTCGCCGCCCGGTTTGGTCTTTCCCCAGTTACCTGGGGAAAATCCTCACTAAGCTTCATCACGCAGACGCGTGATTACTTAGCGATGACCTTGCGGCCGCGGTAGTAACCGTCGGCAGTGATGTGGTGACGCAGGTGTTTTTCACCAGAAGTTTTGTCTACAGACAGGCTGGTGACTGCGGTCAGCGCGTCATGGGAACGACGCATGCCACGTTTGGAACGGGTTGGTTTATTCTGTTGTACGGCCATGGACCTTACTCCTCAATTACGGTTTATCCCCGATCCAACGGGGAGCACCAATTACTTACGCTTTAAGCTGGCTAATACGGCAAATGGGTTTGGTTTTTGCGCTTCATCAGGCAATTCACCAAAGACCATGTCCGCTTCGGACACTTCACAGTGTTCAGAATCATGCACCGGAACTACCGGCAAGGCGAGGATGATTTCATCTTCAACCATTGCAAGCAGATCGATTTCACCGAATTCGTTAACCTCAATCGGTTCATACGTTTCCGGCAGTGCTTCAGCCTGTTCGTCTGAACGCACAGGACTAAAACAATACGTTGTGTAGACCTGATGAGAAAACGGCTTCCCGCAACGCTGACACTCGAGCGTTACCGTCACCTTCGCATCGCCGTTTAACACTGCGAGACGTTGGTTATCGATAGCGAACGACATGGAGCATTCCACATCACTGTCCACACTGACTACAGATTCAGCGACGCGCTCAACCTGATCAGGAGTATAAATACCCTGGTAATCAAGGCGTTTTTGAGCCGTACGAACCGGATCGAGAGTCAGGGGTAATTTTACCTTTTGCATAGGGCGCGCATATTAACTTTGTAACGTCATAGAGTCAAAGAAAAAGGCAGCCTGTGGTTGCCTTTTGCCAATAATTCGCACACATTGCGGGTTACTGCTTTATTTTCGTTCAGTGCTGACAACGAACATCAACCTGCAAAACGAAGCGCATAGTTTAAAATGGCTATCATCAATACGCTATATCTGATGGAAAAAAATATGTCTAAACTTATTTTAGCCTCCACCTCGCCCTGGCGCCGCGCTCTACTTGAAAAACTGCAAATCTCTTTCGAATGTGCCGCGCCGGAGGTCGACGAAACCCCGCATAGCGATGAATCACCTCGCCAACTGGTGCTTCGACTGGCGCAAGAAAAAGCGCAATCCTTAGCATCACGTTATCCAGACCATTTAATTATTGGTTCTGACCAGGTGTGTGTTCTTGATGGTGAAATCACCGGTAAACCGTTAACGGAAGAAAATGCGCGCCTGCAATTACGCAAAGCCAGCGGCAATATTGTCACCTTTTATACCGGGCTGGCATTGTATAATTCCGCCAACGGACATCTGCAAACAGAAGTGGAACCATTTGACGTCCATTTCCGTCATCTGAGCGAGGCGGAGATTGATAATTACGTGCGTAAGGAGCATCCCCTGCACTGTGCAGGTAGCTTTAAGAGTGAAGGCTTTGGCATTACGCTATTCGAGCGTTTAGAAGGGCGTGACCCTAACACGCTGGTTGGTTTGCCGCTTATTGCGCTCTGTCAGATGTTACGTCGGGAAGGGAAAAACCCGCTGATGGGATAATTTTATGGGCCGGACGCGTTTACGCCGCATCCGGCAATTGGTGCTGACTGCCTGATGCGGCGTAAACGCCTTATCAGGCCTACCGCCTACTATCTGATTTATATGCTCGCATTAACGCGTATTACGCAGTTTCTGCAAACAACGCTTCAAACCATCATCCATCGGCGCTTCGATACGCATCACCTCACCCGTTCCCGGATGGGTAAACTTCAACGCCGCGGCGTGCAGGAATAAACGATTTAATCCCGTTCCCGCTTCAGTGAGTTGTTTATCAAATTCGCGGTCGCCGTAACGATCATCAAAGGCAATCGGATGACCAGCGTATTGCGTATGCACACGGATCTGGTGTGTACGACCGGTCACCGGGCTACAACGCACCAGCGTGGCAAACGCATAGCGTTCTTCCACTTTGAAGCGCGTTTCTGACGGCTTACCCTCCTGGCTCACACGCACAATACGCTCACCGCTTTGCAGAATGTTTTTCAGCAACGGCGCTTGCACGCTTTTCACGTGTGACTGCCACTGACCGCGCACCAGCGCCAGGTAATCTTTTTGCATACCTTTTTCACGTAATTGCTCATGTAGAGAACGTAACGCCGAGCGTTTTTTCGCTACCAGCAGTACACCAGAGGTGTCCCGGTCGAGCCGATGCACCAGTTCAAGGAACCGCGCTTCGGGGCGCAACGCCCTCAGTCCTTCAATAACGCCGAAACTTAAACCACTGCCGCCATGTACTGCTGTGCCAGACGGTTTATTCAACACCAGGATATGATCATCTTCATATAAGATGACATCCGCCAGCGCAGCGACTTTTTGCAGATGCGGCGAAACCGCGTCTTCTTCCCGTTCAGCAACGCGAACCGGCGGAATACGCACTTCATCGCCAGCTTCGAGTTTATATTCAGGCTTAATACGTTTTTTGTTCACCCGTACTTCGCCTTTACGCAAAATACGGTAGATCATACTTTTTGGTACGCCTTTCAATTGGGTACGCAAAAAGTTGTCGATACGTTGCCCCGCTTCATCAGCGGTAATAGCAACAATTTTTACGGATGGAGTCTCTGTTTTCATGGTGGGCGATTCTAAATAGCCAGCAGGATTCGCGCCACTCATTTTTCTATGCTTATATTTAGTTCTGCACCTTATTACTTCCCAGCGCAATCACTTAATTGCTGGTTATTAAACCAATCACCAGCAAGAAGTGAAAAAACTGTGAGTAAGTGGGTGATAAATGGTAAAAGTCATCTTGCTATAACAAGGCTTGCAGTGGAATAATGAGAACGTTTCCGTGTCCAACCTTGTTAAAACAAGAAATTTTACGGAATAACCCATTTTGCCCGACCGATCATCAACGCAGCAATGGCGTAAGACGTATTGATCTTTCAGGCAGTTAGCGGGCTGCGGGTTGCAGTCCTTACCGGTAGATGGAAATATTTCTGGAGAGTAATACCCAGTCTGTTTCTCTGATAATTGCGCTGTTTTTCCGCATGAAAAACGGGCAACCGACACTCTGCGCCTCTTTGAGCTGACGATAACCGTGAGGTTGGCGACGCGACTAGACACGAGGCCATCGGTTCACACCCGGAAAGGCGTTACTTTGCCCGCAGCTTAGTCGTCAATGTAAGAATAATGAGTAAGTTACGATGAAAAGAATGTTAATCAACGCAACTCAGCAGGAAGAGTTGCGCGTTGCCCTTGTAGATGGGCAGCGTCTGTATGATCTGGATATCGAAAGTCCAGGGCATGAACAGAAAAAGGCGAACATCTACAAAGGTAAAATCACCCGCATTGAACCGAGTCTGGAAGCTGCTTTTGTTGATTACGGCGCTGAACGTCACGGTTTCCTCCCACTAAAAGAAATTGCCCGCGAATATTTCCCTGCTAACTACAGTGCTCATGGCCGCCCCAACATTAAAGATGTGTTGCGTGAAGGTCAGGAGGTCATTGTTCAGATCGATAAAGAAGAGCGCGGTAACAAAGGCGCAGCACTGACCACCTTTATCAGCCTGGCGGGTAGCTATCTGGTTCTGATGCCGAACAACCCGCGCGCGGGTGGCATTTCTCGCCGTATCGAAGGCGACGACCGTACCGAATTAAAAGAAGCACTGGCAAGCCTTGAACTGCCTGAAGGCATGGGGCTTATCGTGCGTACTGCTGGCGTCGGCAAATCTGCCGAGGCGCTCCAGTGGGATCTGAGCTTCCGTCTGAAACACTGGGAAGCGATCAAAAAAGCCGCTGAAAGCCGCCCTGCTCCGTTCCTGATTCACCAGGAAAGCAACGTTATCGTTCGCGCTTTCCGCGACTACCTGCGTCAGGACATAGGTGAAATCCTTATTGATAACCCGAAAGTGCTCGAACTGGCGCGTCAGCATATCGCCGCGTTGGGCCGCCCGGATTTCAGCAGCAAAATCAAACTGTACACGGGTGAAATTCCACTGTTCAGCCACTACCAGATTGAATCGCAGATCGAGTCCGCTTTCCAGCGTGAAGTTCGTCTGCCGTCCGGTGGTTCTATTGTTATCGACAGCACCGAAGCGTTAACCGCCATCGACATCAACTCCGCACGCGCAACCCGCGGCGGTGATATCGAAGAAACCGCGTTTAACACTAACCTGGAAGCTGCTGATGAGATTGCTCGTCAGTTGCGTCTGCGTGACCTCGGCGGCCTGATTGTTATCGACTTTATTGACATGACGCCAGTACGCCACCAGCGTGCGGTAGAAAACCGTCTGCGTGAAGCGGTGCGTCAGGATCGTGCGCGTATTCAAATCAGCCATATTTCTCGCTTCGGCCTGCTCGAGATGTCCCGTCAGCGCCTTAGCCCATCGCTGGGTGAATCCAGCCATCACGTCTGCCCGCGTTGCTCCGGTACTGGCACCGTGCGTGACAACGAATCCCTGTCGCTCTCTATTCTGCGTCTGATTGAAGAAGAAGCCCTGAAAGAGAACACTCAGGAAGTCCACGCTATTGTTCCTGTCCCCATTGCTTCTTACCTGCTGAACGAAAAACGTTCTGCGGTGAATGCAATTGAAACCCGTCAGGACGGCGTGCGCTGCGTGATTGTACCAAACGATCAGATGGAAACTCCGCACTACCACGTGCTGCGCGTGCGTAAAGGAGAAGAGACGCCGACCTTAAGCTACATGCTGCCAAAACTGCATGAAGAAGCGATGGCATTACCTTCTGAGGAAGAATTCCCTGAACGTAAACGCCCGGAACAACCTGCACTGGCAACCTTCGCCATGCCGGATGTTCCACCAGCGCCAACCCCGGCTGAAACTGTAGCACCGGCAGCAACCCCAGCACCGAAAGCTGCGCCGACAACGCCTGCTGCTCCAGCACAACCAGGCCTGTTGAGCCGTCTTTTCAACGCACTGAAATCGTTGTTCAGCGGCGGCGAAGAAACCAAACCGGCCGAGCAACCCGCGTCGAAAGCAGAAGCAAAACCGGAGCGCCAACAGGATCGCCGTAAGCCTCGCCAGAACAACCGCCGTGACCGTAATGAACGCCGCGATACACGTAGTGAGCGTACAGAGGGCAGCGATAATCGCGAAGAAAACCGTCGTAATCGTCGCCAGGCACAGCAGCAGACTGCCGAGGCTCGTGAGAACCGTCAGCAGACCGATGTAACTGAAAAAGCACGCACCACTGACGAGCAGCAAGCACCGCGTCGTGAACGTAGCCGTCGCCGTAACGACGATAAACGTCAGGTGCAACAAGAAGCTAAAGCGCTGAATGTTGAAGAGCCATCTGTTCAGGAAACCGACCAGGAAGAACGTGTACGTCCGGTTCAACCACGTCGTAAACAGCGTCAACTGAACCAAAAAGTGCGTTACGAGCAAAGCGTTGCTGAAGAAGTTGTAGTCGCACCGGTGGTTGAAGAAACCGTCGCTGCCGAGCCTGTTATGCAGGAAACGCCTGCCCAGCGAACTGAACTGGTAAAAGTTCCGCTGCCTGTGGTTGCGCAAACTGCGCCGGAACAGCAAGAAGAGAACAATGCCGATAACCGTGACAACGGTGGCATGCCACGTCGTTCTCGTCGTTCGCCTCGTCACCTGCGCGTAAGTGGCCAGCGTCGTCGCCGCTATCGTGACGAGCGTTATCCGGTTCAGTCACCAATGCCGTTAACTGTAGCGTGCGCATCTCCGGAACTGGCCTCTGGCAAAGTCTGGATCCGCTACCCGGTTGTACGTCCGCAAGATGTACAGGTTGAAGAACAACGCGAGCAGGAAGAAGTACAGGTTCAGCCGATGGTGACTGAAGTCCCTGTCACCGCCGCTGTGGAGCCAGTCATTGCCGCGCCGGTTGTTGAAGAAGTAACTGAAGTCGTAGAAGCACCTGTTCAGGTTGCCGAACCGCAAGTGGTTGAAACGACGCATCCTGAAGTGATTGCCGCTGCAGTAACTGAACAGCCGCAGGTGATTGCCGGAGCTGATGTTGCCGTAGCGCAGGAAGTTGCAGAGCACGCAGAACCAGTGGTTGAACCGCAGGAAGAGACGGCTGATATTGAAGAAGTTGCCGAAACTGCCGAGGTTGTGATTGCCGAACCTGAAGTCGTTGCTCAACCTGCCGCGCCTGTGGTCGCTGAAGTTGCAGCAGAGGTTGAAACAGTAGCCCCTGTTGAAGCCGAGGTAGTCGTAGAGCATAACCACGCTACCGCGCCGATGACACGTGCTCCGGCACCGGAATATGTTCCGGAAGCGCCGCGCCACAGTGATTGGCAGCGTCCAGCCTTTGCCTTCGAAGGTAAAGGTGCCGCAGGTGGTCATACGGCGACGCATCATGCCTCTGCCGCCCCTGCGCGTCCGCAACCTGTTGAGTAATCATTAACTCAAAGCGATCAAGCCCTGGCAACCGCCGGGGCTTTTTTTATTTCAGTTATGAATCAATATATTCAACTTCACCCAATGGTATTCTTGCCAGCCACACTCAAAAATAAGGCAAAAAAATGCCCGCTCAGGCGATCCCAGAGCGGGCAGACAAAACATACCCAGTTTCATGATATGTTTGAAAAGTGCTTATTTATTGAGCTGAAAAAGCGATAATCCTTGCATATCAGTAAACGCTTTGTACGACGCCTGCAACGCCGTTTGCTGCATGATGTAAGATGAAATCGTCGCGTTCCAGTCCACATCAACCAAATCACTCATCTGCTGCGTCTGACCTAAAGCGCGATCGCTACCTAATGAATCCAGCGACTCCAGTTCGTTCAACTGTGTGCCTAATTCCGCACGTACGGTGAGCACATTATTCAGCGAGTTTTTCAGGCCACGGTTAGTTTTATCTAATGCCGCAGCAGCGGTTTCTTTATCCGCTTCACTATCTGCAACCGGTGTTTTCAGCGCAGCGATGGCGCTATCCAGCATAGCAAAAAGGCTGGTTTCAGAATCGCTACCATCTGGTTCCGCTACCGCATTACTGGTAATGCTATTAAAAATTTTGTCGCCGGTATGCCCTATCACCATCGAACGCGAAGCATCAACCTGTTGCTTAATACTTTCAGTTCCGCCGACATATTCACCTTTCGCTTCGCTAAACGGTGCGGATTCGGTTTTATAACCAGCAAAAATGTAGCGCCCGTTACCGTCAGTGGTATTCGCCAGATTCAACAACTGGTCGCGGAGTCCCTGAATATCCGTGGCTAACGATGCCCGATCATCGTCACTTAACGTGCCGTTGCTGGCGTAGACAATTTTTTCCTGGGCGTTCTGGATTGCCGTAGTAACCTGGCTAAGCACACTCTCTTCCAGCGACACTTTTTGCGTCGCGAAAGTACGCGCCAGCGTGTACTGACTGTTTTGCGCCTGCGCTTGTGAGAGCACGACAGCTTGTGATGCAGCAATGGGATCGTCAGAAGGGTTAACAACTCGCTTACCCGTCGACATCTGTTCGCCATACTTCATCCATTCCGCCTGGGAACTGGTGATACCGCGCATATTTTGCTGGTACATCATCTGGGTACTGAAACGCATTTTTTCTCTCCCTTAGCGAATGTTAATAAGCGCATCGAAAATGGCGTTCGCCGTCTGCAGAACCTGCGCATTCGCCAGGTAGTACTGCTGAAAACGTTGCAAGTTGCCGTACTCTTCATCAAGGTTGACGCCGGAAATAGATTGCTGCTGATTAGAGAGTTGCGTCACCACATTACCTTGCGTCGTACTGCTGGTTTTCAACGTAGCAGTTTTATTGCCGATATCACTCACTAACGAGGCATAGGCGTCGTTGAAGGATTTCGCCCCGCCCACCGTTTTACTGTTGCTTTGCAAATCCAGCAGCGCCTGACCATTACGGTTATCGCTCTCACCAGCGGTTTTATCGCTCGCCATGGCGATTTTCGCTTCGTCGGTGATTAAAACGTCCATGTTGACGATGGCATCGCTTACCGGTTTCAACGTGAAGCTGTCATTAGCATCTGGTGTGCCGATAAACGTCAACTCCAGACCGTCAAACGAAACTTTACCGTCGGCATCTGGCGTCACCGTAAAAGTAGTATTGCTGGCAAGGCGGGTGACCTGCCACTGATTATTGTTGAAAGAGATTTTGTAATCTGTTGCCAGCACCGCGGAGCCGTCGGTCACCGTGGCGCTGATCGCGCTACTACCCTGGTTTTTAGTATTCTCCAGCACAGCCGGTTTCCCGATGGCAAAAAAATCTTTCCCTGTATCGCCATTGGCATCAAACCCGTCTTTGTGTTGAGTATTGAAAGCCCCGGCAAATGCCAGCGCCAGTTGTCCGAGCGTATTGCGCGTCTGGTCGAGATCCTGAGAACGGAATGTCAGAAGGCCGCCCAGCGACCCGGTATTCAGTAATTTCTCCGGGATCTCGATATTGCCCACAGTACTATCAACATAAGCGACTGTCGTGCGGGAAGGATCGGCGCTGGACGGTACTGCCGCCAACTGACGCGCCGTGCTGCCCTGAACCAGTGAGTAACCATTGGCCATCGTGATGTTGTAAGTGCCGCCATCCTGAACGCTGACTTCTACACCAACGATCTGGTTTAATTCGCTCACCAGTTGATCACGTTGATCCAGCAGTTCGTTAGGTGACGCCCCTGCCCCCACACCTGTCAGGCGTGAGATTTGATCGTTCAGACTGGCGATTTGTTTAGCATAATTGTTGATCTGGTCAACGCTGGCACCTATCGCGATATTGACCTGTTTATCCTGGTCGCGCAGATACTGATCGGTGGTTTTAAACTGGTTTACCAGCCCTTCTGCTTTACCGATAAGCGCCTGACGTGCCGCCGGATCTTCCGCGTTACTGACCAGTGTTTGCAGACTGGTGAAGAAATCCTGCATCTGTGTTGCCAGCGAGGTCGTGCTGCCAGAGAGCATATTGTCGATTTTCGACATCTGTTCATAGCGGGAAGTCAGACCGCTACTCTGGGTTTGCGCCGCACGTAACTGGTTGGTAATAAACGCATCATACTCACGTTGCACACCGGATACGTAGACACCATTGCCAACCCAACCACCTGCACCCAGAGTGCTGTTGGCCTGCGCCATAATGGTGGTTTGGCGGGTATATCCGGCAACGTTATAGCTGGAAATATTATTACTCGCCGTATTTAACGCTGCCTGCGCCGCGTTAAGTCCGCTCATGGCGTTATTGATCAAGCTGGACATGGAGGTTCCTTATAAGCCTTCAATTACAGAGCATTATCGGCAGACACCCGCCGGACTTGAGTTCTTCAGAACAGATTATCGATACTCATGTTGTAAGTTTTGCTCACTTTGTCGCTTACCGATTTCATCTGCTGAATCATATGGGTTAGTTTGCGGGCATAATGAGGATCGGTCGCATATCCCGCGTCCTGTAATGCCTGCGCCCCCTGCTCAGCGCTTTTGGCATTCGTCACGGCGGCGTAACGCGGATTACGTGTTAATAGACCGACATAATCTGAAAGCGCTTCAAGATATGAGCTGTAAACCCGGAACTTCGCCTTTACTTTCTTCGCTTCGCCATTTTCATATTCGGTGGTGGTAATTTCAGTGATCGGCCCTTTCCAATTGCCGGAGGCTTTGACGCCAAACAGGTTATAGCTTGGCTCACCATTTTCACGACGGATTTGCCGTTGTCCCCAGCCTGATTCCAGCGCCGCCTGGGCAAGGATCAGATGATGCGGCACACCACTTTGCTGGCTTGCCCGTTGGGCGGGAAGCGAGAGTTGCGCGAGGAACGCTTTGCTGTCACCAGGTAGCGAATCATCGTAGTTACGTGGTACGGCTTTTTGCACCAGTTGCGAGATCGCCTGGTTTTGGTAACGCATCACAGTTTCAAGCGGGAATTTCATCGGTGCCGCTGGCGTTGCTTCATCTGGCAACGGCTGCTCTGGTGTCATCTGTTTAACCATCATCTCCGCCAGCCCCAGACCTTTGCCTGCTGTCATCTGTTGGGCAATCTGCTGGTCATACATACTGGTGTAGAGTCGGGTATGCTCGCTGCTGAACAGGCCATCTTTCGGTAAGGCTTCACGCATACTTTTCAGCATCATCTGCACGAACATCCCTTCTACCTGACGAGCCACCGGGCGAATATTTGCCGCCGGATCTTCACCCACTTTCGCTTTCAGGTCATTAAGCGATTGTGCATCCCAGGCGGCACTGGCCAGCAGTTTGCTGTCGCTAATCATCAAATGATTTCCAGTTTTGCCCGCAGACATCCCGCGCTTTGCATCGATTGCAGTATGGACATCAGATCCATCGGCGTAGCCCCCAATGCATTGAGCGCGCGCACTACGTTATTGAGGCTGGCGCTTGAACGCACGCTTTGCAGCGAACCACCGCTCTGACGTAAGTCGATCTGCGTTTGTGGGGTTACCACGGTTTCTCCACCACCAAACGGCGTATCTGGCTGGCTGACATTCACCTGCCGATTCACCGTAACCGAGAGGTTGCCCTGTGCCACCGCGCAGCTATCGAGGGTCACTTCACGATTCATCACCACTGAACCGGTACGCGAGTTAATAATCACTTTGGCGTCCTGCGGAGTGACATTGACCTGCATGTTCTGGATATCGGCAAGGAAACGCACCTGGGAACTGTTGCCACTCGGCACGCGTACCTGAATAGTTCGCGCATCTAACGCCGTCGCGTTGCCGTATCCGCGTGTGCGGTTGATGGTATCGGCAATTTCCTGCGCCAGGGTGAAATCTTCCTCATTTAGCTGCAAATTGAAGGTATTGCCAGCACCAAACTGGCTGGGCAATTCGCGCTCAATAATTGCACCATTGGTGATCCGTCCGCCATTCAATTGGTTAACCTGAACACTGCTGCCCCCCGCCGATGCGCCTGCGCCGCCGACCAGAATATTGCCCTGCGCCAGCGCATACACCTGGCTATCGACACCCTTAAGCGGTGTCATCAGCAGCGTACCGCCACGCAGACTTTTGGCGTTACCCATCGACGACACCACGACATCAATGGTTTGCCCCTGGCGTCCAAAAGGCGGAAGTGACGCCGTCACCATTACCGCAGCGACGTTTTTTAACTGCATATTGGTGCCTGTCGGAACGGTAATTCCCAACTGCGAGAGCATGTTATTTAGCGTTTGCGTGGTAAACGGCGTCTGGGTCGTCTGGTCACCCGTACCATCCAGGCCAACTACCAACCCATAACCAATCAGCGAGTTTTGCCGTACGCCCTGAACGCTGGTGAGATCGCGAATACGGTCGGCCTGCGCCACGACCGCAACCAGTAGAAGAATGAATGCAGAGAGAAATTTAATCACCACAGCCTCACTTACATTGGCGACAGGTTAAGGAAGAAACGCTGTAACCAGCCCATATTTTGTGCTTCGTTAATGTAGCCATTGCCAACGTACTCAATGCGCGCATCCGCCACCTGGGTAGACGGTACGGTGTTGCTACCACTGATAGTGCGTGGATTGACCACGCCGGAGAAGCGAATAAATTCGGTGCCCTGATTAATGGCGATCTGTTTTTCACCCACCACATGCAGGTTACCGTTTACCAGCACTTGATCGACCGTCACCGTCAACGTGCCGCTGAAGGTATTGCTGGCATTGGCTCCACCTTTCCCGTTAAAGCTATTGCCGCCAGAGGCATCGACATCAGCGCGGGCATTACCAAACAGCCCCTGCAAATAGCGCGGCACAGTATCAAAGCCAAAATTGGTTTTACCGTCGCGGCTGGCATTAGCGGAAGAACTCTTGCTGGCACTGACGTTTTCCTGCAACACAATGGTCAGCGTATCGCCAATATTACGTGGGCGGCGATCTTCAAACAGCGGTTGATAGCCATAGTTAATCGGCTGAGCAGACTGGAATATGGAACCGTTGGCGACGGGTGTCGGACCAGGAACCGGCTGTGCAGTAGTCGCCCCCTGTACCAACGGCGTGGAGGGTATCCAGGCACAGCCGGTCAGTGAAAACACCAACAAGCTGGAAATGGCGTAAATGCGCGCAGCGTTTTTTTGCATGGCTATCATCTTTAAAAATCAGTAAACCGGTGAACCAGCCACCGGTTATGCCTTAGAGTTGCGTCAGTTTTTGCAGCATCTGATCAGTGGTAGATACCGCTTTACTGTTGATTTCGTAGGCACGTTGTACCTGAATCATGTTGACCAGTTCTTCCGCCACGTTGACGTTAGATGTTTCAACATACCCTTGATACAGCAGCCCCGCGCCGTTCAGACCCGGTGTACTTTCGTTCGGTGCGCCGGAGGATTGCGTTTCGGTGTAGAGGTTTTCGCCAATGCTCTCCAGCCCAGTGTCGTTCATAAAGGTAGTGAGATTAAGCTGCCCAACCTGAACCGGAGCCGCCTGGCCTTGCTGGGTTACGCTGACCACGCCATCACGACCGATGGTGATGCTTAACGCATTCGCTGGAATGGTGATCGCAGGCTGTACCTGAAAACCACCCGCCGTCACCAACTGCCCGTTCTGATCCACCTGGAAAGAGCCGTCGCGGGTGTAGGCCGATGAGCCATCCGGCAGCATGATCTGGAAAAAACCCTGCCCTTTAATCGCCACATCTTTGCTGTTATTGGTTTGCGACAGGTTGCCCTGACTGTGTAGGCGTTCAGTGGCAACCGGACGCACACCAGTACCGATTTGTAACCCGGACGGCAAGGTGGTTTGTTCGGAAGACTGCGCTCCAGGCTGGCGAATGGTTTGATAAAGCAGATCTTCAAACACCGCCCGCTGACGCTTGAAACCGTTGGTACTGACGTTTGCCAGGTTGTTGGCAATGACGTCCATATTGGTTTGCTGGGCGTCGAGGCCGGTTTTGGCGATCCATAATGAACTGATCATAAAATGTCCTGTAGTGGAGTGCTGACCACGTGCATATGTCTTTTTACCGGATGCGGCGTAAACGCCTTATCCGGCCTACAAGATCTCGCAAATTCAATACATTGCGATGCAACTCGTAAGCCCGATAAAATTGCGCATCAGGTAACTTATGCTTGTCACTTATCCTTTCAATTAACTCATCGAAAGCAGTTGATTGGCACGGCCTGCGTTATCATCAACGCTGCTGATAACCTTCATCTGCATTTCAAAACGCCGCGCGCTGGCAATCATGTCGCTCATCGCCGCAACAGCATTGACATTACTGCCTTCCAGCACGCCCGACATCACCCGTAACGTCGGGTCTGCCTGAAGTTCCGCTCCACGTGTGGCCTGACTTTCAGCAGTCAAACGAAAAATGCCGTCATCGCCGCGCTGCACTTCACTGCCCGTAGCTTTCACCAGTTTCAGCCGCCCGACTGGAGCGACGGTATTTGCCGGATCGCCAGAATTCAGCGCCGAGATAGTACCATCGGCAGCAATAGTGATTTCCGCCCCTTCCGGCACAGCAATCGGCCCCGCCTCACCAATCACCGGATGCCCCTGAATCGTCAGTTGCCCGGTGGGATCAACCTGAATGCTGCCATTACGCGTATATCCTTCGCTACCGTCAGCGGTCTGCACGGCCAGCCAGCCGTCTTGCTGTAACGCAACATCCAGCGGACGTGAGGTGTAATCCATCTTGCCGGGCGTCATGTCTGCCCCTGGCGTAGATGCCGTCACCAGCGTGCGTGTAGGCAGCGAAAGTCCCTCTACCGGCACTGCACGTAAGGCGTTTATCTGCGCGCGAAAACCAGGTGTAGATGCATTCGCCAGATTACTGGCAGTTACCGCTTGCTGATTCAGCGTCTGGCTGGCGGCCCCCATCGCGGTATAGATTGCGTGATCCATTGAGCTATCCCGTCAGCGATTAGCGTAAGTTAACCAGCGTGTTGAGGATCTGGTCCTGGGTTTTGATAGTCTGGGCGTTGGACTGATAGTTACGCTGGGCGACAATCATATTGACCAGTTCTTTGCTGAGATCGACATTGGACGCTTCCAGCGCACCATTGGTCAGCGTGCCAAAATTGCCTGTTCCGGCAGTCCCCAACAGCGCCACGCCAGAAGATTGCGTCGCAGACCAGACATTATCGCCTTCGGACGCCAGTCCTTCGTTGTTAGCGAAGTTAGCCAGCACAATCTGCCCCAACAGTTGGGTTTGTTCGTTGGAATAGTTGCCGACTACCGTACCGTCATCGTTGATTTGGTAACTCACCAGATCGCCCGGTTTGTAGCCGTTCTGGGTGGTTGCCACGATGTTGTTCGCACCGGTGTTTTGTTGCATGGAGTTGAGGAAACTTAACGAGAATGAGGCGGGATCTGCACCGTTAATTGCACCGGTGGCAACTAACGCAGAAGCACCAGATGTCAGAGTTCCATTCGCATCAAACGCCAGTGTTGTTACTTGCTTAGCGATACTGGCTGCATCACTACTATCCTGGGTGTAAACATCCCAGTTATTATCCCCGGTCTTCACAAAGTAGACGCTCATGTCATGAGCATTCCCCTGGCTGTCAAATACCGTTACCGAACCTTTTTTGTTATAGCTATCCGCATCGCTGGCATCGAAAGTTTTGACTGTCGGAAGAGGATCACTGGAGTTAAGGTTGATCTGCATTGACGCCGTTGTCGTCGTTTTCGCCGCCATCAGGGTATTCGGAATCGAAATATTGCCTGGATTCGCCCCCTGCTGAATAGTCGGTGGTGTGCCGGTTGCCGGATACCCCGTTAACTGTAAACCTTGCATATTCACCAGATTACGGTTTTCATCGAGTTTAAATTGCCCGTTACGGCTGTAAAACACTGAGCCGTTACTGTCTACGAGGCGGAAGAAACCGTTCTGGCTGATGGCAACGTCAAGGCCACGTCCTGTATTCGTGGTCGTTCCATCGGTAAAATCCTGGGTAATGCCGGCAACTTTTACCCCCAGCCCCACTTTAGAACCCGCGAACATATCAGCAAAAGAAGCCGTACCGGATTTAAAACCATAGGTGGCGGAGTTGGCGATATTGTTGCCAATAACATCGAGGTTGGTGGCGGCTGCGTTTAATCCGCTAACCGCTTGAGAAAAGGCCATGACTGACTCCTGAAATGTGAAGGCTTAAATTATCTGCCGTACTTCGTCGAGAGTGGTGGTGCCGTAAGTGCCGAGATCCAGCGTATTACCGTTGTTACCGCGGATCACGCCCTGCACCAGAGCAAACTGCAGCGGTTGCGCAACTAACTGCGTACCACCGTTACTGGCGCTAATCGCCACGTTATAAGAACCATTCGGTGCGGTTGTGCCGTCAGTTAATGTGCCGTCCCAGGTGAAACTGTGGACTCCGGCGGTCAGTTCACCGATATCAATCGTGCGTACAACCGCGCCATTTTTATCAGTGATCGTGGCGGTGACTTTGTCTGCCGCCTGTTGCAGTTCAACACCAAACGGCGTGGTCGTGGTTACCGCCCCTTCTTCACTGCCAGTACCGGCAAGAATGGTGGTGCCGGGGATCATCACACCATGACCAATCAGGTTACTGGCCTGTAGCGACTGACTGTTGTCTATCTGTCCGGAAATCGAACCGAGTGTAGTATTGAGTTTTTCAATCCCGCTAACCGTGCTGATTTGCGCCAGTTGCGATGTCAACTCGTTGTTCTCCATCGGATTGGTCGGATCCTGATTTTTCAGTTGCGCCACCAGCAACGTCAGAAAACTGCTTTGCAAATCTGCAGCGTTACTGCCAGTGAGCGAACTACTGCTGGTAGTACTGACACCAGTGTTTGTCGGATCGGTAGTGGTTACCGCAATGGACATGGTTTTCTCCTTTATTGACCGAGCGTGAGGGTCTTCAGCATCATGCTTTTCACCGTGTTGAGGACTTCAACGTTGGCCTGATAACTGCGTGATGCCGACATGGTGTTAACCATCTCCCCAACCACATCCACGTTTGGCATTTTCACGTAACCCTTCGCGTCCGCCAGTGGATTTCCCGGCTCATATACCAGTTTGTCTGGCGCCTGGCTTTCAATCACGTCAGCCACTTTCACCCCACCTGTCGCGGTTCCCGGCGCGGCGTTCACCTGAAACACCACCTGTTTCGCCCGATAAGGTTGTCCGTCTGGCCCTGTCACGCTATCGGCATTCGCCAGATTACTGGCCGCTACGTTCAGACGCTGGGACTGGGCAGTTAACGCCGACCCGGCGATCTCAAAAATATTCAGCAGTGCCATCCGTTAATTTCCGCTCTGTAAAACGTTCATCATGCCTTTGATTTGCCCACTCAACGCGCTAAGGCTCATCTGATATTGCAGGCTGTTATCGGCAAACTGGGTGCGTTCGCGATCCATATCGACGGTATTGCCGTCCAGCGAAGGCTGATCCGGAATACGGTATTGCAGTTCTGCGGAAGGAGGCGTCAGCGCCTGCGCCGGAATGTGTTGCGTTGAGGTCATGGTCAGGGCCACCACACTGGTTTCATCCCGTCCACGCAGCATTACTTTTTTAAGTTCACTGGCAAAATCTATATCGCGCGCCTGATAACCAGGGGTATCGGCGTTGGCGATGTTTGCCGCCAGCACTTCCTGACGATGGGCGCGCAGATTGAGCGCCTCTTGTTGAAAACGTAAGGCGGCGTCGAGCTTATCGAGCATATCTCCTCCGCAGATATCAAAATTCTGCCGTCAGCTTAAAGGCTTTAGGCGCGCGTTATCGGCGGAATAAACGCAAAATGGGTCGCTATTTATGCCGTTGATGGTCACGCCGCGCGGGTACAATTTAGCCTGTAGAAATGGCTGGGGGCGGAAATGCAAATAATGAAGCATGGCGTGGTACTCATCGCGATACTGTTCAGCCCGCTGAGTACGGCTGGCGATTTCACATCACAATTGAAAACCTTTTTTGTGGTACAACTGGCGGGGTTGAGTGATGAGGTTCGTATCTCTATTCGCACGCCCCCCCATTTACTGCCTGCGTGTGAACAGCCATTGTTTTCCATCACCAGTAATTCCCGCCTGTGGGGCAATGTGAATGTGCTGGCACGCTGCGGCAACGACAAACGATATGTGCAAGTCAATGTGCAGGCCACCGGGAATTATGTCGTTGCCGCGATGCCCATTGTGCGGGGAGGAAAACTGGAATCTGCCAGCGTCAAACTGAAACGCGGACGGCTGGATACCTTACCGCCACGTACTGTACTGGATGTTAATCAACTGGTTGATGCAGTCAGTCTGCGCGATCTGACGCCCGGGCAGCCAATACAACTAACCATGCTGCGCCAGGCCTGGCGAGTAAAAGCCGGACAGCGTGTCAACGTGATCGCCAGTGGCGATGGTTTCAGCGCTAATGCTGAAGGTCAGGCGCTGAACAACGCGGCGGTTGCGCAAAATGCTCGTGTCCGCATGGTGTCGGGTCAGGTGGTCAGTGGTGTGGTGGATGCGGATGGGAATATTCTTATAAACCTGTAATCTGTTAAAGATTGACCGACTATTGCCGATAAATAAGCAACAAATGATAAAAGCGCCTCAATGAGGAATAAACCATGAGTATTGACCGCACCGCTCCCCTGAAGCCCATAAGCACCGTTCAGCCACGCGAAACCAGTGACACTCCGGTAGCCAATACCCGCTCGACAAAAACGACCGCCGCCGCCAGTACCAGTGTGACATTAAGCGATGCACAAGCAAAGCTGATGCAACCAGGCAGCAGTGATATCAATCTTGAGCGCGTAGAAGCGTTGAAACTGGCGATTCGTAACGGTGAACTAAAGATAGATGTCGGCAAAATTGCCGATGCACTGATCAGCGAAGTGCAACAAGACTTACTGAGTAAATAAACGTATGACGCGTCTTGCAGAGATCCTCGACCAGATGTCCGCAGTGCTTAACGAGCTTAAAACGGTGATGGAGCAAGAGCTGCAACATCTCTCTATGGGGCAGATCAACGGCAGTCAGTTACAACGGATTACAGAACAAAAAAGCTCACTGCTGGCGACGCTGGATTACCTCGAGCAGTTACGTCGGCAAATACCGGATGCCGCAAACAGCAACGATATCGCACAATGCTGGCAGGAAATTACCGTAAAAACGCAGCAACTGCGTCAGTTAAATCAACATAACGGCTGGCTACTGGAAGGACAGATTGAGCGCAATCAACAGGCGCTGGAAATGCTGAAACCACATCAGGAGCCGACGCTGTACGGGGCCAACGGTCAAACCTCAACGCCCCATCGCGGCGGTAAAAAGATATCTATCTGAAGATTTTCTCCGGCCTGCAATGCAGGCCGGGATTGGTTATTAAGCCGTCCGACGGGCAAACTCTTTGACTTTAAAGCCCAGCACCGCCAGCGCGGCAAAGTACGCCGCAATTCCCGCGACAACTACCGCCATCAAACGCAGTAAGCGCCAGGGCATAGTACCCAATGACCAGTCCGGCATGATGTGCAACATACCTAAAAGTACGCCAGACATCACCAGCACTGCTACCACCAGACGCAGCAGAAACGCAGTCCAACCGGGTTGCGGGGTAAAGATTTTCTGCTTACGCAACTGCCAGTAAAGCAGCGAGGCATTCAGGCAAGCTGCCAGACCAATGGAAAGCGACAGTCCGGCATGTTTCAACGGGCCGATAAACGCCAGGTTCATCAACTGCGTCAAAATCAGCGTGACGATGGCAATTTTCACCGGTGTTTTAATATCCTGGCGGGAATAAAAACCCGGAGCCAGCACTTTCACCACAATCAGGCCGATCAACCCCACTGAATAGGCAATCAATGCCCGCTGAGTCATCAGCGCATCAAAGGCGGTAAATTTACCGTACTGGAACAGCGAAACAGTTAATGGACCAGAGAGAATACCCAACGCTACCGCGCTCGGCAGCGCCAGCAGGAAACAAAGACGCAGGCCCCAGTCCATCAAGCGGTTGTATTCATCATGATTACCGCTGGCAAAACTTTTCGACAGCGACGGCAGCAAAATAGTCCCCAGCGCCACGCCCAGTACGCCAGACGGAAACTCCATTAAACGGTCGGCGTAGTACATCCACGACACGGAACCTGAGGCAAGAAACGAAGCAAAAATGGTGTTGATGATCAAGGAGATCTGACTAACAGAAACACCAAGGATTGCCGGGCCCATCTGTTTCACCACGCGCATTGCTCCTGCATCGTGAAAGTTAATGCGCGGCAGAACCAACATGCCGATCTTCTTCAGGTGCGGTAGCTGATACACCAGTTGCAGTATACCGCCCACCGTAACAGCCCACGCCAGCGCCAGCACCGGCGGATTAAAGTACGGTGCAGCAAACAGCGCAAAACCAATCATGCTGATGTTAAGTAACGTCGGGGCAAATGCCGGAATCGAGAAACGGTTCCAGGTATTCAAAATAGCCCCCACCAGCGATGCCAGGGAGATCAGCAAAATATAGGGAAAAGTGATCTGCAATAGCTGAGTGGTCAGCGCGAATTTGTCGGCGGTGTCAGCAAAGCCCGGCGCGGTCACCATTATCACCCACGGTGCGGCGAGCATCCCGGCAACGGTCACAACCGCCAGTGCCAGCGTCAGCAGGCCCGAGACATAAGAGACAAAGACCCGAGTTGCATCTTCACCTTGCTTGCTTTTATATTCCGCCAGAATCGGCACGAATGCCTGGGAGAATGCCCCTTCGGCAAAGATACGGCGCAACAAGTTAGGAAGTTTGAAAGCGACGAAAAAAGCGTCGGTTGCCATCCCTGCGCCAAAAATTCTGGCGACAATAGCGTCACGTGCAAAGCCAAGCACACGCGAAAACATGGTCATCGAGCTGACAGCGGCCAGCGATTTTAATAAATTCATTGGTGTTCTAATCCAGACCCACGAACAAAACGCCTGCAACGCAGGCGCTGAAAGAGGCGAATAGTCTACCTGGATTATGGTGAATTGCTACCGCCAGATGTTACAGGGTTTATTCACTCATCGCGTCTCGCCAGAGTTTGTCAACGATGCGCTGCGCCAGTACTGCCTGCTCACCAGCAGTTTGTGGAACTGTCTGATTTTGCACGCATTCGATGAAATGATGCGCGCAGCCAACAAATCCACGCTGCTCGGGGGTACTTTGCCAGCCGGGAATCGGTTTGTGCACCACACCCTGCCCGCGCTCCTCGCGCCATTCACGCATATCCGTAATGTCGATGAGCGCGCCGTCGGTCACGGCCTGCACCGTTTCACGCTGGCTACCAGCACGGCGATGCATGCAGGTGGTGATTTGCAAAGGCCCCACCGAAAAATGGTGCTCGGCAAACAACATTTCGCCAGACTCGTTAGTCAACAGCGAACCACCGTCAAGGGAGGCTTTGCCGCCAGACAGCCACAGAGCAGTGTCAACCACATGCAGATAATCATCCAGCAACGTGAAATAAAGATCGTGTGGCCCGACGCTATGAGTACGATGTTTATCCATTCTCAGCGACACTGCGGTGGCAAGTTGCGTTTTTAGCTCACTGTAGAGCGGTGCAAAGCGACGGTTAAAACCGACCATCAACGTCAGTTTTTTCCGCGCCGCCAGTTCCACCAGCCGCTCGGCATCGCGCAGATTTTCTGCCAGGGGTTTATCGACACAGACATGAACGCCAGCATTTAATAACGCACTGACCACTTCAAAATGACTGGCGGTGCTGGAGTGGACAAAAACTGCATCGCAACTGGCAGCAAGGTTAGATAACGAATCGGCATAAGGAATGCGCCAGCTTTCACAAATGGGTAGAGCTTTCTCGCGCGTTGGCGACCATGCCCCCTGTAACGTCCAGTCAGACGCTGCCGCCAGCACCGGTAACCACGCTTTTTGCGCGATCCCTCCTAACCCCACTACGCCGATACGTAATTTTTTCACTTTAATCTCCCAGATGGGCCAGCAACGAATCAAGACGCTGTTTCAGTTCTGCCACTTCGATTTCCAGTGCTTCGACACGGGCCTGTAAATCACCTTCAACCGCCTTCGACGGTTCCGTTACCACAGGTTGCTCATCTATCTCACCACTGAAAAGATGCATATAGCGACTTTCGCGTTTACCCGGTTCGCGAGCCAGACGCACCACAAAAGGGCCATCTTCGCGATTCGCCAGTTGTTCCAGCGTCGACTCCACTTCCGCCATATCGCTAAATTCATACATTCGCGCCGCGCGGCTGCGCAGTTCACCCGGCGTCTGGGCACCACGCAATAACAACGTGGTGATTAACGCCACTTCTGCGGCGCTCAGTTTCAGATCGCCAAATTCTGAATTACAAAAGCGTTGCTCATATTTGGTGACCCGATTACCAAAACCGCTCACCGTGCGTAAATAATGACGTTTTACCAGATTATCCAACTGCTCCTGCACTTCAGATTCGCTTAAGTTCATTACCGGTTCACGGTTCGTTTTCTGATTACAGGCCGTGACTACGCTATTCACGGAGAGCGGGTATTGCTCCGGCGTCGTCACCTGTTTTTCCAGTAAACAGCCAATCACGCGGGCTTCCAGTGCGGTAAGTTGATACTTCATAACATTCTCCTTAGCGGCCGGGCGTCCAGTCCGGGGTGGTTAATGCCGTCAGCACGTGATCGCGCCATTGTCCATCAATCAACAGATAATCTTTCGCATAACCTTCTTTTTCAAAACCCAGTCGCGCCAGCAAATCACCGCTACGTTTATTGTGCGGCATATAGTTGGCCATAATGCGATGAATGTGTTGGGTACGCTGCATATAACGAATGGCGGCGGTCAGGGCTTCAAACATTAGCCCCTTGCCCTGCCATTTTTGTCCGATTGAATAACCGAGATAGCAGGCATGGAAAGATCCTCGCACCACATTAGAAAAATTGGCAACGCCAATAATCTCTTTCTCATCCGGGTCGAACAACCCAAAATAGAATGCAGAACCTTGTTTATGAAATTCATTAATCATGCTTAACCTGGCCTGCCAGCCTGAAGGGTAGCAGTGGCTTTCGTCGCGCACTGGTTCCCAGGGCTTGAGAAAATGGCGATTTTCTGCGTAATAGTCCGCCAGCCGCCAGGCATCACGTTCATGCACCAGACGCACGACCAGTCGGTCTGTGGTTAAGCGCACTTTTGGCACGTTACTACGATAGCCAAACATTCTATACCTACTCCTTCCCGTAACGTCTTTAATACGCTGTAAGTATTACTATACCTGCGCAACCAGAACCTGTGAAAAGTCCAAAATGCCATTTCCTGCATTATTCACATATTTGATAAAAACTCTCTATCAAAGAGGACTTTCGATAAAAAAATATTGTCCCGGGAAATATGGGAAAAGTATTAGCGACCATGCAGAATAGAAAGTGCTCATCTTTTATTTCCCGGGAGGGGAAATGTCGCGCGTTTCACAGGCCAGGAACCTGGGTAAATATTTCCTGCTCATCGATAATATGCTGGTCGTGCTGGGGTTCTTTGTTGTCTTCCCCCTGATCTCTATCCGCTTCGTTGATCAAATGGGCTGGGCAGCCGTGATGGTCGGTATTGCTCTCGGTCTGCGTCAGTTCATTCAGCAAGGTTTAGGCATTTTTTGCGGCGCAATTGCCGACCGCTTTGGCGCAAAACCGATGATCGTCACCGGAATGCTGATGCGCGCCGCGGGATTTGCCACTATGGGGATCGCCCACGAGCCATGGATGCTGTGGTTTTCCTGCCTTCTCTCAGGTCTTGGCGGTACTCTGTTCGATCCGCCGCGTTCGGCACTGGTGGTCAAATTGATCCGCCCGCAACAGCGTGGACGTTTTTTCTCCCTGTTGATGATGCAGGACAGTGCTGGTGCGGTCATTGGCGCATTATTAGGTAGCTGGCTGTTGCAATACGATTTCCGCCTGGTCTGCGCGACGGGTGCAATTTTGTTTGTGCTGTGTGCGGCATTTAATGCCTGGTTGTTACCGGCATGGAAACTTTCTACCGTGCGTACGCCAGTCCGCGAAGGCATGGCCCGCGTGATGCGCGATAAACGTTTTGTCACCTATGTTCTGACGCTGGCAGGCTACTACATGCTGGCCGTTCAGGTAATGCTGATGCTGCCGATTATGGTCAACGATATCGCCGGAGCGCCCTCTGCCGTTAAATGGATGTATGCCATTGAAGCGTGTCTCTCCTTAACGTTGCTTTACCCTATCGCCCGCTGGAGCGAAAGACGTTTTCGTCTGGAACACCGATTGATGGCTGGGCTATTGGTCATGTCGTTAAGCATGATACCGGTTGGAATGGTCAGCAATCTGCAACAACTCTTCACCCTGATTTGTCTATTTTATATCGGTTCAATCATTGCCGAACCTGCGCGTGAAACCCTAAGCGCCTCGCTGGCAGATGCACGAGCGCGCGGCAGCTATATGGGGTTTAGTCGTCTGGGCCTGGCAATTGGCGGTGCTATCGGTTATGTCGGTGGCGGCTGGCTGTTTGACCTGGGTAAATCGGCGCAGCAACCAGAACTACCGTGGATAATGTTGGGCATTATTGGCATTATCACCTTCGTTGCGATGGGGTGGCAATTTAGCCAGAAACGCGCTACGCGTCGGTTGCTGGAACGCGACGCCTGAAAATGCCATGCTTTCTGTTACCATTGTTCGCCCAGTCAATCTACTCGCCGCAGCAACCTGTTATTACCTGTCGCCGCTGTTTTCAGTTTTTTCTGCTGGCGGGTTTAACGCTGGTGACACATGCTGCGTTGTGTCAGGATATTGACGCAGATTTCATGTCGAGGACTACCATGAACAAGTTTTTATTTGCCGCTGCATTGATCATCAGCGGCCTGCTCGTTGGCTGTAATCAACTCACCCAGTACACGATTAGCGAACAAGAAATTAACCAGTCGCTTGCGAAACATAATAATTTCTCAAAAGATATCGGTTTGCCCGGTGTGGCTGATGCCCATATCGTTCTGACAAATCTGGCCAGTCAAATTGGCCGCGAAGAGCCAAATAAGATCACCTTAACCGGTGATGCCAATCTGGATATGAACTCTCTTTTCGGCAGCCAGAAAGCAACCATGAAACTGAAGCTGAAGGCGCTGCCGGTGTTTGATAAAGAAAAAGGCGCGATCTTCCTGAAAGAGATGGAAGTGGTCGACGCAACGGTGCAGCCAGAAAAAATGCAAACGGTAATGCAAACATTGCTTCCCTATTTGAACCAGGCACTACGCAATTACTTCAACCAGCAACCGGCTTACGTTCTGCGCGAAGATGGTAGTCAGGGTGAAGCAATGGCGAAAAAACTGGCGAAAGGTATTGAGGTGAAACCTGGCGAAATTGTCATTCCGTTTACTGATTAAACACGAAGGGCGCATTCGCGCCCTTTATTTTTCGTGCAAAGGAAAACGTTTCCGCTTATCCTTTGTGTCCGGCAAAAACATCCCTTCAGCCGGAGCATAGAGATTAATGACTGCACCATCCCAGGTATTAAAGATCCGCCGCCCAGACGACTGGCACCTTCACCTCCGCGATGGCGACATGTTAAAAACTGTCGTGCCGTATACCAGCAAAACTTATGGCCGGGCCATCGTTATGCCCAATCTGGCTCCGCCCATAACGACCGTCGAAGCTGCCGTAGCGTATCGCCAGCGTATTCTTGACGCCGTACCTGCCGGACACGATTTCACCCCGCTGATGACCTGTTATTTAACAGATTCGCTGGCCCCCAATGAATTGGAGCGTGGATTTAACGAAGGCGTGTTCACCGCGGCAAAACTTTACCCGGCAAACGCTACCACCAACTCCAGCCACGGTGTGACGTCGGTTGACACTATCATGCCGGTACTTGAGCGAATGGAAAAAATTGGCATGCCGCTGCTGGTGCACGGAGAAGTTACACACGCCGATATCGACATTTTTGACCGTGAAGCCCGCTTTATTGAAACGGTTATGGAGCCACTGCGCCAGCGCCTGACTGCGCTGAAAGTGGTTTTTGAGCACATCACCACTAAAGATGCTGCCGAATATGTTCGTGACGGTAATGAATTGCTGGCCGCTACTATTACCCCCCAGCATCTGATGTTTAATCGTAACCATATGCTGGTTGGCGGTGTACGTCCGCACCTGTACTGCCTGCCCATTCTCAAACGTAATGTGCATCAACAGGCACTGCGTGAGCTGGTCGCCAGTGGCTTTAATCGCGTTTTTCTCGGGACTGACTCCGCACCACATGCACGTCATCGCAAAGAGAGTAGCTGCGGT
Organism: Escherichia sp. MOD1-EC6162; assembly: GCF_002965125.1. Classification (NCBI taxonomy): domain Bacteria; kingdom Pseudomonadati; phylum Pseudomonadota; class Gammaproteobacteria; order Enterobacterales; family Enterobacteriaceae; genus Escherichia; species Escherichia sp. MOD1-EC6162. The sequence goes on from NZ_PTSB01000005.1 coordinate 76,990, forward strand.
TGTGCAGGCTGTTTTAATGCACCAACGGCGCTGGGCAGTTACGCCACTGTATTTGAAGAAATGGATGCGTTGCAGCACTTTGAAGCGTTCTGTTCTTTAAACGGCCCGCAGTTCTATGGTTTACCGGTCAACGAATCGTTTATTGAACTGGTACGCGAAGAGCAACAAGTTGCTGAAAGCATCGCTCTGACCGACGACACGCTGGTGCCATTCCTGGCCGGAGAAACGGTTCGCTGGACAGTTAAACAATAAAAAAACGTAGCACCCTGTTGTCATTAGGTTATTTTACCTGTATAAATAACCAGTATATTTAACAGGGGGCTATTATGAGAATTGAAGTCACCATCGCGAAAACTTCTCCATTACCTGCCGGGGCTATTGACGCTCTGGCAGGTGAACTTTCCCGCCGTATTCAGTATGCGTTTCCTGATAACGAAAGCCATGTGTCTGTTCGTTATGCTTCAGCCAATAATTTATCGGTTATTGGCGCGACAAAAGAAGATAAACAACGTATTAGCGAAATTCTGCAAGAAACATGGGAAAGCGCAGATGACTGGTTCGTTAGCGAATAATATGCAGTAATGTTTGTTTTGCCGGGTCGCCCCGGCTTTTTTATTTTGCGTACAAATCTTCTACACTTCCTCAAAATAATTGCACAATATGCTAAAAAAATATGAATGACATGCTGTTTTATTGTTCATATAAATCTTAAAACCAAAAAAATATCTCTTTCCCCCTTTAAAAATTCGGTGAACACCCTTACTTATTGGTATACTGAAGTTGCTTCAGATAAAAACGCATTGAACCTCGAATAACGTTGTCTAGTAACACGAATTAGGGGGCCATGATGGAAAAAAACAATGAAGTCATTCAGACTCATCCGCTCGTAGGGTGGGACATCAGCACCGTTGATAGCTATGATGCGCTGATGTTGCGTTTGCACTACCAGACCCCAAATAAGTCCGATCAGGAAGGGACTGAAGTTGGTCAGACACTCTGGTTAACTACTGATGTTGCCAGACAATTTATTTCGATATTAGAAGCAGGAATCGCCAAAATTGAATCTGGTGATTTCCATGTAAATGAGTATCGGCGTCATTAACATGACATGACCATCCACCCAAAAGGCACCTGACCGGTGCCTTTACCATTTCTGGGTTGTATATCTGCATTCACTTAATTACTCTGCTTGTACCATGAGAGCAGAGAGAAAAAAATGAAATACGATCTCATCATTATTGGCAGCGGTTCCGTAGGTGCTGCAGCCGGGTATTATGCCACCCAGGCCGGTTTGAAAGTGCTGATGACCGACGCCCATATGCCACCACATCAACACGGCAGTCACCACGGTGATACGCGATTAATTCGCCATGCTTATGGTGAAGGCGAAAAATATGTTCCGTTAGTGCTTCGCGCGCAAACGTTGTGGGATGAACTCTCCCATTACAACGAAGAAGACCCTATTTTTGTGCGCTCTGGCGTCATCAACCTTGGTCCTTCTGACTCCAAATTCCTCACCAACGTTGCCCACAGTGCGGAACAGTGGCAACTCAACGTCGAAAAACTGGATGCGCAAGCGATTATGGCCCGCTGGCCGGAAATACGCGTCCCGGACAACTACATCGGCTTATTTGAAGCTGATTCCGGCTTTTTGCGCAGTGAACTGGCGATTAAAACCTGGATCAAACTGGCGAATGAAGCTGGCTGCGCGCAACTGTTTAATTGCCCGGTCACCGCTATTCACCATGATGACAACGGCGTAACCATTACAACGGCTGATGGCGAGTATCAGGCAAAGAAAGCGATCGTCTGCGCGGGAACCTGGGTAAAAGACCTGCTACCAGAACTCCCGATTCAGCCAGTACGCAAAGTATTTGCCTGGTATCAGGCAGATGGTCGTTATAGCGTTAAAAATAAATTTCCGGCGTTTACTGGCGAACTGCCCAATGGCGATCAATATTACGGTTTTCCTGCCGAAAATGACGCTCTGAAGATTGGTAAACATAACGGTGGTCAGGTGATTCATTCCGCGGATGAACGAGTTCCATTTGCGGAAATTACCAGCGACGGTTCTGAAGCCTTCCCATTCTTGCGCCAGGTGTTGCCAGGTATTGGCTGCTGCCTGTACGGCGCTTCCTGCACCTATGATAATTCGCCTGACGAAGATTTTATTATCGATACCCTGCCCGGTCACGATAATACGCTGCTGATTACCGGCCTGAGTGGGCACGGCTTTAAATTTGCGTCGGTTTTAGGGGAAATAGCCGCTGACTTTGCACAAGACAAAAAAAGCAATTTTGATTTGACGCCATTCAGACTTTCCCGCTTCCAATAATCATCATTACGGCCTCCAAAATGAGGCCGTTTTTACAGGAGTTTTTTAATGCGTCGTTTGGTGAACTATCTCATCAATAATATTCGCGAACACTTCATGCTTTATCTTGTTCTTTGGTCACTGCTGGCGATTATGGATCTCATCTATGTATTTTATTTCTAACCCGTAATCACTGACATAAATTGACAAATATTTAATATCTCTTTCATTTGGTGTGAAAATTTGAATAAGCTTATTCCTGCAATAACCGCATTCACCAGATTTCACTCATCCTGAAACAACTAAACTTATGAAGATCTCTTCATTATTAAATCAAAATTATTGAAATAAAAATAAATATCATTCGAATTGTTATTTTTAAGTTGCAATTCATTCTCCGACACGCCATTTTCATTCTCTCGCAAATATGTTTCGGATGCCCTTATGCCACTTACAAATACCCCTGAACGCTATGGCGTTATATCAACAGCCTTTCATTGGCTAAGTGCAATCATTGTCTATGGCATGTTTGCTTTGGGTCTGTGGATGGTAACGCTCAGTTATTACGATGGCTGGTATCACAAAGCACCAGAACTGCATAAAAGCATCGGTATTCTGTTAATGATGGGGCTGGTTGTTCGTATTCTGTGGCGTGTCATATCCCCACCGCCAGGTCCGTTGCAAAATTATTCGCTTATGACTCGTCTTGGTGCAAAGACTGGACATCTTGCGCTATACCTCTTGCTCTTCGCCATTGGCATCAGTGGCTATCTGATCTCTACCGCCGATGGCAAACCGATCAGCGTTTTTGGCTGGTTTGACGTTCCCGCAACCCTTGCCGATACTGGCGCGCAGGCTGACTTAGCCGGTGCCCTGCATTTTTGGCTGGCGTGGAGCGTGGTCGTTCTGTCCGTTATGCACGGATTTATGGCTCTGAAGCATCATTTCATCGATAAAGACGACACCCTGAAGCGCATGCTGGGAAAATCGTCATCTGACTATGGAGTTTAAAAAATGAAAAAAAGCCTGCTTGGTTTAACCTTCGCTTCACTGATGTTCTCTGCCGGTTCAGCTATCGCCGCCGATTATAAAATTGACAAAGAAGGCCAGCACGCCTTTGTCAATTTCCGCATCCAGCATCTGGGTTACAGTTGGTTGTACGGCACATTTAAAGATTTCGACGGTACATTTACGTTTGATGAAAAGGATCCTGCAGCCGATAAAGTGAATGTGACTATTAACACCACCAGTGTTGATACCAATCACGCCGAGCGCGATAAACATCTCCGCAGCGCGGATTTCCTTAATACAGCAAAATATCCGCAGGCAACCTTCTCCTCCACCAGCGTGAAGAAAAACGGTGACGAGCTGGATATTACTGGTGATCTGACGCTGAATGGCGTGACCAAACCAGTAACGCTGGAAGCGAAATTGATTGGCCAGGGCGACGATCCGTGGGGCGGTAAACGTGCGGGTTTTGAGGCTGAAGGGAAAATTAAGCTAAAAGACTTCAATATCAAGACAGATTTAGGCGCGGCTTCGCAGGAAGTTGATCTGATTATTTCAGTTGAAGGCATACAACAGAAGTAGTGCTGAGATGTTGCCGGATGACACGCATCCGGCACGAATGTTTATTCTGTTGGATCAGGAATAACCAGTGTCGTGTTCAGGCGTCCACGTGATTTATTAAAGATCTTATTGCCATTTTCCCGCCCGGCACGGAGACGTCGCTGTTCTTCTGGCGGTAACGCGCTTTCTTCACAGCAAATCTCACTACAACAGCCTTTGAATTTCTCGGCGCACGCCGGACACTGAATGAACAGCAGGTGGCAACCATCATTTTTGCAGTTGGTATGGCTGTCGCACGGTGTGCCACATTGATGACAATGCGCGATAATTTCATCAGAGATGCGCTCCCCCATCCGCTCATCAAAAACGAAATTTTTACCAATAAAGCGGACCGGCAGACCTTGTTCCCGCGCTTTGCGGGCGTATTCAATAATGCCGCCTTCGATATGCCAGACTTTATTGAATCCGCTATGTTTCATCCAGGCACTGGCCTTTTCGCAACGAATACCACCGGTGCAGTACATCACGATTTTTTTATCTTTATGCGCCTGCATCATCTCAACCGCTTTCGGCAGTTGCTCACGGAAGGTATCAGCCGGAATTTCGAGCGCGTTTTCAAAATGCCCCACTTCGTATTCATAGTGGTTGCGCATGTCGATAAACAGCGTATCTGGATCGTCAAGCATGGCGTTCACTTCCGCCGCTTGTAGATATTCCCCGACGTTACTGGCGTCAAATTGAGGATCGTCAATACCATCGGCAACAATTCGTTCGCGGACTTTCATGCGCAGCACCCAGAAGGATTTCCCGTCATCATCCAGCGCAATATTCAGACGTAATCCGTTTAAAGCAGGGTCAAAAGCATAAAGCTGTGCGCGAAATGTCTCTACGTTGCTCGCCGGTACGCTGATTTGTGCGTTGATCCCTTCACGTGCCAGATAGACCCGCCCAAAGACATTCAACGCAGTAAATAGCTGATATAAAGCATCGCGGGTCGCCCTGGGATCGGCAATTTGGAAATATTTATAGAACGACATGGTGGTGCGTGGTTCGCTCTCGGCCAGCATTTTGGCTTTCAGCGCGTCATTAGAAATGCGGTTGTGTAACACTGGCATGGTGTACGGTTCCTGCGGGGTGGGTAAGTAAAAATCCGCGGCATCATATAGCAATTATCGATAATTAACATCCACACATTTTACGCTACATTTGCACATTAAAAATTAATAATGGTTTACATGCGCGGCAATTTCACCCAATCCCCGGTCACAAATTTTGGTTGCGGACGAAAAAATGCGACAATACATACAATTGCCCGTATAGGTTGAAAGACAGGATTGATATGACGAATCTACCCAAGTTCTCCACCGCACTGCTTCATCCGCGTTATTGGTTAACCTGGTTGGGTATTGGCGTACTTTGGTTGGTCGTTCAGTTACCCTACCCAATTATCTACCGCCTCGGCATCGCGGCGGGACGACTGGCGTTACGTTTTATGAAACGACGCGCCAAAATTGTGCACCGCAACCTGGAACTGTGCTTCCCGGAGATGAGTGAACAGGAACGCCGTGAAATGGTGGTGAAGAATTTCGAATCCGTTGGCATGGGGCTGATGGAGACTGGCATGGCATGGTTCTGGCCGGACCGTCGGGTTGCCCGTTGGACAGAAGTGATCGGCATGGAACATATCCGTGACGTGCAGGCACAAAAGCGCGGCATCCTGTTAGTTGGCATCCATTTTCTGACTCTGGAACTGGGCGCAAGGCAATTTGGTATGCAGGAACCGGGTATCGGTGTCTATCGCCCGAACGATAATCCATTGATCGACTGGCTGCAAACCTGGGGGCGTCTGCGTTCGAATAAATCGATGCTCGATCGCAAAGATTTAAAAGGAATGATTAAAGCACTGAAGAAAGGCGAAGTGGTCTGGTATGCACCAGATCACGATTACGGTCCACGCTCAAGCGTTTTTGTGCCGCTGTTTGCCGTTGAACAGGCGGCGACCACCAGCGGCACCTGGATGCTGGCCAGAATGTCTGGTGCGTGTCTGGTGCCGTTTGTTCCGCGTCGTAAGCCAGATGGCAAAGGGTATCAATTGATCATGCTGCCGCCAGAGTGTTCACCTCCGCTGGATAACGCTGAAACCACCGCTGCGTGGATGAATAAAGTGGTAGAAAAATGCATCATGATGGCGCCGGAACAGTACATGTGGCTGCATCGTCGCTTTAAAACGCGCCCGCAAGGCGTACCTTCTCGCTATTAATACATATTCACAGGCCGGATAAGATGCCTGCGTCACATCCGGCCTGTCAGCATCAAATCCCCTGATTTAGCGATAAAAGCTCTCTGCGTTGCACCACCTATAAGTCAGGCGCATAATTAGTGTGCTTATTTTTTCTTCTTATGTTCACCGCGCCTGGCGCACCAACAGCGGATTGCTATGTCACCCTCTGATAATGACACCTCCATAAACTGGAAACGAAACCTGATCGTTGCCTGGCTAGGTTGTTTTCTCACCGGCGCCGCCTTCAGTCTGGTGATGCCGTTCTTACCCCTCTACGTTGAGCAACTTGGCGTCACCGGTCACAGTGAGCTGAATATGTGGTCCGGAATTGTCTTCAGTATTACCTTTTTATTTTCTGCTATCGCCTCCCCGTTTTGGGGCGGGCTTGCCGATCGCAAAGGCCGAAAAATTATGCTATTGCGCTCGGCTCTCGGGATGGGCATCGTGATGGTGTTGATGGGGTTGGCGCAAAATATCTGGCAGTTCCTGATCCTGCGGGCGCTACTGGGGCTGCTCGGTGGATTTGTTCCCAACGCCAACGCCTTAATCGCCACCCAGGTCCCACGCAACAAAAGCGGCTGGGCGCTGGGGACACTCTCTACCGGTGGGGTTAGTGGCGCGTTGCTCGGCCCAATGGCTGGCGGTCTGCTCGCGGATAGCTACGGCTTACGTCCGGTGTTCTTTATCACCGCTAGCGTGCTGCTACTCTGTTTTTTTGTCACCCTATTTTGTATCAAAGAAAAATTCCAACCGGTCAGCAAAAAAGAGATGCTGCACATGCGGGAAGTCGTAACGTCACTTAAAAACCCAAAACTGGTACTCAGCCTGTTTGTCACGACGTTAATTATCCAGATTGCCACCGGTTCAATCGCCCCAATCCTGACGCTGTATGTCCGCGAACTGGCCGGCAATGTCAGTAATATCGCGTTTATCAGCGGGATGATCGCCTCAGTCCCCGGCGTGGCAGCTCTACTTAGCGCACCACGACTCGGCAAACTTGGCGATCGAATCGGACCAGAAAAGATTCTGATAACTGCGCTGATCTTTTCTGTACTGCTGTTGATCCCAATGTCTTATGTCCAGACGCCATTGCAACTGGGGATTTTACGGTTTTTACTCGGTGCTGCAGATGGTGCTTTGCTCCCCGCCGTACAGACGCTGCTGGTTTACAATTCGACCAACCAAATCGCCGGTCGCATTTTCAGTTATAACCAGTCGTTTCGTGATATTGGCAACGTTACGGGGCCATTGATGGGGGCCGCTATCTCAGCAAACTATGGCTTCCGGGCAGTATTTCTGGTTACTGCCGGAGTCGTTCTGTTTAACGCTGTCTATTCCTGGAACAGCCTGCGTCGCCGCCGATTCCCCCAGGTATCGAACTGATTTTTCGCCTTTCATACTTGCAAAAGCGGAGAATCAGCTATTCTTTCCCTGAATACCTCATCAAATCAAAGGGAGAATCGTGATGACTATGTACGCAACGCTTGAAGAAGCCATTGATGCCGCACGCGAAGAATTTCTTGCTGACAATCCCGGCATCGACGCCGAAGAAGCGAATGTGCAACAGTTCAATGTCCAAAAATACATTCTGCAAGATGGCGACATTATGTGGCAGGTTGAGTTTTACGCCGATGAAGGCGAAGAAGGTGAATGCCTGCCAATGTTCAGTGGAGAAGCCGCACAGAGCATATTTGATGGCGATTATGATGAGATTGAAATCCGCCAGGAATGGCAGGAAGAAAATACTCTGCATGAATGGGACGAAGGCGAATTCCAGCTTGAGCCTCCGCTGGATACCGAAGAAGGGCGCACAGCAGCCGATGAGTGGGATGAACGTTAATTACTCATATGCTCCGTGGTGAATGTCGATCGGCAGCAGTAAGGTATCAAAGACTAAAGAGAATGGAAGATCAAGGATCGTGACATAGCGCCATGCGGAGTCACGCACATCCCATTGCACACCTGGATAATATTGATTGCCATGCCCCTGCCCCGGTATGGTGCGGCTGATGATGCTGCCACAACCACTCAGCAAAGCAACCATGATGCCTACCAAAATGAAACGCATTCGTACCCTCTTCTGTAAAAAAATACCGGCATTACGCCGGTATTTTTATTGGCTCGTTGTTTTTGCCGGATGTGGTGTGAACGCCTTATCCGATCTACGAAACCTTGCAAATTCAATATATTGCAGGTAACTACGCTTTATTGCGAAGCCACATCCGGTTTACGTAATGCCAGTGGATTCAGCTTTATCCCTTCGTAGTAACTCACCCATGAAGAATATTTCTCCGGGGAATTCCACACACGGAAATGCAGGCGTGCCATGGTCACCGGATCGCTCAACAGCACCAGGCGGCGATCGCGATTCAGCTTCTCTGGCGTCTCGTTCAGCGCCTGTTCAACGTGGCGATCGCGGGCGATTTCCAGCACCTTACTGGCGCGGTGACGCGCGGTGGCCATTGCCATTGCCAGGGCATTAAACGACGGATTAAACACCGCGTGCATAAAGCCATCGTCGAGAGAACGTTGACGGTTCATCTCAAGGAAACGATCGGTATCGACCAGTACCTGCGGCGGTGAATACTCTTCCGGGATCAGGAACAGTTTCCAGCGTTTCGTGCGCAAACCAACGGTTGTACGGCTGGAGATCACCGAAACAAACGGTGACAGGATCAACGAGAAGACAATCGGTGCCAGCCAGAACAGAAAACGCAGATCCAGCCACGCCATACCGACCGCCCACACTAACCCCAGCAATAACTGAGAGCCGTGGCGTTTAAACGCTTCGCCCCAGGAAGTGGAGTCATCATCACGCTGCGGTGAATTCCACACCACTTCCCAACCGAGGAAGGCGCTGACCACGAATACCGTATGAAACAGCATGCGTACCGGTGCCAACAACACGGAGAACAGCACTTCTAACAACAACGATAACGTCACGCGCCAGAAGCCGCCATACTCTTTCGTCCCTTTGCACCAGATGAGCAAAATACTCAACAACTTCGGCAGGAACAGCAGCACCATGGTCGAGGCAAACAGCGCAATAGCCAGTTCAGGACGCCACTGTGGCCACACCGGGAACAACTGCCGTGGTTGCAGAAAGTATTGCGGCTCGGTCAGCGCGTGCACTACCTGCAATGCGGTAGAAAGCGCGAGGAACATAAACCACAGCGGTGCGGAAAGATAAGACATCACACCTGTCAGGAACACCGCGCGGTGTACCGGGTGCATCCCTTTCACCAGGAACAGACGGAAGTTCATCAAGTTACCGTGGCACCAGCGGCGGTCACGTTTTAGCTCATCAAGCAGATTAGGGGGCAGCTCTTCATAAGAGCCAGGAAGATCGTAAGCAATCCATACCCCCCAGCCTGCACGGCGCATCAGTGCGGCTTCCACAAAGTCATGCGAAAGAATTGAACCAGCAAATGATCCTTCACCAGGTAGCGGTGCCAGCGCACAATGCTCGATAAACGGTTTCACGCGGATTATCGCGTTATGCCCCCAGTAGTGCGACTCACCGAGTTGCCAGAAGTGCAAACCGGCAGTGAACAATGGCCCATAGACACGGGTAGCAAACTGCTGGCAGCGCGCATACAGCGTATCCATACCGGACGCTTTCGGTGAAGACTGGATAATCCCGGCATTCGGATTGGCTTCCATCAGGCGCACCAGACCACACAAGCAATCACCGGTCATCACTGAGTCGGCATCCAGCACCACCATGTAGCTGTACTGACTGCCCCAGCGACGGCAGAAGTCATCGATATTACCGCTCTTACGCTTCACGCGACGACGGCGACGGCGATAGAAAATCTGACCTTCGCCACCGACTTCAGCGATCAGCTCCATCCACGCTTTTTGTTCTGCCACACAGATGTCTGGGTTGTAGCTGTCACTCAGAATATAGACATCAAAGTGTTGAGCATTGCCGGTGGCTTTTACCGATTCCCACGTTGCGCGCAAGCCTGCAAAGACGCGGTTCACATCCTCATTACAAATAGGCATGATCAATGCCGTGCGATGCTCCGGATTTAACGGCTCATCACCAACGGTTGACGCAGATATACTGTATTTATCGCGACCAATAAGTAACTGCAGGAAGCCCATCAGCGCCGTCCAGAACCCGGCAGACACCCAACAGAAAAGAACAGCGAAGAGGATCAGAATGCCGGTTTGCAGCATATAAGGCAGGAGCTGCATGAAGGAAACCCACAGATCCTGACCAACCATATCAACCGGATTAATCAACGCCCATCCCTGATACGGCAGAATCGTCTTCATGTACCAAGTGGCGACAACAGTTTGCGCCAACGTCAGGATAAGCAGGATGTAACGACGGATTGTCCCGACGGTACGCCACTTTTGCTCACTTTCCTGCTCTTCTTTGGTCAACCGGGCCAGATAGCGCGGCGTCACATCGCGCCCACGCAGACGATCCCAGAATCGCCCTACCGGATTAGTTCGCCACGGATCGGGAAACATAGAGGAGCGTTTTGCTTTCGGCATTGCCTGAAGCTGGTCGCGTCCTTCGTCGTCTTTAATTAACTGTCCATCAGCAAGCGAATCAGGCCAGGCTTGTTCCAGACGTGCCTTTACCGAGCCTTGTGGGGAGTCATCCTCCCGCGCATAGATCCGGTGTTCAGCATCCAGCGCCTGATGAACAGCGCGGATATCGGTCTTCGGCAATGCCGCTTTCTCGCTTGCAGAGATGGGCATTGCGTCAATGTACTCGGTTGTCTTATTCATTGGCAGGTAACTGGTAGCTCCAGGTTTCACTCAACGTCTGATCGGCATTCACCAGCGCAGCACGCATTTCAGTGGTTTTCTTGGCATCTTTCACTTTCACACGCATCACCAGACGCCAGCCTTTAGTAACCGGGTTATAACGCACCGTGCTTTCGACAATCTCACCATTATCGCCAATGCTGGTTTGCGCGGTGACCGGCGTATCCTCTGGCAGTTTTTTCATTTCTGCGCCGGTGAAATCGACCACAAAGGCAATAGTGCCATCAGGCTGGCGAATCAGGTTCGACTGCTTTACATCGCCCGTTGAACGGCGCGTCTGCTGCACCCAGGCGTTATCAGGCGCGTGAAGTTTGTCTTCGTCACGACTGAAGGTGATGGTGTATTTAAAGTTCATCTCTTTGCCCGGCTCCGGCAACTGATCCGGTGTCCAGTAAGCGACGATGTTATCGTTGGTTTCATCGTTGGTTGGAATTTCTACCAGCTCAACGCTGCCTTTACCCCACTCCCCTTTCGGCGTTACCCAGGCGCTAGGACGCAAATCATAACGATCGTCGAGATCTTCAAAACGGGAGAAATCGCGGCCGCGTTGCAGTAGACCGAAACCTTGAGGGTTCTCCATCGAGAAACTGCTGATCGCCAGATGTTTCGGGTTGTTCAGCGGACGCCAGATCCACTCACCGTTACCAGCATGGATAGAAAGGCCGTTAGAATCGTGCAATTCCGGACGATAGTTATTCGCCGGAGATGGCTGATTCGGCCCGAACAGGAACATACTGGTTAACGGTGCAACGCCCAGTTTGCCGACTTTATCGCGCAGGTAAATTTTCGATTGCACATCAACAACCGTGTCACGTCCCGGCATAACAACGAACTTGTAAGCGCCTGTCGCACGCGGCGAATCAAGCAGCGCATAAATCGTTAAACGTTTGTCAGTCGGTTTTGGACGCTCGATCCAGAATTCTTTAAATCGCGGAAATTCTTCACCGGATGGCAAAGCGGTATCAATTGCCAGGCCACGGGCAGAAAGACCGTAAACCTGACCTGCGCCAATCACGCGAAAATAGCTGGCCCCGAGCATGCTGACGATTTCATCGTTTTTATCTTTGCTGTTGATCGGGTAAAGCACTTTAAAACCGGCGAAGCCAAGATCTTTTACCGTGTCTTTGTCATGCTGAACATCACCGAAAGTGAAATAATCCGGACTGTATTTGATTCTTTTTACTGCCGTCGCGGTGACTTCGTTGATTTTGACCGGCGTGTCGAAGTACATACCTTGATGGTAGAACTCGAGCTTGAATGGGGTCTTCAGATTGTTCCAGTAGGCTTTGTCATGATTAAACTGGATCTGCTGATAGTCCGCGTATTTCATGTCGCGGAAAACGGAGGGCAAGTTACTTTTAGGTGCCTCATAGCCTTTCCCGGCTAAGGATTGAGCTTGCTTTGCGACATCGTCAATGCTGAAGGCCCAGCCTGGCGATGTATACAGAGTTAACATTACTGCAGCGCTCAACCAACGCATTTTCATCATTTGTAGTTTATGTTTCATAATAAGTAAGCACTTCCCCCTTTGTGTGCTTATATCGATCCGATCTATTTTAATGGATAACCAGCCATTCCGACAACAGAATCCCGGTATTATTCGGCGTACCGGCTCATGGATTAAGCACCTGATTGCAACCGTTTTCACTTTCCGTGCTTCTCCTAAAGACAGAAGGAGCGAGTTCGTGTAGGGTTTGCCAGCAAATTTATTTATCAACCGTCTTACAGGCGCTTCCATTTTGGTTCGTGGTAGCGGTTATGCCGCATAAAAACACACTTGAAATCTGCGCCACATGTGGCCAGGTCGGTGTCGCTACGGCAAAAGCCTAAAGGCATTACCCGGTCGGGATAAGACGAAAAATCCGAGATTAGTTAACCATATATGAATCCAGTACCCGCGCAGCGTGAATATTTCCTCGACTCCATCCGCGCATGGTTGATGTTGTTAGGGATCCCTTTTCATATTTCTTTAATTTATTCAAGCCACACCTGGCATGTGAATAGCGCAGAACCATCATGGTGGCTGACGCTTTTTAACGATTTTATCCACGCCTTCCGTATGCAGGTATTTTTCGTTATTTCCGGGTATTTTTCCTACATGCTGTTTTTGCGCTACCCATTGAAAAAATGGTGGAAAGTGCGCGTTGAGCGCGTAGGTATCCCGATGTTAACGGCAATTCCCCTGCTCACCTTGCCGCAATTCATTATGCTGCAATATGTCAAAGGCAAAGCGGAAAGCTGGCCTGGGCTATCATTGTATGACAAATATAATACTCTGGCCTGGGAATTAGTCTCGCATCTGTGGTTTTTACTGGTGCTGGTCGTTATGACGACACTGTGCGTGTGGATATTTAAGCGCATCAGAAATAATTTAGAAAATTCAGATAAGGCGAATAAATCTTTCTCGATGGTTAAGCTATCGATATTATTTTTCTGTCTGGGTGTTGGCTATGCAGCAATAAGAAGAACACTATTTATCATTTATCCGCCCATTTTAAGCGATGGCATGTTCAATTTTATTTTCATGCAGACGCTGTTTTATATGCCGTTCTTTATTCTCGGTGCACTGGCTTTCATTTTTCCTAACCTTAAAGCTTTGTTTACCACCCCATCTCGCGGCTGTACCCTCGCGGCAGCACTGGCATTTATGGCTTATTTGCTCAATCAACGTTACGGCAGTGGCGATGCTTGGATGTATGAAACTGAGTCGGTGATCACGATGGTGCTCGGACTGTGGATGGTTAATGTGGTCTTCTCCTTCGGCCACCGCCTGCTTAATTTTCAGTCGGCACGGGTAACTTATTTTGTCAACGCGTCGCTGTTTATCTACCTGGTTCACCACCCGTTAACGCTCTTTTTCGGCGCATACATCACCCCGCATATCACCTCAAATTGGCTTGGTTTTCTCTGCGGTCTGATATTTGTGATAGGGATTGCGATAATTCTGTACGAAATTCATTTACGCATTCCGTTGCTGAAGTTTTTATTCTCTGGCAAACCGAACGTGAAGCGTGAGAATGATAAAGCGCCAGCCCGTTAAGCCACGTTTATAATAACCATTCAACGGGCAATATTGACGCCAGTCTGACCATAACCCGCTTCCAGAAACTGGTCGCGGGTTCTTTTTTGAGGATAATATCTTCCTTCCCATGACGATCGACCCAGTTGATCCTTCCCCAACGATCCAAACGGAGCTGCCAGGCCGCATCATACTGACTCTGCATAAAGCGTTTATCGATTAATTGCGCCAGCGTTTCACTCTCTATCACCAGGCCCATTTCAGTATTGAGCAGCGTTGAACGCGGATCGAAATTGAATGAGCCAATAAACACTATTTTGCCATCGACACTAAACGTTTTGGCATGCAGACTTGCGCCAGAATTCCCGGTTATACCGCGATCGTGCAGCGTTCCGCTCTGTTCCCGCGTCGGCTTCAGTTCATATAATTCAACGCCATAGCGGAGCAATTTTTTGCGCCAGCGGGCATACCCGGCATGAACGACAGCGACATCGTTAGCGGCAAGTGAATTGGTTAAGATAGCTATCTTGACCCCTTTTCTCACCATTCGTAAAAGCTGCGCCACTCCCGCGCGCGTTGGCACAAAATAGGAAGAGATAATATCAATACGTTCGCTGGGTGAGCCCATGATATCGAACAGACGTTGCGGCAGCAGTGAATGGCGTTTTGCCTTGCCCTCCCCTTTCGCGGGATCATCACTTAATAAACGCGTTCTTGCCCAGATTAGCGGCAATGTCCCGTCAATCAGTTGATTTATAAAAGGACTTAACTCCATTTGGCGCAAATAGCGATGTGTCCCGCTGTCGTTGTACCAGGACGCAGGTAGCTCAATGCGGTCAGCCATTTCGCCATCGGGAACATCCAGCACCTGCTGCAACGGTGAAACCGATTTGCAATACCAGTAGCGGGCGAAATCATCGGCAACGTCCTCAACAACTGGCCCGATTGCCATGACATCTAAATCAGAAAAAAGCGGCTCTTCCCCCGCACCAAAATAAGCGTCGCCAATGTTTCGCCCGCCCACCAGCGTTACCACACCATCAACGGTAAAACTTTTATTATGCATACGGCGATTGAGGCGGGAAAAATCGGTGATATAGCCAAGCGGGCGCAACAAACGAAACGAGAAAGGATTGAAAAGCCGGACTTCAATACGCGGGTGACTATCGAGCAAGCGTAAAATGTCATCAAGCCCGGGGGTATTGTTGTCATCGAGCAACAACCGGACGCGAACGCCACGCTTCGCTGCGGCTAACAGGGCGGAAAACAGCAACCGCCCCGACATATCGTCCTGCCAAATGTAGTACTGAACATCCAGCGTATGTTCCGCCATTTCCGCCAGATAATATCTTGCGGCAAACGCATCCAGGCTTTTATCAAGAGGGAAAATGCCGCATTTTCCAGGATGTTGCGAGCACAACGGCAGCACCGCGCTCGCCAGCCGGGGCAAATCATTCATCTCCTTGTTGGGTAAGGAGTCTTTCGTAGAGGTGGGCGTTTTCTGCATCATAACAGACAAAGTATACTTGCTCAGGTAAAGCGTGACGGGTAATAAATTCCGAAACGGTTTTTACAGCTATTTCAGCCGCAGCAGCACGCGGGTAACCATATACACCAGTGCTAATGGCAGGAAAAGCCACTGACGAATAACCGTTCGCAGCCACCAGTCGCAGACTATTGAGATAGGCATCCTGCAATAACTGGTCTTCATTTTGTTCGCCCCCGCGCCAGACTGGCCCAACGGTATGCACAACTGCTTTGGCAGGAAGATCGCCTGCAAGAGTAATGACTGCATGTCCCGTAGGGCAATCGCCCTGTTGCTGACGAACTTTTAAACAAGCATCCAGCAAGGCCGGACCAGCAGCGCGATGAATAGCGCCATCAACACCGCCGCCCCCCATTAATGATGGATTTGCCGCATTAACAATAACATCAACGGCCAGTTTGGTAATATCACCCTGCACAACATGAATACGCGATTTCATAACGCCTCCTTACACCATCTTGTTCCTTAAGTGTACAGCAGGGCTTTTAGGGAAATCGCATTTTTGTTGTCAGCAACGTGAGTTGCTCAGAAACTTAGTTATATTCGATGTTCATCACAGCCAGCTTTTTCTGCTCATCAAGGTACTGCACTTTTACTGAGGCAATTTGCGGATTTTTGACGTTACCGCTCATCAACTCTTTGCTGGAATAGGTTTTGTCCGGAACCGAACCATTCTGCATACAGGTCATTTCTGGTGGTGCCTGAAGAGTACTGACATCACATGTCGGTTCTACAATTTGACCACGAAAATAGATCACGCCACCTTGTGCATTACTGCCTGCGATGGCAATAAAAGGGTAAACCAGACTGCCGAGCATAAGAGAGTTTAAAAATGGTCTGAACATTTATTCTATTTCCTCAATGATTAATCATCCTTGAGGGTTGCTGTTATCCATACTGTCAGGTTGGCCGATTCGCATCAGACCATTCTCTCCCGATTCATTTTATGCTCAATATATCAACGCATTAAGACTTTCCTGAAGATGGCGGCCATTGTTGTGATAAATGCAGTGACTGTCCATCAGAAACAGTAACAACTATTTTCACTCGATCGTCCGGGGAAATATTTAAGCTCAATTTTGTCAAAGCAATGGGTTGATTAGCGGGCACTGAGAGGGTCTTTTCTTGCTTCGTCTGGCTTTGCCCAGAACTGCCTTCGCGCAGAGACAATATTTGTACCCGACACAGGCAAGATTGTGTCAGGGTGACTTCAGGGATAATGGTGTACATGTCGCCTTGCTGGGTCGTATTAAAGGTTATCTGGCTGGAAAGCGCCGCGAGAAGTAATAACGCGTTCATACTATTCTCCCGAAAAAAAACAGGGCTTACGCCCTGTTTCTGTCATACAAATTCTGTATTAGTACTGATGAGCGGTCGCGTTGTTACCAAAGCCAACCTGAGTTACGTTGACGCTGGAGTTAGATGCAGTCTGGTCAACAGCAGCACCGTTACCACCACCGAACTGTTTAACGGTCATAGTAGAATCTTTACCATTCCACTGATCGAGAGTAGCGCTGTTACCGAAACCACGCTGAGTCAGATCGATTGAGCTGTCATCAGAACCTTGTCCAACATCAGCGCCGTTACCGCCGCCATGCTGGGTAATAGTCAGATCGGAGTTGCGGGCATCAGCCTGCAATGCAACAGCAGAGTTACCGCCGCCGTACTGGTAAATATTCAGCTCTGAATTCGGGCCGCTGTTATTGCCGCCACCACCGTGGTTGCCGCCGCCACCGCCGCCGTACTGAGGAATAGCACCTGCCAGAGCACTACCAGAGAATACGATTGCTGCAATTGCTGCTACTTTTAAAAGTTTCATGTAAAACCCCCATCGGATTGATTTAAAAGTCGTATGGAAATTAACGTTGTGTCACGCGAATAGCCATTTGCGACTGTCTCTGCACTACAATTGCCGTTTTTTGAGTACCATACTGAGTAATATTTGCTTTATTACCAGAACCTTTCTGGATAATCATTGCAGTATTACCATATGCGCCTTGCGATATACTGGCATCGTTGGCATTGCCCGTCTGGTCAATATACGCAAGGTTATAATCTCCTTTCTGGTCAATCCTGGCTCGGTTACTATTACCTTCTTGCGAAATAACCGACAAAAGTTTAGAGCCTCCCTGCCGTAACTGCGCGCTATTATTAGCGCCAGTTTGACCAATTATGGCTGCCTGATTAAATGAAGACTTACTCAATTCATTTACCGCAAAGTTATATTCTGAATTAGCCAAATCATAACCTGCCGCGGCTGCAATCCCAGGCGCACCCAGTACTGTTAACATCATAAATAACAATCTGTTTTTCATGTTGTCACCCTGGACCTGGTCGTACATTAAAGAAATTTAAATCACTTCAACTTGGTTGTTAACGCAAACCGCTTTTTGTTAACGCTGCGTTACGATGGAAAGTATGTCTGTAGAAATATTTTTAATAACTCACCCACGCGTTGTATTTTTCTTTTTTTGTTCATACCAAAGTATTAAAACTCGCGTAAATACGCTGTTATTTACGTAAAAAATATTTTGTTTACTTTTAAATTGCTATTTTTTGACCGCAAAAATTCAACGGACGGCCTCTCTGCACAAGTCGAGAAGATTACGTCGATATGTCTGTTCAACAAGCCGTGACAAACATCGTCTTTTTGCAGCAAAAATTTGTCCAGGGAGAACCTCCGAAAAATTAAGAAATTTCCGCGCAACAAAAGGACTATGTGGGAATAAATTTTATATGCATAATTATGGACTTAGCGTTATTTGTATGACTTTTTAAAATTGTGCAATAAAAGCTATATGTACAACTTTTCTATCATTTCTAAACTTAATCACCTCGCAGCGTTAACATTTTTAAATGTCAGATTACATTCTGTTACACGTTTAACACTTGCTTTAAGATTTGTAATAGCTAGATTGAAATCAGATGTAATCCATTAGTTTTATATTTTACCCATTTAGGGTTGATTTATTACTACACACAGCAGTGCAACATCTGTCAGTACTTCTGGTGCCTCTATTTTTAGAGGTAGCTGTCAGGTGTGCGATTAATAAAAAAAAGCGGGGTTTCATCATGTTTAATGAAGTCCATAGTGTTCATGGTCATACTTTACTGTTGATCACTAAACCTTCCTTGCAGGCGACAGCGTTATTGCAGCATTTAAAACAATCGCTGGCAATCACAGGAAAACTGCATAATATTCAACGTTCTCTGGACGATATATCTTCTGGCTGCATTATTCTGTTGGATATGATGGAAGCAGATAAAAAGCTCATTCATTACTGGCAGGATACATTAAGCAGAAAACACAACAACATTAAAACAATGTTGTTAAATACCCCAGATGATTATCCGTACCGCGACATTGAAAACTGGCCACATATCAATGGTGTTTTTTACGCCATGGAGGATCAAGAACGCGTAGTCAATGGGTTGCAAGGCGTCTTACGTGGTGAATGCTACTTTACGCAAAAGCTTGCCAGTTACCTGATTACACATTCCGGTAACTATCGTTATAACAGCACGGAATCTGCCCTCCTTACTCATAGGGAAAAAGAGATCCTTAATAAGCTGCGTATCGGCGCCTCCAATAACGAGATTGCTCGTTCGCTGTTCATCAGCGAAAATACGGTTAAAACGCATCTTTATAATCTTTTCAAGAAGATAGCTGTAAAAAACCGAACACAAGCGGTCTCATGGGCAAACGATAACCTCAGGCGATAAAGCCATGAAACGTTATTTATGCTGGATTGTAGCAGCAGAACTTCTCTTCGCTGCGGGCAATGTTCACGCCGTTGAGGTAGAAGTACCGGGATTGTTAACTGACCATACTGTTTCATCTATTGGGCACGATTTTTACCGTGCCTTTAGTGATAAATGGGAAAGTGACTACACCGGTAATTTAACGATTAATGAAAGACCCAGTGCACGATGGGGAAGCTGGATCACAATAACGGTGAATCAGGACGTTATTTTCCAGACATTTTTATTCCCGTTGAAAAGAGACTTCGAGAAAACTGTCGTCTTTGCACTGATACAAACTGAAGAAGCACTAAATCGTCGCCAGATAAATCAAGCGTTATTGGGTACGGGCGATTTGGCGCATGATGAATTCTAAATAAAAAATTTGTCAGGAGGCTGCAATGCGTGTCAAACATGCAGTAGTTCTACTCATGCTTATTTCTCCATTAAGTTGGGCTGGAACTATGACCTTTCAGTTCCGCAACCCAAACTTTGGTGGCAACCCGAATAACGGCGCTTTTTTATTAAATAGCGCCCAGGCACAGAACTCATATAAAGATCCCAGCTATAACGATGACTTTGGCATTGAAACACCATCAGCGCTGGATAACTTCACCCAGGCTATTCAGTCACAAATTTTAGGTGGCCTGCTGTCGAATATTAACACTGGCAAACCGGGCCGAATGGTGACTAACGAATATATTATCGATATTGCCAACCGCGATGGTCAATTGCAGTTGAACGTGACAGATCGTAAAACCGGACAAACTTCGACTATTGAAGTGTCGGGTTTACAAAATAACTCAACCGATTTTTAAGCCCCAGCTTCATAAGGAAATTAATCATGCAGCGCTTATTTGTTTTGGTTGCCGTCATGTTGCTGAGCGGATGCTTAACCGCCCCACCAAAAGAAGCCGCCAAGCCAACATTAATGCCTCGAGCCCAGAGCTATAAAGATTTGACCCATTTACCTGCACCAACGGGTAAGATCTTTGTTTCGGTATACAACATTCAGGACGAAACCGGGCAATTTAAAGCCTACCCGGCGAGTAACTTCTCCACTGCTGTTCCGCAAAGCGCCACCGCGATGCTGGTCACGGCATTGAAAGATTCTCGCTGGTTTATACCGCTGGAACGTCAGGGCCTACAAAACCTGCTCAACGAACGCAAGATTATTCGTGCAGCACAGGAAAACGGTACTGTAGCGGTAAACAACCGAATCCCGCTTCAATCGCTGACCGCAGCCAATATCATGGTTGAAGGCTCAATTATTGGTTATGAAAGCAACGTCAAATCGGGCGGTGTTGGGGCGAGATACTTTGGTATTGGTGCAGACACGCAATACCAACTTGATCAAATCGCCGTGAACCTGCGCGTCGTCAATGTGAGTACCGGTGAGATCCTTTCTTCGGTGAACACCAGTAAGACAATCCTTTCCTATGAAGTCCAGGCGGGTGTCTTCCGCTTTATTGACTACCAACGGTTACTGGAAGGGGAAGTGGGTTATACCTCTAACGAGCCGGTTATGCTGTGCCTGATGTCAGCCATCGAAACAGGCGTTATCTTCCTGATTAACGACGGTATCGACCGTGGCCTGTGGGATTTGCAGAATAAAGCAGAACGGCAGAATGACATTCTGGTGAAATACCGCCACTTATCAGTACCGCCGGAATCCTGATACATAAAAAAGCTGGCTCTTTACTATTCAATCTAAAGCGTGAGTGCTCCTCACGCTTTATTTTTGACTTGTTGCTCTCGCTGAGCGGACTTAGCACCGCGCGCTGCCAGCCAAAGACCGCTGTTTTTCATCGCGTAGCCAAACACCAACCCAAGCGCCAGAGAGGGTAAAACCAGCTTCCAGTTCCCCTGCCCGGCAAACGTCGCACATGCGCCGATAAATGTACCAGGGACAAACGACAACAACAGATGTTTAGCCTGAATACACATCAGAAAAGCCACAATCCCCGTTATGACATAACCGAGAATTTCCAGATGTGGTGCCAGCGCACTACCGTGAATAATAACCATCGCCCACACCATGCCACTCAGCAACGTTGCAGCGGAGATTGCCAGTCCTTTCAAACCACCCTGTGGACAGGCAAAGTAGGCCGTGCAGCCCAGGAAACCCGCCCAGCTAAGTAAGCCAAGAGAAACAGCCACCCATCCCCAGATACCGGAGAGAATGCCTGTTGTGATTGCAATAGAGAGAAGTATGTTCATGCCGCGCATAATAGCAGAAAACGCGAAATTGAATGAGATCGAGCACACATTTTATGCAACGGCAAATTATAGATTGCAGTTATAAGTGACGCGAGTCACATTTATTCTTCTGACTGTTCCTCAAGTTCATCCCACATTGCGCTAATGGCATCACGGGTCAGCGGTGCCATGGTACGCCAGAACGGCGTGGTCGCATGGGCCTCAACTTTACCGAGAAATGCGCCGCACCAGGGCAACAGATACTCGCTGAACAGTGTTTCCAGCGCTTCGCTTTCATCTTCTGTTGACTGATCTTCCAACCAGGAAGCTGCCAGCAATAAAGTACCGATATGATCCGCTGGCGTATCCGCTAACGGCATCCCGCGTTCGGAAAGAAAAGCACGCACTTCTGCTTCAGTGGCACCCTCAACCCAGGCGCTGCGATAAGGCGAAACTGCGCATTCATCTCCGACAAATAGTGCATTGTAATCGGCAGATACTTGCGCCATATCACAGCTTTTCTGCAAGCGCGCCAGTAATTCATCCTGTTCCAGCGGCCAGTTCGCCGCCAGTTTTCCTTCACGAATCAAGGTAAACAGCGGAACCAGTAAAGGGTCCTGCGGTTGGCGGTAATAGAGCGAACCCAGTACACGACACAGGATAGAAAACTCGTTCATTAATTTATTTCCGTTAATAACAATTAAAGATCAGCAAATTCTGCAATTGGTGCCATACCGCGAGATTCAAGGAAGTTCAGTAAGCGGCGCGGTGAAACATTCAGAATACGCTCTTGCGGAAAATCAACCGCGTCGAGGATTTTACGACACTCTGCAAAGTCCCCCATGGTAAACGCGGTGTGAGAATCCGATCCTAACGCGACCCAGCCACCGGCATCGCGCACCGCCGCAGCCACTGCACGGCAGTTTTCTTCACTGCCCTTACGCGAATGTAAGAATGAGGAATTATTAATTTCCAGCGCCACCTGATATTTAGCCGCTGCTTCGGCAACAGCGTTAAAATCTATGGAATATTTGGGGTTCCCCGGATGGCTTATAATATGCACATTACCACTGGCAATAGTCGCGATCATCGCTTGCGTGTTAGTGGCTTTATCATGTGGTGCAAAAACTGGTTCATGAAAACCAGCAATGATCAAATCCAGCGACTCAAACATTTTGCCGCTGCAGTCAATTTCACCATCAACGTTTTTGATGTTGGCTTCGATTCCACGCAGGATCCCTACCCCATCGACCACTCGCGGCCAGATACGCATATTAATGAAGTGCCAATGGTGCGGTGCATCTTCCATATCCGGGCCATGATCGGTGATCGCAAAAAGTTTAATGCCCTTCTGTTTGGCCTGGGCAATGTAATCACTTAATGTGCTATATGCATGCGTACTGGCAACGGTATGCATATGAAGGTCGACGGGATACATAACTCTCTCCTGTATTCAATTACCGCCAAGGATAGCAGGAATCCGGAAGCTTTATTAGTAGCCTCGAGCGCGATCGACCTGCCCGCTAGCAGTCTCCCCTCGTTCAAGTTGCGTAATGGTGCGTGCAATATACTCCACCGCTTCAGCAGGTCGGGTAATGGCTGCAACATGTGGTGTTATTGTCACACGTGGATGTTGCCAGAGCCGACTTTCCGACGGTAAGGGTTCACGATTAAAAACATCCAGCATCGCCGCTTTAACCTTACCGCTATCCAGCGCCGCGAGCAGGTCATCTTCTACTACATGAACGCCACGCGCCAGATTCAGGAGATACGCGCCATCCGGTAATTTTTCTAATAATTGTTGATTAATAATGCCGGCCGTTTCGGGGGTATTCGGTAGAAGATTAATCAATACGCGGCATTGGCTCAGAAATGCGTGCAACTCTTCGCTTCCGGCAAAGCTTTGAACACCAGGCCAGGATTTACGAGTGCGACTCCAACAACGCAATGGAAAGCGCCAGGTTCGCAAACTCTGTGCGACTTTACTGCCCAATACACCAGCCCCCAGAATGCCGATAGTAAAATCTTCCCGGTGATATTCAGGCAGTGGTTGCCAAAGCGAAGCATTTTGTTGCTCGCGATAATCGTCAAAGCGCCGAAACCAGTGCAACACCTGGCTCACTGCGTACTCCTGCATTTGCTCGCCCATACCGGTATCTTCCAGGCGAAAAAGCGGAATAGACGGTTTCAACATTTCAGGGTGTGTCTGTAATTTACTCAAAATCGAATCAACACCAGCACCCAACGCGAACACCGCCTTAAGGTCACGCCCTGCCAGCATCCCGACCGGAGGATGCCAGACCAAAGCATAATCCGCAGGATGATTATCGCCGGTTTCCCATGCTCTGACTCTTGCATGTGGAAGCGATTTCCCTAGCGCATCAATCCACCATTGGGTATCAAACGTTGGGTGATAAAAGATGATATCCATACTGACTCCCGAAAAATCTGAGCGAAATTTATTCGCACTTATCGTTATGATCTACAAAGACCACCAGCATAACAAATCAGCGGTCGGTGGCAAAAAAAGCAGATTTCGCTTATTAAAACTGCATATTGATTGAAGTTTGAATAAACGCGCGATTTTTTTAAAAAGTTTGTTGACCTCAGGCCATGATTTCCCTAAATTAGCGCCCGTTCCAGCAAGACAGGAACAACAATTTGGTGAGGTGTCCGAGTGGCTGAAGGAGCACGCCTGGAAAGTGTGTATACGGCAACGTATCGGGGGTTCGAATCCCCCCCTCACCGCCATATTTTAAGAAGAGCTCGTACGAAAGTACGGGCTTTTTTTTCGCATATTGCATACACCGGGGGGGATGAGAAGCCCCGGCCGGGGTTCTCAGATTGTTGACACTGTGCGCTTTGTTCATGCCGGATGTGGCATGAACGTCTTATCCGCCCCACAAAATCTCGCAAATTCAATACATTGTGATTATCTTGTAGGTCTGATAAGCGTAGCGCATCAGGCATCTTACGTTTGTCATCAATCTCAAAGCCCGGCTCGCCCGGGCTTTGAACCAATAATACACTTAGCTGTAAGCATGTAGCGTTCGTTGGCAAAGTGCCGAACGTACGCAATCATCTTTGCCGAATCGGACAATCCCGATCATCTCATCTTCTTCAAAACGTTCCAGAGCGTCACTTAATCCGGATCGCACGCCGCGAGGTAAATCGCATTGCGTGATATCACCGTTGACGATAACCGTCACGTTTTCCCCGAGGCGGGTTAAAAACATTTTCATTTGCGCGGCAGTCACATTCTGCGCCTCGTCAAGAATGACAACTGCATTTTCAAAGGTACGTCCACGCATGTAGGCGAACGGCGCGATTTCCACCTTCCCTATTTCCGGTCGCAGGCAATACTGCATAAAGGAAGCCCCCAGGCGCCGGACAAGCACGTCATAGACCGGGCGAAAATAAGGAGCAAACTTTTCTGCAATATCTCCAGGTAAGAAGCCAAGATCTTCATCGGCCTGCAATACTGGACGGGTGACGATAATCCTGTCGACATCCTTATGAATCAGAGCCTCTGCCGCTTTTGCAGCACTGATCCAGGTTTTGCCGCACCCGGCTTCGCCAGTGGCAAATATAAGCTGCTTACTCTCAATAGCCTTCAGATAGTGCAATTGCGCTTCATTTCGCGCGGCGATTGGCGAAGTATCACGACTGTCGCGAGCCATGCCAATGGCTTCTACGCCGCTCATCTGCACAAGCGAGGTGACCGATTCTTCTTCACGCTGTTTATGGCTACGCGAATCCCGTCTCAGCACACGTTTTGCCTCGCGACGAGCTTTGATCACTGCTTTTTGTCTTCCCATGGAGAGCACCTTGAGTTGTTTGTATTCATCACACGCGCCGTTGGCAGCGCGATTATGCGCACGAACATCAGAGGGTTGGCTTCCTTGTAAGCCATAGTTTGCTTTTGGAAATAACACCGAAAACGGCTACGCGCACCGTTAAAGGCGTCGGTAACACGAATAAAGAAAGGAAGTGGATGAGAATGTAGAGTGACGCAGTTGCTACCGGAGGAGAAGTCTCCGCGTTTGGTCGAGCGTTGATTGTCAAAAACATGTCCAGTACAGGACGTTACCATCCGCGATCTCCATAGTGACTGACTATCACTGCCGGGAACTACCGCTGTTACATAATAAGTACAACAGATCTCTCATTCATTGCAACAATATATTTACTTATATTTAACTATAAACCACCATTTTGATGACATTAGCTTGTATCGCAAAGATGACAGTGTGATGACAAAAACGAGCAATTTGGGTCGATATTAGTGTGCTCTGTACCCTAACCGTAGGCATGATAAGACGCGCAAGCGTCGCATCAGGCATCAGAGCACGAACGCCAGATACGGCGTAAACAAACATTAAACCCGCAATAACGCGCTTCCCAGGTAATCGTTCGCATCCTTCACCCCCGGCAGCGCAAAAAAATACCCCCCGCCGATGGGTTTGACGTATTCCTCCAGAGCCTCACCATTCAGCCTTTTTTGAACTGTCAGGAAGCCTTTTTCCAGATCGTGTTGGTAGCAGACAAACAAAAGCCCCATATCAAGTTGCCCGGAGTTGGTGACACCCAACGAATAACTGTAGCCGCGACGCAGCATCAGGCTGGACTCACTCTCTGGCGTGCGGGGATTCGCCAGCCGGATATGGCTGTCCAGCGCAATCACCTTCCCTTCAGGGTCACTGGCGTAATCCGGTACATCATGCTCATGCTGCATACCCAGCGGTGCACCGGTTTGTTTATCTCGACCAAAAATCGTCTGCTGCTCTTTCAGTGGTGTTCTGTCCCAAAACTCCACCCGAAACTGAATTAAACGCACGGCCTGGTAGCTGCCACCAATAGTCCAGGCTGGCTCCTGCTGATCTGCCGTTACCCACACCACTTTTTGCATCAGTTTCGTATTCTGGCTGTCGGGATTGGCGGTGCCATCTTTGAAGCCCAGCAAATTAATCGGCGTCTCTTTGCCTTTGCTACGCGCCGCATGATCGGAAATAAACCCTTCCCGTTTCCAGCGAACGCTGAGTAAATCTGGCGTGTGTTTAATGATATCGCGCAGCGCATGGATCACCGTGTCCTGGGTGTTAGCGCAAATCTGCAACAGCACATCACCATGACACAATGCTGCATCCAGCGAGTCGTTAGGGAAACGCGTCATCTTCTGCAACTTTTTCGGCATCTGCGACGCAAGGCCAAACCGCTCATCAAACAACGAATGCCCCACAGACAGTGTAATAGTGAGATTATCAGGCGCAATGTATCCGCCGAGAATGCCGGAATCGAGTGGCGGCAAGCGAGGATTGGGCGTTTCTGGTGCCACTCCGCCCTGAGTCAGAAAAGCAAACCGCTGAGTCAGCAAACGAAACAGCCGCTCAAGATCGGCTTTATCGCTGGCCAGCACATCAAACGCCACCAGCATCATTGCAGCTTGCTGTGGTGTCAGAATGCCCGCCTGATGCTCACCATAAAAAGGTTGTTTCTCATTGCGCGCTTCTGGCGAAAGCGTACCCGGCGCACTTTGCACTTTTTGCGCATGAGCGACCGGGCAACTCCCTGCCAGCGCCAGCGCGCCAATCCCTTTCAGTAAACGTCGGCGTGACGGTTCATTCACGCCGTTTTCATTTTTGTACTGCATAACGCTTAATCCAGTCCCAGCACACCGCGAAGTTGCGCCAGATCTTCTGCCAGCGCAGTAATCGGCCCTTTCAGCGCGTTACGGTCGGCATCGGTCAGCTTATCGTAGGTTTCAAAACCGTCTTTAGTTCGATATTTCGCCAGAATGGTATCGACTTTTTTGAAGTTGGCGTCAACTTTCGCCAGCAGTTCTGGATTAGCTTTTTGTAATTGTGGACGCAGCAGATCGACAATTTTCTGAGAGCCTTCAATGTTTGCCTGGAAGTCCCACAGATCGGTATGGCTGTAGCGATCTTCTTCACCACTGATTTTGCTGGCTGCCACTTCTTCGATCAGCCCGGCTGCGCCACCAACGACTTTTGATGGCGGGAAAGCCAGTTCACTGATACGTTTTTGCAAATCGACCACATCGGTATAAAGCTGATCAGCGTACTTATCCATCCCTTTGGTGGTGTTGTCGCCAAACAGCGCTTTTTCCAGACGGTGGAAACCGGTGAATTTCGGGTCAGCCGCTTTTTGTTCGTAATCATCCTCACGCGCGTCAATGCTGCCATCCAGATCAGAGAACAGTTCAGCGATTGGTTCAATGCGCTCATAGTGCTGGCGCGTCGGGGCATACAGTGCTTTGGCTTTTTCGATATCACCTGCTTTGATGGCGTCGGTAAAGGCTTTGGTATCGGTAACCAGTTGCGCGGTTTCCGCCATGACATACGCTTTATATTCGGTAATTGCACCGCCAAGACTTAACAGCGCATCGCTTTGCGCCGCATCCGCCGTCGCCTCGCCTTTGACGATCAACTTCCCTTTCGGGTTAGTCAGCAGACCGCAGGTCATATCGTATTCACCTGGCTGTAAATTCGCCGTCATTTTCTGGCTAAAACCAGGGGCGATATTTTCCCGCTCTTCCACCACCATCACACCTTTGAGGATCTCCCACTCCAGTGCCTTCTGGCTGTGATTCTGAATAATGAACTGCGTTTTACCGGCGTTGACCGTAATGGTCATCGGTTCGCACTGTTTATCCGTCACAGTTACTTTGACCTGCGGAACATCAGCAGCGTTAGCCATAAAAGCGGTGGAGAAAAGCGCAGCCACGCTCAGGTACAGTGCGCTACGGCGGAAGTTAATGGTCATGACGAGACTATCCCTTTAAAGTATGTTGTAACTAAGTAAGAGTTTGCGTCGTATTCGTTACACGGAGCGAGACGCTGTCGTACCGGTACGTGGCGGCAGAGCAAACGCCACCAGCGCCGGGATGAGATAAATAAACCAGACGGCCACTTCGCTGACGCTGGGCGCTTCCTGATAACCAAAAATACCTTCCATCAGCGTACCGAACAGAGAGTGAGTTGAGAGCACCGCGCTCATATCGAAGGCGATTTCCTGGAAGTGGTTCCACAGTCCGGCTTCATGAAATGCGCGAATGGCACCAGCGGCCAGCCCTGCGGCGACGAAGAGGATAAACAGGCTCGTCCATTTGAAAAATGCGCCAAGATTCAGGCGAATCCCCCCCCAGTAGAGCAAGAAACCGAGCACTACGGCAGTAGCGAGACCAAGCATTGCGCCCAGCGGCGGCCAAATCCCGACATCCTGTTGAAATGCCGCCAGCAAGAAAAAGACCGACTCCAGCCCTTCCCTTGCAACGGCAAAAAAGACCATCATCACCAGCGCCCAGCCGTGATGGTTTCCGCGCTGCAATGCGCTATCGACCGCCTGTTCCAGTTGCACTTTGACGTTGCGCGACACTTTGCGCATCCAGAAAACCATCCAGGTGAGGATCACCACGGCAATCACCGCCACGATACCTTCAAACAGTTCTTGTTCTTTTTGTGGGAATTCGCCGGTGGTTTCATTAATGAAGATGCCCAGTCCCAGGCACAACGCGGCGGCAAGCAACACGCCAATCCACATCACACCAATCCATCGGCCCCGCTGGGTACGCTTAAGATAGCTGGCAATCAAACTAACAATCAGCGCGGCTTCAAGTCCTTCGCGCAACATAATGAGAAACGGAACAAACATGCCACCCACCCTTAAACGTTTTTCTGAGTCAATCTATGCAAAGAAAAGTAAATCGCAGTGATAGCGATTATCATTACGGCGAAGGAAAACACAAGCGAAATGTAGTGATAATGATGATGAAATGTAAAAATACTTTGAAAGAAAACACAGAGGGCAATCACTGATTGCCCTCTGTCTGCTGCCTGTTATGTTTCGGTAAAACGCCTTCCCTTAGCTTTCCTGCAACCGTGACGGTGGCACCGAATGATAATGCGCATCCGCTTCAGCAAAACGTTTTTGCATCGCCGCTGACGGTGCTTTACCCAGCAAACTGAACACCACAATCCCAATGCTGCCGAAGATAAAGCCCGGAATAATTTCGTACAGCCCCAGCCAGCCGAACTGTTTCCAGACGATAACCGTAAGCGCGCCAATAATCATCCCCGCCAGCGCACCGTTGCGCGTCATGCGTGACCACATTACCGAGAACAGCACGACCGGACCAAACGCCGCACCAAAACCTGCCCACGCGTAGCTCACCAGACCCAGCACGCGGTTTTCCGGGTTTGCCGCCAACGCAATGGCCACCAGCGCCACCACCAGCACCATCACGCGCCCAACCCACACCAGTTCTTTCTGGCTGGCATGTTTACGCAGAAACGCTTTGTACAGATCTTCGGTAATCGCACTGGAACATACCAGCAACTGACAGCTTAATGTTGACATCACCGCTGCCAGAATCGCTGACAACAGAATTCCGGCAATCCACGGATTAAACAGAATTTGCGCCAGTTCGATAAATACGCGTTCAGCATTCTGGTTTACCGCACCCGCTACCGCCGGATGATCATTAAAGTAAGCAATACCAAAGAAGCCGACAGCCACCGCTCCGGCCAGGCAGAGGATCATCCAGGTCATGCTGATACGACGCGCATGGACGATGCTATGGTGGGAATCCGCTGCCATAAAACGCGCCAGAATATGCGGCTGCCCGAAGTAGCCCAGCCCCCACCCCATCAGCGAGATAATGGCGACAAAGTTCAGGCCTTTGAGCATATCAACGTTTTCAATGCTCTTTTGTTTGATCACTTCCAGC
Organism: Escherichia sp. MOD1-EC6162; assembly: GCF_002965125.1. Classification (NCBI taxonomy): domain Bacteria; kingdom Pseudomonadati; phylum Pseudomonadota; class Gammaproteobacteria; order Enterobacterales; family Enterobacteriaceae; genus Escherichia; species Escherichia sp. MOD1-EC6162. The sequence continues at coordinate 107,193 of NZ_PTSB01000005.1, forward strand.
GAGTCACCAAAACCACCGACGCTGATAATCACGATCACCGGAGTGAGGATCAGCGCAAAAATCATCAGGCTGGCCTGCACGGTATCGGTCCAGCTCACCGCGAGGAAACCGCCAATAAAGGTATAAAGGATGGTCGCCGCCGCACCTGCCCACAGAGCCGTTTCGTAGCTCATGCCGAAGGTGCTTTCAAACAGACGTGCGCCAGCCACAATGCCCGAAGCACAATAAATAGTGAAAAACAGTAAAATAACCAGCGCGGAGATAATACGCAAAATACGGCTTTTATCTTCAAAGCGCCCGGTGAAATAGTCCGGCAGAGTTAAGGCGTTATTGTTGTATTCGGTATGAACACGCAACCGCCCGGCCACCAGTTTCCAGTTGATCCACGCGCCTAATGTCAGGCCAATGGCGATCCAGCTTTCTGAAATCCCGGAAAGAAATACCGCGCCCGGCAACCCCATTAATAACCAGCCGCTCATATCCGACGCACCCGCCGATAATGCCGTTACAAATGGGCCAAGACTGCGGCCACCCAAAATATAATCGTCAAAGTTTTTGGTTGATCGCCAGGCGATAAACCCAATCAATATCATGCCAAAGATATAGACACAAAACGTCACCAACATCGGTGTGCTAATAGCCATCTAAAGTCTCCAAAAAAATATTATCGGCAATGTCGAAACTTGCCGTTATATCTGCCACCGGAACGGGGTAACAGAGTTTATGTTTACCAGGGCGACCGTATCCTGCCGTAAGCGCTGGTTATTCACAATCGATTTAACACATCATTTACATCAATTTTTATTACCCAGCGATACTATTTTCCATCAGGTTGCACTCCCTCACATTTTTTGCGGTTGCACCTTTCAAAAATGTTAACTGCCGCAGAGAAAAAGTCTGCGTTACTTTTTTAATTCCTGTCATAACGATTACTTTTATTAACATTTCATTCATTTTTAAGCTTGCTACGCAGGTCACATTTAACGCAGTTGCACAAAGTTGCAACATAATGGATATTTCACGATAACGTTAAGTTGCACCTTTCAGAACAACAGGAGTAATGGCATGGGAACCACCACTATGGGGGTTAAGCTGGACGACGCGACGCGTGAGCGTATTAAGTCTGCCGCGACACGTATCGATCGCACACCACACTGGTTAATTAAGCAGGCGATTTTTTCTTATCTCGAACAACTTGAAAACAGCGATACCTTGCCGGAGCTACCTGCGCTGCTTTCTGGCGCGGCCAATGAGAGCGATGAAGCACCGAATCCGGCAGATGAACCACACCAGCCTTTCCTCGATTTTGCCGAGCAAATTTTGCCGCAGTCGGTTTCCCGCGCCGCCATCACCGCCGCGTATCGCCGCCCGGAAACAGAAGCTGTTTCCATGTTACTGGAACAAGCTCGTCTGCCACAGCCGGTTGCTGAACAGGCGCATAAACTGGCATATCAACTGGCGGATAAACTGCGTAACCAAAAAAACGCCAGTGGTCGCGCAGGCATGGTTCAGGGACTATTGCAGGAGTTTTCGCTGTCATCACAGGAAGGTGTAGCGCTGATGTGTCTGGCAGAAGCGTTACTGCGTATCCCCGATAAAGCCACCCGTGACGCCTTAATTCGCGACAAAATCAGCAATGGTAACTGGCAGTCACATATTGGTCGTAGCCCGTCGCTGTTTGTTAATGCCGCCACCTGGGGGCTACTTTTTACCGGTAAACTGGTTTCTACCCATAACGAAGCCAGCCTCTCCCGTTCGCTGAACCGCATTATCGGTAAGAGCGGTGAACCACTGATCCGCAAAGGTGTGGATATGGCGATGCGTCTGATGGGTGAACAGTTCGTCACCGGCGAAACCATCGCGGAGGCGTTAGCCAATGCCCGTAAGCTGGAAGAGAAAGGTTTCCGTTACTCATACGATATGCTGGGCGAAGCCGCGCTAACCGCAGCGGACGCGCAGGCGTATATGGTCTCTTATCAGCAGGCTATCCACGCGATTGGTAAAGCCTCTAACGGACGCGGTATCTACGAAGGCCCGGGGATCTCAATTAAGCTCTCCGCCCTACACCCGCGTTACAGCCGCGCGCAGTATGACCGCGTGATGGACGAACTTTACCCGCGCCTGAAATCCCTGACGCTGCTGGCACGCCAGTACGATATTGGTATTAACATCGATGCCGAAGAGGCCGATCGTCTGGAGATCTCCCTCGATCTGCTGGAAAAACTCTGTTTCGAGCCAGAACTGGCAGGCTGGAACGGCATCGGTTTTGTTATTCAGGCTTATCAGAAACGCTGCCCGATGGTAATTGATTACCTGATTGATCTGGCGACCCGTAGCCGTCGCCGCCTGATGATTCGTCTGGTGAAAGGCGCGTACTGGGACAGTGAAATCAAGCGAGCACAGATGGACGGCCTTGAAGGCTATCCGGTTTATACCCGCAAGGTGTACACCGATGTTTCTTATCTCGCCTGTGCGAAAAAGCTGCTGGCGGTGCCGAATTTAATCTACCCGCAGTTCGCGACACACAACGCCCACACGCTGGCGGCGATTTATCAACTGGCGGGACAGAACTACTATCCGGGTCAGTATGAGTTCCAGTGCCTGCATGGTATGGGCGAGCCGCTGTATGAGCAGGTCACCGGGAAAGTTGCCGACGGCAAACTTAACCGTCCGTGTCGTATTTATGCGCCGGTTGGCACACATGAGACGCTGCTGGCGTATCTGGTGCGTCGTCTGCTGGAAAACGGTGCTAACACCTCGTTCGTTAACCGCATTGCCGACACCTCTCTGCCACTGGATGAACTGGTTGCCGATCCGGTCGCTGCCGTAGAAAAAATAGCGCAGCAGGAAGGGCAAACCGGATTACCGCATCCGAAAATTCCCCTGCCGCGCGATCTCTACGGTCGCGGGCGCGACAACTCGGCAGGGTTAGATCTCGCCAATGAACACCGTCTGGCGTCACTCTCCTCTGCTCTGCTCAACAGTGCGCTGCAAAAGTGGCAGGCCTTGCCAATGCTGGAACAACCGGTTGCGGCAGGCGAAATGTCGCCCGTTATCAACCCGGCGGAACCGAAAGATATTGTGGGCTATGTGCGTGAAGCCACGCCACGTGAAGTGGACCAGGCACTGGAAAATGCCGTCAACAATGCGCCTATCTGGTTTGCCACCCCTCCGGCTGAACGCGCAGCGATTTTGCATCGCGCTGCCGTGCTAATGGAAAGTCAGATGCAGCAACTGATTGGTATTCTGGTGCGTGAAGCCGGAAAAACGTTCAGTAACGCCATTGCCGAAGTGCGTGAAGCCGTTGATTTTCTCCACTACTACGCCGGACAGGTACGTGATGATTTCGCTAACGAAACGCATCGTCCTTTAGGCCCCGTGGTATGTATCAGCCCGTGGAACTTCCCGCTGGCCATTTTCACCGGGCAAATTGCTGCCGCGCTGGCGGCAGGTAACAGCGTACTGGCAAAACCGGCGGAGCAAACGCCGCTGATTGCGGCGCAAGGGATCGCCATTTTGCTGGAAGCGGGTGTGCCGCCAGGCGTAGTACAATTGCTGCCAGGTCAGGGTGAAACCGTGGGCGCACAACTGACGGGTGATGATCGTGTGCGCGGGGTGATGTTCACCGGTTCAACCGAAGTCGCTACCTTGCTACAACGCAATATCGCCAGCCGTCTGGACGCTCAGGGTCGCCCTATTCCGCTTATCGCTGAAACCGGTGGGATGAACGCGATGATTGTCGATTCTTCAGCACTGACTGAACAAGTAGTAATAGATGTACTGGCCTCGGCGTTCGACAGCGCAGGCCAGCGTTGTTCGGCGCTACGCGTGCTGTGTTTGCAAGATGAGATTGCCGATCACACGTTGAAAATGCTGCGCGGCGCAATGGCCGAGTGCCGAATGGGCAATCCGGGTCGCCTGACCACCGATATCGGGCCGGTGATCGATAGCGAAGCGAAAGCGAATATTGAGCGTCATATTCAGACCATGCGCAGCAAAGGCCGTCCGGTGTTTCAGACAGTGCGGGAAAACAGTGAAGATGCCCGTGAATGGCAAAGCGGCACTTTTGTCGCGCCGACGCTGATCGAACTGGATAGCTTTGCTGAATTGCAAAAAGAAGTCTTTGGCCCGGTGCTACATGTAGTGCGCTACAACCGTAATCAATTACCGGAGCTGATCGAGCAGATTAACGCTTCCGGCTATGGCCTGACGCTCGGTGTCCATACGCGTATTGATGAAACTATCGCCCAGGTCACTGGCTCGGCACATGTCGGCAACCTTTATGTTAACCGTAATATGGTTGGCGCAGTAGTTGGTGTGCAGCCGTTCGGCGGCGAAGGGTTGTCCGGTACAGGCCCGAAAGCGGGGGGGCCGCTCTATCTCTACCGTCTGCTGGCGAATCGCCCGGAAAGTGCACTGGCGGTGACGCTCGCACGTCAGGATGCAGAGTATCCGGTTGATGCCCAACTGAAAGCAGCATTAATTCAGCCACTGAATGCGCTGCGGGAATGGGCATCAAACCGAACAGAATTGCAGGCGTTATGTACGCAATATGGCGAGCTGGCACAGGCAGGAACACAGCGATTACTGCCAGGACCGACGGGTGAACGTAATACCTGGACGCTGCTGCCGCGTGAGCGCGTGCTGTGTATTGCGGATGATGAACAGGATGCATTAACCCAGCTTGCCGCCGTGCTGGCTGTGGGCAGCCAGGTGCTGTGGCCGGATGACGCGCTGCATCGTCAGTTAGTGAAGGCATTGCCATCGGCAGTCAGCGAACGTATTCAACTGGCGAAAGCGGAAAATATTACCGCTCAACCGTTTGATGCGGTGATCTTCCACGGTGATTCGGATCAGCTTCGGGCGTTGTGTGAAGCGGTTGCCGCACGGGACGGTGCGATTGTTTCGGTGCAGGGGTTTGCCCGTGGCGAAAGCAATATCCTGCTGGAACGGCTGTATATTGAACGCTCGCTGAGTGTGAATACCGCTGCCGCCGGAGGTAACGCCAGTTTGATGACGATCGGTTAAACAGGTAGCCGGAGGATGTCGCAACCTCCTCCGGCATCATTAACGTGGTCGGATCCCTTCAATAATAATCCGCTGCACGTTTTCAACCGTTTGATTGAAAAACACCTCATCGCGCAATGTCGCGCCCGTTACCGCCTCCACCTGGGGAGCGAAATCAGCGTAATGTTGGGTGGAAGCCCAAATCATAAAAATCAGATGCTGCGGGTCAATCGGCGCGAGTTTGCCGCTTTTGACCCAACCGGCAATCAGCGCCGATTTCTCATCAATTAACGCCTTCAGGTCGCCGGTCAGTTCATCCATCAACAGCGGCGCGCCAGCCAGCATCTCCATACAGAACAGGCGCGAAGCCTGCGGATAATCACGGGAAACTTCCAGCTTCAGCCGGATGTACTCTTTGATCGCCGCCAGCGGAGCGAAATCTTCACGAAACGCCTTTAACGGTGCCAGCCAGATATCCAGAATTTGCCGCAGCACGGCAATATACAGTGCCTCTTTCGACGGGAAGTAATACAGCAGATTGGTTTTTGAAACGCCCGCCAACTCTGCAATTTGCTCCAGTCTTGTGCCGTGAAAACCGAATTGTGAAAAAGTGTCCAGTGCCGCGCTAAGAATCGCTTTTTTCTTCGCGCTCACTGCGCGCGAACGTTTACCCGTTGTTTTCACTGCGCCTTGCGTCATGCGCTCTCCCCTCTTGTCGATGGGCAACAGGATAGCAAAATCAGCACAATGCCTCGACCATCAACATTCGCAATATGAATGGAATAAGCGAGAAGGTATTAACGTGAGGATATAAAGGAGAACACCAGAACGAAAAAACCGCCGGGGTTTCCGGCGGTGGTGGCTAATGACGCGCGTCAGACAAAAACGCATTCGTCATTGATTAAGCCCGGCTATTTGTCGCTTTTGCCGTGACTGCTTTTACCACCTTTTTTTCCTGCTTCAGATGCGCGCTGCGGGTCATTTTTGAAATTCCCCCCGCTGTGCTGTCCACCTTTTTTACCTGCTTCTGATGCTCTTTCGCGGTCTTCTGCAAAATTGCCGGAACCGCCTCGATGGTTTGCCATTACTGACCTCCGTCATCATAGTGCCCAGGATTAACGCGGCGTATGGCGGATACCATATTTTCGCTACGTGGGACTAAGCTTAGTGAACTGACGCGGGTAAGCCTGCGTTTGGTAATATCCTGCAACAGCTTCTTAGCGAGAATAGATATCATTTCTGATAATCAGCCATAAGCCGCTCTTATGATTAAAAAAACGCTATGAGATAAAAATGTATCATTTTGCGACAAAATTACAGGCTTGTGAAAGTTGTTATAAATCAAATAAGTGGTTGTGAAATTTGCACTCTGAAAAGGACGTCTTATCTTTAAATGAGTGGTAGCGAATCGCTACGGAATAGAGATAACACGAGGAGTGGTTAGAAATGGCTAAAGTTCTGGTGCTTTATTATTCCATGTACGGACATATTGAAACGATGGCGCGTGCAGTCGCAGAAGGCGCAAGCAAAGTCGATGGCGCAGAAGTTGTCGTTAAGCGTGTACCGGAAACCATGCAGCCGCAATTATTCGAAAAAGCAGGCGGTAAACCGCAAACTGCGCCCGTTGCAACCCCGCAAGAACTGGCCGATTACGATGCCATCATTTTTGGTACGCCGACCCGCTTTGGCAATATGTCAGGGCAGATGCGTACCTTCCTGGATCAGACTGGCGGCCTGTGGGCTTCCGGTGCGCTGTACGGCAAACTGGCGAGCGTCTTTAGCTCTACCGGAACTGGCGGCGGTCAGGAACAAACCATTACTTCCACCTGGACGACCCTTGCGCATCACGGCATGGTGATTGTCCCCATTGGCTACGCAGCGCAGGAATTATTTGACGTCTCGCAGGTTCGCGGCGGAACGCCTTACGGCGCTACCACCATTGCAGGCGGTGACGGTTCGCGCCAGCCCAGCCAGGAAGAGTTGTCTATCGCACGTTACCAGGGGGAATATGTTGCTGGTCTGGCAGTCAAACTTAATGGCTAATCTTCAACAGGAGGATACGCATGCCAACTCAAGAAGCGAAAGCCCATCACGTGGGTGAATGGGCATCTCTGCGCAATACGTCGCCGGAAATAGCCGAGGCCATTTTTGAAGTCGCCGGGTATGACGAAAAAATGGCGGAAAAAATTTGGGAAGAAGGTAGCGATGAAGTGTTAGTCAAAGCCTTTGCCAAAACCGATAAAGATTCGCTTTTTTGGGGCGAACAGACCATCGAACGTAAAAACGTTTAATCCGCAATTCCCCCGCTTCTCGCGGGGGAGCTTTCAAATTGTTGACAAAGTGCGCTTTGTTCATGTCGGATGCGGCGTAAACGCCTTATCCGACCTACATGATCGTGCAAATTCGATATAGTGCAATTCTCGGGTAGACCTGATAAACGTAGCACATCAGGCAATCTAACATTTGTCATCTGCCCCATACTCCCCCGCTTCTCGCGGGGGAGCTTTCAAATTGTTAACAAAGTGCGCTTTGTTCATGTCGGATGCGGCGTGAACGCCTTATCCGACCTACATGATCGTGCAAATTCGATATAGTGCAATTCTCGGGTAGGCCTGATAAACGTAGCGCATCAGGCAATCTAACATTTGTCATCTGTCTCATACTCCCCCGCTTCTCGCGGGGGAATTTTCAAATTGTTGACAAAGTGCGCTTTGTTCATGTCGGATGCGGCGTGAACGCCTTATCCGACCTACATGATCGTGCAAATTCGATATAGTGCAATTCTCGGGTAGACCTGATAAACGTAGCGCATCAGGCAATCTAACAGATATAGTGCAATTCTCAGGTAGGCCTGATAAGCGTAGCGCATCAGGCAATCTAACATTTGTCATCTGTCCCATACTCCCCCGCTTCTCGCGGGGGAGTTTTCTGTTATTTCACTGCCTCATTCAACACGCTATCAAACTTATCCATCGGGCAAAATCCGTTGGCATCTATCGGGCAGCCGGTAAGTTCCAGCGTCACGCGCTGAGCAGGTGCTTGCAGGGTTAAGGCGTCGGCATTACGCAACTGCTGCGAACTCTGGTACACATACTCGATTTTCATCAAATCACGATTGGCTTTGCTGTCATGCCAACGCTGGAAGACAATCTTGCCACCAATGGGCGTACGTTCATTCTGGTCATGCAGTTGATACGGTTTGAAATCCAGCGCAGTGAGTAGCGAGGCAATGTTAGAGTCGTGTCCTACCAACACCGTAATCTTCGGCGCACTGGCGCGATCGGTGACCAGGGCTTTGTCGATGTAGCTCACCAGCGGTTTCGCGACATTGCGCGCCACTTCCGGTGAAGTAAACAGGCTATCCTGGTAACCGTTTTTCAGTTTCGACAACACCTTCCACTGTTGATCTGATTTGATCTCTCCCCAGGCCACCTGATCCATCGGGAAACCTTCGTAGTATTGCAAAGTAAACGCATCCACCAGCGAGTTGCCCACCTTCAACGGCCCGGAAACGCCCGGCTCTTGTTGATATTTCGCGCTAAAAGTATTTTTGCCATCCACCAGTGAACACTGCTGTTTTTCTTTACAGGCCGGAGAATCTTTATAGTTAACGATTTTTTCCAGTAGCTGGTAGCTGTCGGTAAGCTGGAGTTTACTCAACTCTTTTTCCATTGCTGCCACTGCCTGCTCGCTGAATGCAGCGGAATCATCGGTGATTACCGGGTTAAAGGTTGGGTCCATCATGCCCATTTTTTCCTGATGATGAACAGGAATATCACACCCCGGGAATGCGCCAGTAATAAAGAACTGCGCAGTGGCGACGGTACGTTGCAGGCTGTTCGCGTAGGCGTAAACGGTGTCCGGTGGCGGACATTCGCCCGATTTCACCATCCCCTGCTCTGCCAGCCATTCACGCATGTAATGGCCCATATACACTTCCAGCACGCCGCCTTTGGTGGTGAGTTGCCCTCCGGGGACATCCCATTGCGGCCATTTATTCGGCGTGGACTGCTCAAGCACGCTGCCATTATTTGCCAGCGGCGCACGTAAGTTATGACGGCTCATGAGTAGCACTTGCTGTAGCTGATAGCCTTCCGGCACTGTCTGTGCCTGAGCATTCGAAGAGAGTAAAACCATTCCAGCCACGGCCGCAGCGATTAGCGTTTTTTTCATTCCCATCACCTCTTTAGTTATCAATCAATTAAGAGTGTGACAGAAATATGGCATTTTTCCGGGAACCGGTTCGCAATTTAGCAGATGACGAGGCGGGAAACCGTCAGGCGATAACGGACAGTAGCTGCACTATCGCCTGGTTTGTATCGTTAAACTAATATCTGAAACAGCACGGCAAAAAGAATGATATTGGCAATGACAATGGCCCAACCGTTATAAAGCATATATTTCAGGTGAGTAGATTGTGCCAGCCCCATTTGGCCAAACATATCCGATGAAGGGAAAGGCCCAAACCAGTCCACTTGCGATGAAGCTAACAATACCGCCGTTGTACCCTGTGGCGGTACACCTGCAGCCATCAACATCGGGCCAAATATTTTGTGCGTAAAAGTCATCTGAGCCACTGCGGCACCAGGCACATGACCGATAATGTTAAAGGCAAAAATACAGAAGCAAAGCCATGCCGGAGATATCCCGGTTAACAGGGGTTGGGTATATTCGAGCAACCCCTGATACGCCTGTAGGCTATCCATAAGTTCCAGAATCGGGTTATACAGCCAGTAGAGCAGAAACATCCACACCAGCCTGCCACACCCTTTATACAGCGCCTGCAAGATCCCGGTTGGACTTAACCCTCCCACCAGCCCGGTGACCAGAGCCACCAACAACATAACGATAATGGCAAAACTAAAACCTGCTTTTATCACTACGCCAATAACCGCCATAACAATAATGGTTGCTGCAAATGCCAGGGCGCTGAGCTTGCGACGGCGATCGCGTGCGGGATCTTCTTCTTCCTGCGTTTTCTCTGAAAGATCGACGTCGTAATGCAATTTTCCTTCCGTCATCTTCTGAATTCGCCCGGCCATGATCCAGCCTGCGAATAACGTCACGGCGCTCATTGGTAACCCGACGTACATCAGATATTGCGGATAAGTCAGGCCGCCGAGTTGTAAAATCGTCACTGTGCTGGGGGTAAAAGGCCCGGTAAACAATCCCACTGACCCCGCCGTCATCATCAGTGCCGCCACCGTGGGAGGTGTAAGCCGTACTGCTGCTGCCACAGGAATAATCACCGCAACAATAATGGCATTGCCACCCGCCATAGTGCCCAGCGCGCCACAGATGAGAATGGAAGAGATGACGATGCCAAATTTGACCCGTGTCTGGCTGGAAAGCCCGATCCGATGTACCACAAATTTGACCAGTTCAACGGCCGCTCCGGTACGTGTTGCCACTTCACCGACGCCTGCGCCAAGCATAATGATCAGTCCAACAGTGGCGATAAACGATCCTGTCGATTTTGCCAGCATGGTGCCCATTTCTGGTAAACCGGTGGAAGTCATTATCATCGCAATAATAATGGATGAAATAACCGCCAGAACAATATCGACGCCTATCAACGAGAGCACCGCTAACGCCACCAACGGTGTGAAACCCAGCAGTCCGAGTTCATTACCTGGACGCCCCTGACACCAGAACGCTGTCAATAAAAAAATAACCAACAGTAAGCCAATAATGACATTCTTTTTGGTGATATTTTGTCTGGTTAGCAAACCACCAGCGAGCATTGAGTCACTCATATAACTCCTTAACCCCATCGAATCGACCGTCAATATCAGCCGATGTATTTGGACAGCTCAGAAAATATCCCCCCTCGTTATTATTGTTGGCAAAATGCACTGAGGGTTTGTCCGGGTACTACAGGTATTATTCTGAGTTCGTAATTAACCCCTTTTAGGTGGGCAAATAACGCATTGTTACCAGAACAGGCGTTACAGATTAAATTTATGTTAACTTAGTGTTACCATGAAATGACTTTTTATCTATCGTCTATAACTCTGGGTTAACTCTTAATGAAACTGCGCCACCTGGAAATCTTCTATGCCGTGATGACATGCGGAACACTTTCACGTGCAGCGGAATCGCTGAATATTTCCCAACCGGCCGCCAGTAAAGCGTTAAAAAACGCTGAACAAAAACTCGGTTTTCAGCTCTTTCAGCGAGTTCGTGGCAAGCTTCTTCCAACCAGCGAAGCGATCACACTTTTTGAAAAAGCGCAGTCGATTTATCACGAACTCGATAACCTGCGACTGCTGGCCGATAACCTGACGCGAGATCCCCGAGCCAGAATAGCCCTGGGATGCCTGCCAAGCCTGGGATTAAGCCTGGTGCCCGAAATAGTCACTGCGTTTTACCAGCAGAATGCAAATCTGGTAATGACACTGACGACAGAGCACACTGAAACGTTGGTTAAAAAACTTGATCTGCGTGAGATTGATCTGGCCCTGACGCTACAGCCGATTCAACAGGGGGAGATTATGACGACACTGATAGCCGAAGTTCCGCTGGTTTATATCGACCGGGACTATCGCCAGGGCGCGGTAGAAATAGACAAGATTGACCAACAACGCTGGATTTCTCCTGGCCCACATTCCCTTTCCAATGCCATAGCCAAACGGCGTGATTTTTTGACAACGCGCCTGAATGTCCAGACCTATTACATGGCGACTGAATTTGTAAAACGAGGAATGGGATGCAGTATTACCGATATTTTCTCTGCCCGTCATAACCTCCCGGCAGAAACAATTCACCCCATCGAACCACCAATGAAAATTGATCTTTGTTTGCTACGTCGTGCCGACGTGTCACTTAGCCCCATTACACAAAAATTTGTTGATTTCCTCTGCCAGCAATTACGTCAGCAACTGCGAGCCATTAACCTTGAGTTATACCCTGAAAATAAAAAGTCAATTGCTCCTCAGGCCTAAATGTTTTGACATAACCCCAACGCATTTATTAGCGGTGGATATCTCAGGTGATGAAAAAACGCATTGTAGTTATTGGCGGCGGGGTCATTGGTCTGGCGACAGCATGGGTTCTGGTAAAACAGGGCCATCAGGTACAATTGTTAGAACGCAACAGCCAGGCAGGCGTCGCCACCAGTTTCGCTAACGGTGGGCAACTCAGTTATCGTTACGTTGCCCCTCTGGCGGATAAAGGCGTACCGATGCAGGGGCTTAAATGGATGGGGAAAAGTGACTCTCCACTGAATATGCGTTTGCGCATGTCATTAAGTCAGTGGCGCTGGTTGCTGGCGTTTTTACTGGCCTGCAATAACCGGACAAATAAACTCAATGGCGATCATATTTTACGCTTATCACTATTAAGTCGTCAGGTAATGGAAGCATGGTTGCTGGAGGATAATCTTGATGATTTCCACTGGCGCCGTTCTGGCAAACTGATTATTCATCGCCGCCAGCAAGATTTAGCCAAAGCGGCAAAAGGCATTAATCCGCATTTTCAACAGACTCTATTACGCGAAGAGTGCGTTCATCTTGAACCCGCACTAAAACATATTGGTAATTCCCTGTGCGGTGGTATTTATTCTCCCGGCGATGAAACGGCGGACTGCTATAAGTTCTGCCAGGCATTACTTGCCAAACTTAATGCCAGCGCGAATTTTTCGCTACAGACCGATTGTGAAGTTTTGCAGTTGAATAAAAAAGGTGAGCGCATAGTCTCCATTACCACCAGTACAGGAACGCTGATTGCTGATGATTATGTCGTTGCCGCCGGAAATGGCAGCACACATTTACTTACCGAAACCGGGATTCACGTACCGCTTTGCGGTCTGAAAGGTTACAGTCTGACACTCCCTTTCCCACAAAAAATGGGGATCGCACCGCAAATCAGTGTCACCGACTATGGTCATAAAATTGTCTATGCCCGACTCGGTGACCGGTTGCGTATCGCCGCCATGGTCGATATTGGCTATGACGGTAATGAACTGCGCCCTGAACGCATTGATGCCTTAAAACAGATCGTAGCCTCCAGTTTTCCGCAACTGCAAGGTATCGATGATGCCGAATTATGGACAGGTATGCGTCCATCCACTCCTGCGGGTCCGCCACTATTAGGACGGGCGAAGTATCAAAATCTCTGGATGAATCTTGGTCAGGGCAGTCTGGGCTTCACGCTGGCGGCAGGTAGTGCTGTGGTGTTAGGCGCTCTGCTGTCGGGCGAAGATCCTGCAATTTCACTTGATGGACTGACATGGAGCCAATCAGCTTGAATATCAAACGTAATAACCCACAGCCGCGTCTGGCCGCCAGCGTGGAATATAGCAACCTTGTTTTTCTCTCCGGCCAGACACCGAAAAGCAATACCCCAGACATCGCGCAACAAACGCGCGAAGTGCTGGAAAAAATCGACGAATTACTTGCAGCGGCTGGCAGTGATAAATTTCATATCTTATCCGCGCAGGTATGGATAAAAGATATCACCCGCGATTTTGCCGATTTCAACGACGTATGGGTTAGTTGGATACCAGAAGGATATAGCCCAGCCCGTGCTGCCGTACAAGCTGAGATGGCTCGCCCGGAGATTCTGGTTGAAGTGATGGTCACGGCAGTAAAAGCAAGATAAGTTCCCCGTTTTCAGCCCCCTGGCAACGTAGTCATGGGGCATCCATGAAGGGTAAACGCCCCCTCTTTTACCTGCCAACATTCAGGCTGAAAATATCATTTTTAGTTATGTTTCGTCACAGACCTACGATTTTTTCTGATTTCCCCTACACTTAACACTGATACCTTGTCAGGGGTTTCCCTTTGTCTGTATTGATTTACGCGAGATAACGCTATGGAATTAAAGGATTATTACGCCATCATGGGCGTGAAACCGACGGACGATCTCAAGACAATCAAGACCGCCTATCGTCGACTGGCCCGCAAATACCATCCTGATGTCAGCAAAGAACCCGATGCCGAAGCCCGCTTCAAAGAGGTCGCTGAAGCCTGGGAAGTATTGAGTGATGAACAACGTCGCGCTGAATATGATCAGATGTGGCAACATCGCAACGATCCGCAATTTAACCGTCAGTTCCAGCATGGTGACGGCCAGAGTTTCAACGCCGAAGATTTTGACGATATCTTCTCATCAATTTTCGGTCAGCATGCCCGTCAGAGCCGCCAGCGCCCGGCCACACGTGGCCACGACATTGAAATCGAAGTGGCGGTATTCCTTGAAGAAACGCTTACTGAGCATAAGCGTACCATCAGCTATAACCTGCCGGTTTATAACGCCTTTGGCATGATCGAACAGGAAATCCCGAAAACGCTGAATGTGAAGATCCCGGCGGGTGTCGGCAATGGTCAACGTATCCGCCTGAAAGGCCAGGGGACGCCGGGCGAAAACGGCGGTCCGAATGGCGATCTGTGGCTGGTGATTCATATTGCGCCACATCCGTTGTTTGATATTGTCGGTCAGGCTCTGGAAATTGTGGTGCCGGTTAGTCCGTGGGAAGCGGCACTGGGAGCTAAAGTCACCGTTCCAACACTGAAAGAAAGCATTTTGCTGACCATCCCACCAGGCAGTCAGGCCGGACAACGATTGCGCGTTAAAGGTAAAGGTCTGGTCGGTAAAAAACAGACCGGCGACCTGTATGCGGTGCTGAAAATCGTCATGCCGCCGAAACCTGATGAAAACACTGCTGCGCTGTGGCAACAACTGGCAGACGCCCAGTCGTCTTTTGATCCACGTAAAGATTGGGGGAAAGCATAATGGCTAACGTTACGGTGACTTTTACCATTACTGAATTTTGCCTGCATACCGGCATTTCTGAAGAGGAGTTGAATGAAATTGTCGGTTTAGGCGTAGTTGAACCGCGTGAGATTCAGGAAACGACCTGGGTGTTTGACGACCATGCCGCCATTGTGGTGCAACGCGCGGTACGTCTGCGTCAGGAACTGGCGCTTGACTGGCCGGGGATCGCGGTGGCGCTAACGTTAATGGATGATATCGCACATCTGAAACAGGAAAACCGCCTGCTGCGCCAACGGCTTTCCCGGTTTGTGGCTCATCCGTGAGTTTGTTGCCTGATGCGACGCTTAACGCGTCTTATCAGGCCTACAAAGATCACTGTTCCGTAGGCCGGATAAGGCGTTCACGCCGCATCCGGCGGCTGTGCCATAATGCCTGATGCGACGCTTAACGCGTCTTACCAGGCCTACAAAGATCACTGTTCCATAGGCCGGATAAGGCGTTCACGCCGCATCCGGCGGCTGTGCCATAATGCCTGATGCGACGCTTAACGCGTCTTATCAGGCCTACAAAGATCACTGTCCCGTAGGCCGGATAAGGCGTTCACGCCGCATCCGGCGGCTGTGCCATAATGCCTGATGCGACGCTTAACGCGTCTTATCAGGCCTACAAACGGCATTATCTGTTTTGGTTGTCGCACTCCACCAGCACCAGCAATAACTGGCTTAGTGTCGCGTAAAAACCAAAGCTGTCATACTGACGGCAACGCGTTACAAATTCCGGTAGCCATGATCGCAGCGCCGCCAGCGTTTTTTGCCGTAAGCTGTTGATTTTTTGTGTGGTAACTTTCCCTTCCCCCAGTGAAAAATGCAGATAGCTCAACAACTCAAGATAAATCGCCAGATGATCTGCCGGTTCGTTGAAGTTGCTACTGGTTTCCATGCCCGCCTCAACCAACAAGTGTTTAATCTCTTGCTCGTCCTGTTTGTAGGCCGATGCATACGGCAGCGCCGCTTGCTTGTCGGTCATCAAAAACAGGCCGCAAAAATCAGCGGCCAGTTCCAGACGGGCGTCGTTACGTACCACCAGGGCAGCAATGCTTTTCTCCAGCTCGTCCACCGCCGCAGCCAGCGGCGGTTCGCTTTTCAGCAAAGAAAACCATTCAGCCATCTCCGCACTGGCGATTTGCGTCAGTTGTTCATCGTCCAGTTCACGGGAAAACAACTGCGCCAGCCAGGCGTAGACGCAGGCAGTCTGTTGTGCCGTCAAGGAAGTCATGATTTCACCTGCGACGCCGGAACATATTCGCACTGCGCCACCATTTCGATGGGGCCGCTAAACGCCGTCACTTTCTCAACCTGACCGCTGAATTTTTCAATTTCCACTATGGTCGTGTGTGAGCTGGTAGCCTGCGCTAGCTGCGAGGTGCCAATGTCAGGCGTTAATACGTTGGGGTTACCGTATTTACACAGCGCATTAATCTCGCCGCCTTTGTCCGGATCATACCAGGCACCTTCATGGATCCGTATCACGCCTGGCGCATAGAAATCAGACACCACTGCTCCCGCCAGCACCTGGCCACGATCGTTAAAAACACGCACCACATCGCCGTTAGCAATTCCATACGCACTGGCATCCTGTGGGCTTATATATACCGGCTCTTTGCCCGCTACGCTGTAATGCTGACGTAAGGTTTCGGATTCGCACAGTTGCGAGTGGACGCGATAATCCGGGTGTACTGATTGCAGATGCAGCGGATACTTCTGCGAACCAGGCCCACCGTGAGAGCGTTCGATTTTCTCAAACCACATCGGATGCCCCTGACAATCGTCATAGTTCATGTCGGCAATGGTCTTCGAGTAGATCTCAATCAGACCGCTCGGCGTCCCCAGCGGTTCAAGATCAGGATCTTCGCGGAACGCCTGATGACGCACGAACATCTGCGGATGGTCATATACCACGTACTCTTTACTGTTCCACAACTCATCAAAGGTAGGTAAATGGATGCCGAGCCCTTTGGCCTGCTGGAGCGCGTCATACCAGATGCGCCGGAGCCAGCCCATCTCATCCAGTCCTTCGGTAAAGGCTTCCTCACGGTCAAAGCGTCGGCACAGCTCGCGGAAAATATCAAAGTCGTTGCGCGCCTCAAACTGTGGCGGCACCACCTGTTTAGTGGTGATCAGCCCGTGGCTGGCATAGTCACCAAACTGGTCGAGATCGTTGCGCTCAAACTGTGTGGTTGCGGGTAATACAATATCGGAAAAGCGGCAACTGGAGGTCCACTGGTTATCAATGGAAATCACCGTCTCCAGCTTGCGCCAGCCTTCGATAATGCGGTTAATCTGCTGATGGCGGTGGAACGGGTTGGTCCCGGCAAAAACACACATTTTCAGCGGCGGCAACTTGACTGTTTTTCCGTCCCAGTTGATCTCTTTCCCCGGTTCCAGAATGGCGTCGATATAACGGGCCGTTGGGATAGTGCTGCTGTAACCTTTGTAATCGTTGTTGTTATGAACTGGCGGAATTTTCGTGGCACCAAGAAAACCGCTCAGGATAATCCCTTTACGGCCTGGCACGCCTGAGCCGCTGCTGTGCCAACTAAAACCAAAACCGCCACCCGGCAGGCCAATCTGCCCGAGCATTGCCGCCAGCACCACAATCATCCATGACCATTGCTCGCCGTGCTGCATACGTTGGGCGCACCAGCCAGCCATAATTTGCGTTCTTGTGCCCGCCATTTTCCGCGCCAGCATGCGGATCGTTTCGGCGTCAATGCCACACAGCTTTTCTGCCCAGACGGCATCCTTCGGCTGGCCGTCTTTCTCACCCAGCAAATACGGCAGAAATTGCTCGAAACCGACGCAATAATCAGCAATGAATTGTTTGTCGTACAGATTTTCGCTGTACAGGGTATGGGCCATCGCCAGTTGTAGCGGCACATCGGTTTGCGGGTTAACAACAATATGTTTAACGTGCTCGCGCCCCAGATATTCATGCGTTGAACTGACCACCGGGTCGATGCTGATGACTTCGATTTCGCCCGCCGCCACCTTTTCTTTCAGTTGCTCGTAATATTCATAAACATCGTGAGACGGGCAGCGGAAATTGACCTGCTGAT
The DNA here is from genome assembly GCF_002965125.1 of Escherichia sp. MOD1-EC6162. Classification (NCBI taxonomy): domain Bacteria; kingdom Pseudomonadati; phylum Pseudomonadota; class Gammaproteobacteria; order Enterobacterales; family Enterobacteriaceae; genus Escherichia; species Escherichia sp. MOD1-EC6162. The sequence goes on from NZ_PTSB01000005.1 coordinate 125,032, forward strand.
TCTTCACCAGATCGGTGCCCCACATAATGATGACTTTGCTGTTTTGCAACACCAGCGGCCAGGACGTTTGCTGTTCGTAAACTTCCATTGATCCCACCACCCGCGGCAGGATCACCTGTGCAGCCCCGGTGGAATAGTCACCGCCGGTACTCACTTTATTGCCATGTAGGGCGATGGCTTTCGACAACATTCCCCCGGCGCTATGAAACTTACCGGATGATTGCCCACCGCTGGCGGTCAGTAACGCACTGGGGCCATAGGTTTTTTGCACCCGTTCCAGTTCTTCATAGAACATGTCCAGGGCTTCATCCCAACTGACGCGGACAAAACGGTTATCGCCGCGCTGGGTTGTGTCGCTCAGATGGCGTTTGCGCAGCCAGTCAACGCGCACCATTGGGTAACGAATGCGCGCCGAATTGTGGACGTGATCCGGCAACCCGGCGATGATTTTCGTCGGATATTTATCCAGTTCAAAGGGCTTTACGGCGACAAAACGGCCATCTTTTACCGTGGCACGGATTGCCCCAAAGCGCGACCCGGTCAGAATCCCCTCTTTAACCGTAACAGCCTGTGCTGCGTTAGCACGGCGTGGAGTTAACAGCGATGGCCCCAGCATCCCGACCAGCGTTAAGCCGCCAAGCTGGGTAAGAAAACGCCGACGTGATGCCTGAAAAATGTCTTTATTTTTCATTATTTTCCTTCCTTATCGCTGTGAGACTTCCCTGCGGTATCCGACGCATGCATTTGCAGATATTTCAGCATGGTGCGTTCTTCTCGTTTATCGAGGCTGGTAAAACCAATCATGCCGTTGATCTGACCAATCCAACCGTTGGCGTCGTAATGGGTGGTTGCTGACGCGCCGTGGCACTGTTTACAGGCGTTGCTGTACAACGTATCGCCATAGGCCCAGATCGGTTTGATGTCGCCAACCATATCGCCCTTCTTCAGCCATGCGATAGCCTGCATCTTACTCCACTCGGTTTTGGTGTCAGCAACAGTCGTTTTCTCCAGCATTTTCGCCTGCTGCTGGATATCGCCACGAATGGAGGCGACAAAAATCCGTTTGCCTGGTAACTCGGTCAGAACTCGTTGACTTCCAGAGTTTTCCGTCCAGCCAGTGATAGCCACCTGCAACCAATCGCCGTCACGTTTAAGCACTTTCACTTCAGAGGCCGGCAACAGAGAACCTGCCGCGTCTTTATCGTCTTTTGCTGCGTAAAGAGGTTTTATATCAATCGAATAGAGGATTTCTTTATCATCTCTGGCGCTGGCGCGTAGTTCTTCGAACTGTTTACGCGAGCCGCTGCTCATATCCGGTAACTGGTGGGCAATACCCTTGTGGCAGTCGATGCAGGACTGATTTTCTTTCGCTGCGGCGGCCATTTGACGCGCGGCTTCCGGATGCTGCTTCGCATGATCCATCGCATCGTAGTTATGGCAGGAACGGCAGGTCGCTGAATTGTTCTCTTTCATCCGCGCCCATTCACGCTCGGCAAGTTCTGCGCGTTTGGCGTTGAATTTCTCAGGGGTATCAATGGAGTGACCAATAACAGTCTGATAAACCTCATTACTCGCTTCCAGTTTCCGCTTCAACATTCCCGGTAAATCTGACGGAACATGGCAGTCATGGCACTCGGCGCGTACGCCGGAGGCATTCTGGAAATGCGCCGACTGTTTATATTCTTCATACACCGGCGTCATACTGTGGCAACTGACACAAAACTCAGTATTGCTGGTGGCCTTGATCCCGAAATGAGGTAATACAATCAATACAATACCGATCATAATCCCCATCAGCACCAGCGTTAACACCGACCAACGCGCACTTGGTCGACGAAGCGCACTCCATAGTCGTCTCATAATAACTCCTGTAAAAATATAATTTGGCAACTGTGATCTTAATAAGCAAATATGAATAGCGGCACTCGTCAGGATGAATGGCTTATGACAGCATATGAATGGATATGAACAGGAAGCTCGAGAAGGCAGGATGTCACACCATATTGTCATTGTTGAAGATGAGCCTGTGACGCAGGCACGTTTACAAAGCTACTTCACCCAGGAAGGGTATCTCGTGTCGATCACAGCAAGCGGCGACGGGTTACGGGAAATTATGGAAAACCAGCCAGTTGATCTCATTCTGCTGGATATCAACCTGCCAGATGAAAACGGCTTGATGCTTACCCGGGCACTGCGCGAACGCTCAACGGTAGGGATTATTCTGGTGACCGGGCGCAGCGATCCCATTGATCGAATTGTCGGGCTGGAGATGGGTGCCGATGATTATGTCATCAAACCGCTGGAGCTGCGTGAACTCGTGGTACGGGTAAAAAATCTGCTCTGGCGTATCGATCTGGCCCGCCAGGCCAACGCTCTCACTCAGGATAACTGCTATCGTTTTGCGGGATATTGTCTGAATATCTCACGCCACACGTTGGACCAGGACAGTAGGCAGATCAAACTCACCCGTGCGGAATATGAAATGCTGGTGGCCTTTGTCACTAATCCTGGCGAGATCCTCAGCCGCGAACGACTGCTGCGTATGCTCTCCGCCCGGCGGGTGGAAAACCCCGATTTGCGCACCGTGGACGTGCTGATCCGCCGTTTGCGTCATAAACTCAGCGCCAACCTGTTAGTCACGCAGCATGGCGAAGGATATTTCTTAGCCGCTGAAGTCTATTAATCCACCGGTTCAGGTAATGTGGTGCACCAACGATGATTTTCACCCTGGCCAAAAGATTGTGGATGGCGTTTGCCCTGATGGCATTGCTGACTCTGGTGAGTATCTTTGTAGGTTGGTATAACCTGCGCGTTTTCACCCAAAGCGCCCAGACCAATACTCTGGCTCTGATCCCGACCATGAATATGGCTCGTCAGTTGAGTGAGGCCAGCGCGTGGGAGCTCTTTACCGCCCAAAATTTGAACAATACGGATAGCGCAGAGATGTGGCAATTCCAGGGGAGGATGTTATCGGCGCAGAAGCTGAAAATTGACAGCCTGTTACAGGGCCTGCGTGAGAAAGGGTTTGACACGATAGCCATTGAACGGCAAGCCAATGAGACTGACCGCTCACTACGCCAGCAGGGTGAACTGGTCGGCCAGCGGCTGAAACTACACGCTCAACAGCAACAACTCAGCCAGCAAATCGTCGCCGCTGCCGGAGAAATCGCCAATATCGCACAATCCCAGACCCATTACATAGCAATCGCCACCGCAACGCCCCAGTCTGGCCCGGAAAGTGTGTTTGGCCACAATCATGGCAGGCCGGCGGAGAGCGCCGTCGAGCAATGGATTTCTGGCGATCGTGAGTACGTCAGGCAGATGCACGAAATGCGCTTTAGCGCTCTGCAAATACAGCATTTCGTTATGAAACTGGAGCTGGAGAAGAGTGAAAAAAATAACAACAGACTACCTGTTCAACTGAAAAACGCCCTTAACAGGGTGCAACTTCAACAACGACGCATTAAAGCTCCCCCGATTCGCGCGCAGGCTGAAAAGGCGCTGGAGACAGTACAGCGATATGTCGAATTACTGGCGCTGTACCAACGGGAAAATACGCTTAATACTCACCTGCAGACGCTGACGCAAAATAATATTGTGCAGTTTACGCAGTTCAGCAACGAGGTTAATCAGTTAGTCGCAACCATTGAACAACGTAATCGGGTCGGACTGACACATCTGGAAAGCGCCAGTGAACATGTGCGGTTTAATCTGCTACTCCTGGGCGTTGTTTCCCTTTGCTCTTTGATTCTGATCCTCTGGCGCGTGGTTTATCGTTCAGTCACGCGCCCACTTGCCGAACAAACGCAGGCACTGCAACGCCTGCTGGACGGCGATATCGACTCCCCTTTCCCGGAAACCGCTGGCGTGCGGGAGCTGGATACCATCGGGCGGCTGATGGATGCTTTTCGCAGTAGTGTTCATGCGCTTAATCGCCACCGCGAACAACTGGCAGCGCAGGTCAAAGCGCGCACTGCCGAATTGCAGGAACTGGTAGTAGAACACCGGCTGGCACGGGCGGAAGCAGAAAAAGCCAGTCAGGCAAAATCGGCGTTTCTGGCGGCAATGAGCCATGAGATCCGCACTCCGCTGTACGGCATTCTCGGCACCGCTCAACTGCTGGCGGATAACCCGGCGCTTAACGCCCAGCGTGATGACTTGCGGGCAATTACCGATTCTGGCGAATCATTGCTGACCATCCTTAACGATATTCTCGATTATTCGGCTATCGAAGCAGGTGGCAAGAATGTCTCGGTCAGCGATGAACCGTATGAACCACGCCCGCTGCTGGAAAGTACCCTGCAATTAATGAGCGGGCGGGTGAAAGGTCGTCCGATTCGACTGGCAACGGAAATTGCCGACGATGTACCGACCGCGTTAATGGGTGATCCGCGACGTATTCGCCAGGTTATTACCAATTTGTTGAGTAATGCCCTGCGTTTCACTGACGAGGGGCAGATTGTCCTGCGTAGCCGCACTGACGGCGAACAATGGCTGGTCGAAGTGGAAGACAGCGGCTGTGGTATTGATCCCGCGAAACTGGCTGATATCTTCCAGCCATTTGTTCAGGTGAGTGGTAAACGCGGCGGCAGTGGACTGGGGTTGACGATCAGTACCAGCCTGGCCCAGGCGATGGGCGGCGAACTGATCGCCACAAGCACGCCGGGGGTTGGAAGCTGTTTTTGCTTACGGTTACCGTTACGCGTTGCCACCGCGCCAGCACCTAAAATAGTCAATCAGGCGGTGCATCTGGATGGTTTACGCTTGCTGTTAATTGAAGATAACCCGCTAACGCAGCGTATTACCATCGAGATACTGAACGCCAGTGGTGCTCAGGTCACTGCCGTTGGAAATGCCACGCAGGCTTTAGAGACGCTGCAAAATAGTGAATCGTTTGCTGCCGCGCTGGTGGATTTTGATCTGCCGGATATCGACGACATTACACTTGCCAGGCAACTTTCGCTGCAATATCCGTCGCTGGTTTTGATTGGCTTTAGCGCCCATGTCATCGACGAAACGTTGCGCCAGCGTACCAGTTCGCTATTTCGCGGAATTATCCCTAAACCGGTGCCGCGTGAAGTGCTCGGTCAGTTACTGGCGCACTATCTCCACCAGCAAAAAAATAACGATCAGCCGCTGGATGTATCGCAACTCAATGAAGATGCACAGTTAATGGGAGCGGATAAGATCCACGAATGGCTGACATTATTTAAACAACATACCCTGCCGCTTCTTGATGAAATAGACACTGCTCGCGCCAGACACGACAGCGAGAAAATCAAACGCGCTGCGCACCAGCTAAAAAGTAGTTGCGCCAGTCTGGGAATGCGCAGTGCCAGCCAGTTGTGCGGGCAACTTGAGCGGGAACCATTAGCCGCTCTCCTGCCGCGCGAAGAAATTACACGCAGTATCGCGGCTCTGGAAGAGTGGTTGAATAAGAAAGACCTGAACGCGATTTGAATCAATATCAGCCAGATAAGAAGACTTAGAATAGTAGCATTTAGCATGCAACTTAATGGACTGGCAAAATCATGGCTGAGAAAAAAAGAATCCGCTGGCAGCGGCGGCCAGGCACAACGGGCGGTAAATTACCGTGGAATGACTGGCGCAATGCCACGACCTGGCGTAAAGCGACGCAATTATTACTGCTGGCAATCAATATTTATATTGCCATCACCTTCTGGTATTGGGTGCGCTATTACGAAACGGCAGGTAGTACGCCTTTTATCGCAAGGCCAGGTGGTATTGAAGGCTGGCTCCCTATTGCCGGTCTGATGAATCTGAAATACAGCCTTGAAACAGGCCAGTTACCTTCCGTGCACGCCGCCGCGATGCTGTTGCTGGTCGCTTTTATCATTATCAGCTTGCTGCTGAAAAAAGCCTTTTGTTCGTGGCTATGCCCGGTTGGTACGCTATCTGAGTTAATTGGCGATCTGGGGAAAAAACTGTTTGGTCGGCAATTTACCCTTCCTCTCTGGCTGGATATTCCTCTGCGTGCGGCGAAATATCTGCTGTTGAGTTTTTTTCTCTATATCGCGTTATTCATGCCCGCTCAGGCGATTCACTATTTTATGCTATCGCCCTACAGCGTGGTGATGGATGTTAAAATGCTCGATTTCTTTCGTCATATGGGGACAGCGACGTTAATCAGCGTGATCGTTTTGCTGATTGCCAGCCTGTTTATTCGCCATGCCTGGTGTCGTTATCTCTGCCCGTATGGCGCGTTAATGGGACTGGTTTCGCTATTATCGCCGTTTAAGATTCGTCGCAATGCCGAAAGTTGTATCGACTGCGGCAAATGCGCAAATAATTGTCCGTCACGGATCCCTGTCGATAAATTAATCCAGGTTAGAACGGTGGAATGTACCGGCTGTATGACCTGCATCGAGTCATGCCCGGTCGCCTCAACATTAACTTTTTCGCTGCGAAACCCCGCGATAAATAAAAAAGCTTTTGCGTTATCTGGCTGGCTAATAACACTACTGATATTGGGAATTATGTTCGCGGTGATTGGTTACGCGATGTATGCAGGTGTATGGCAAAGCCCGGTGCCAGAGGAATTGTACCGACGCTTAATTCCACGGGCGGCAATGATTGGTCATTAACAGAGTGACAAGCGGAACATCACCTCGTGCTGGGGTGATGTCCACAAAATCACATTATTTGGATTTTGACGTCATAGCCTTCAAGCCCGGTCATTTTCTCCCGCGCGGTGAAGCGAATTTCAGAGACTTCTTTCCCTGTGCTCTTGTTTAACTCGGTGATTTTTTGCGCAATAAAGTCGGAGATTTCTGTTTCGGCTTGTTTTTTTAGCTCTTCAATATTCACTGTTAACCTCTTCTGGTCTTAAAAGGCAGCAACACGCCAGTAAGGTGTTGGTTCCCTGTTCAGGTAACAAAAGTTATAAGCTATCTGCCTGAAAGATTCAATAATCAGTAGGTTATCGCTCAATATGCATACAGGGATGAGTGCAAACAGAAGATATAAAAAAGGCTCCGCGAGGGAGCCTGATATTATTTTGTGAAATCCAGTGGCGCATGGTCTGTGCGTATTTGTAAAGCAACGTTATCAAAGGTGATCATCGTCGATTTACAGAAAATACACTTAGCTCCCAAAGGATTTCGCTCCGTCACATCGAATGCCGATGTGCGGTACTGTGAACCATGACAACATGGACAGCGGAAATGGAGATGTTGAGTAATAACGGCAACCTTAGAGCGCAACAACGTTCGCTGCCGAGGGACCACGTTGCCCCTGCTCAATAGAAAATTCAACTTTCTGATTTTCATTCAGAGTGCGGAATTCATTGCTCTGGATGGCGGTGAAATGAACGAAGACGTCCTTGCTGCCATCATCAGGAGTGATAAAGCCAAAACCTTTATCTGCGTTAAACCATTTTACTAAACCAGTCATTTTATTAGACATATTTTACTTCCTTCATTTTGGGCCTTTCGGCAAACAGGGCTTTAATACAGAAACTACTTAGTGTTCAGGAGAGAGACTCAAAAGAAGGGGATAATGCCTGATAATGAGAACTGCTTTAGTAAACTACTTTGTATGCTGTCTGTCTTTCAAACCGACGCAGCTATTAACGCATGATACACATAATTAAGCAAATTTATTTTAGCCGTCCGGCGGTCTTAAATATCGCTGGCTTTATTTTTTTAAAACCGTATAGTGCAGCGCAGTATTTTTAGTAAGGAATTTGTTTGTCCCGTAAAATGACAGGAATTGTCAAAACCTTTGATCGCAAAAGCGGCAAAGGATTCATCATCCCCTCCGACGGTCGTAAAGAAGTCCAGGTCCATATTTCCGCATTCAGCCCCCGCGACGCAGAAGTACTTATACCAGGGTTACGCGTAGAGTTTTGCCGCGTTAATGGCCTGCGTGGACCAACAGCGGCAAATGTTTATTTATCCTGATATAAACTGCAGGCCGGAATACGCGCGTCATTCACGATTTGCGTAAAATCCGCCAGTGAACACATGCCCTGCGCGTTTCTTTCTTCACACTCGGCCAACGTCAACTTCACTTCCCCTGGCGGCGTATCAAGCGACAGACGGGCTTTATCACGCATCTGCTGCAAGGTCTGGAATACCAGCGAAACCTGAATCCACTGACTGTTATCACTTAGCCGCCGCCAGCGTTCAAATACCAGTTCACCTCCCGGCGGGGTGTTATCCGGTTGGCCCGGCAGCGTCCAGTTAAGTCCCAGTGCCCCACCTAAATTCGCCAGGTTAGTATCATGCCCGGCAATAAACAGCAGCGAAGTCGGTAGCGTAACACCATAGCTCTGCCTTTGCGGATTATGTGGCGTCAGCGCCGTCAGGAGCAAATCCAACAGGGGCGTGGCACGGCTACGGGCCACTTCTGGGGTACGTTGCAGCAGATAAAACTGCGCATTATGCAGACTCAGCAAGGTGTTCCACTGGTGTGAATCAGTAATTCGTCCCCAACCAGGCTCCGGCATTCCCTGTGCCTGCTGCAGGAGAAATATCTCCGTCAGCATTGATGCCAGACTCACCGCACCGGTTAATGAAACGTTATCGGTACTTACTTTCAGTTCAGACGGCAATACTTGCGTCAATGAACAACTTTCGTCTTGTTTCTCTCGTTTGAGGCACAGACTTGATTGCGGGAAATTAAGCACCCGCTCCAGTTCGTGAAATGCCGTTTGCCGATGATCAGTAAAGTTAGTGATCGAGCCGCCTGCCCTGTTAAGAATAGCTTCTGTCACGTTCGCTTTATCCAGTTGGCAGACACCGGTTTTCAGCGGGTTAAATAGCGGATCGGGACTGGCGGTGTCTGACCGGGTATGTACGGTTATTGCACAATTGGGAGCCAGCCCGGCGGCAAAGGCTTCGCCTGTTTTACGGGTGCGTTCGTCGACATCAGCAATAATCGCCACCTGACCTGGTTTCGGACAGCCATTTTTTGCCAGCAAACCGTCAGTCACCAGACGCTGGCGTTGGTAATGTCCGAGATAAGAGATCAGCTCACCGCCTCGTGGTGTCAGCCAACCCAGTTTCACCGGCCAGCCTGGCCATGTGTCTGGAGTAATTTCCTGCATGAGTTGCGTAGATTTAGTGGGGGCACGCACGCCATGACGGCTGACAATCACCACACTCTCCAATTTCAGTTCCGGCTCACTCTGAGCGTATGCAGGTAGTGGTGTTAACGGAAGCAGAAGAGAAAAAAAGGGGAGCAATATCGCTTTCATCGCCAGGTTTCCGTTTTTCATGTTTCGCATTATTGCCGGATACGACGCTGACGCGTCTTCTCCGGCCTATGTTCGTTGTGCGTCAAATCAACCTTTTAGACGCGGTTCCAGCCACACCAACACCACGGTGGAGAGTGAACACATCAACAAAATGCCGACGAACCACAATAAATACCACATTGTTCATCCCTCCTTAGTACAGCTCATGATCGTGATGGCGGAGAGTTTCAGTTGTCATACGCCCCCACATTTTGTAGTAGCTCCACACAGTGTAGAGCAACACAATAGGCAAAAATATCAGCACAATTACTAACATAATGCTCAACGTCAGTTGACTGGAGGTGCTATCCCACAGCGTCAGGCTGGAGATCGGGCTGATGTTCGAAGGCATAACAAATGGAAACAGCGTGATGCCTGCCGTGAAAATCACGCCAAATTGCATCAATGACGCCAGCAGAAATCCCCAACCGGGGCGACCACGATAAATCGCCATCACCGTCAGCAACGGGCAGAAGAAACCCAGCAGCGGGAAGATCCACAATACCGGCGATTCAACAAAATTATTCATCCAGGCACCAGGCAATACCGCAACCAGTTTCATTAACGGATTGGATGGACCGTTAACATCCTGAGCGAGCAATACGAAGCCATCAATACCAACCCACAGCCAGTACCCCGCCAGCAAAAAGCAGAGCATCACCAGCAGAGCCGCGCGTTTGGTCGCCAGTTGCGAACGCAGGTGAATAGCACCGACTGTTTTTAGTTGCAGCCAGACGCCCCCCTGCAAAATCACCATTCCAAGACTGAGCAAACCGCACAGTAGAGGGAATGGCGTCAGTAATTGCCAGAAGCTACCGAGGTACTCCACGCGTAATTGCGGCGTGAAAGCAAACGGCACGCCGAGTAACAAATTGCCAAACGCGATACCGAAGACGACCGGCGGTATCAGACTACCGATGACCAGCCCGGCATCCCACATTTTACGCCAGCGTGCATCCGCGATTTTTCCGCGATAATCAAAGGCCAGCGGGCGGAAGAACAGCGAGCACAGCACCAGGATCATCGCCACATAAAATCCAGAAAACGCAGCGGCGTAAACTCTGGGCCAGGCGGCAAATAATGCCCCTCCCGCGAGGATTAACCAGACCTGGTTGCCTTCCCAGTGTGCGCCAACACTGTTAATCACTATCCGGCGTTCATCATCATCACGCGCCACCAGCGGCAGCAGGCAACCGATCCCCATGTCAAATCCGTCGGAGATCATAAAGACCACCAGAATCACGCCAATCAGTAGCCACCAGATGAAGCGCAATGTTTCATAATCAAACATGATTCTCTCCTTTACCCCTGCTGCTGCGTCGGTTGTTCACTCTGCATCGCGCTTGGCCCCAGACGGGCATATTTCTGCATCAGGTAGACTTCAGCGATTAAGAACAGGGTGTAAAGCCCTACTATCATGATCAGTGAAAAAGCCAGTTGTCCTGTGGTTAAGGCAGAGTGCGCGGAGTATGTTGGCAAAATGTCCTGAATCGCCCACGGCTGACGGCCAAACTCGGTCATAAACCACCCTGCTTCAATGGCAATCCACGGCAGCGGCAAACTCCAGAGCATCATTTTCAGCACCCAACGATGCTGGTCGATTTTGCCGCGCAGCGTCTGAACGAGCGCAATCAGCATTACCAGTAACAACAGCGAACCGCAGCCCACCATGATGCGGAAACTCCAGAACACCGGCGCAACTTGTGGAATAGCACCGCGCATAGCCGCCTGATACTGCGCAGGTGTGACATGATTCATATCCGGCGCATAGCGGGAGAGCAACATGCCATAACCGAGATCGTTTTCCAGCTCATGAAATGCTTGCAGTACATGCGGCTCGCGGTTGCCTTGCGAAATCTCCTGCATCAGCAGCCAGGCCATACGCCCGCGTTGCAATCGTGGATAAGTTTCAGCCATCAAATTTTTCAACCCTGGTACAGGCTTATCTAATGAGTGAGTGGCGAGGATCCCTAACAGCGCAGGGATTTTGATGGCAAAAGCGTTACGCTCTTGATCCTGTTCCGGCCAGGCAATGAGATGGAACGGCGCAGGTGCCGGTTCGGTTTGCCACTCCCCTTCCATTGCCGCCAGTTTTACCGGCTGAACGCGTGCGACTTCATAAGCAGAACTGTCTCCAAGTTGCAGCGCGCCGATTATCGCCAGTGTGCCAAAGACCGAACCGATAGCAAACGAACGTAAAGCGACATCACGCTCCCGTCCGCGCAGTAAGTACCAGGCGCTGATCGCCATAATGAACATCGCCCCGGTCACATAACCAGCCATCACCGTATGGACAAATTTCACCTGGCTGACGGGGTTAAAGACCAGATCGCTGAAACTGGTCATCTCCATACGCAAGGTGTCGATATCGAAATGCGCGCCGGTCGGAAACTGCATCCACCCATTGGCATTCAAAATCCACAATGCGGAGATATTGGAACCAAATGCCACCAGCCAGGTGACCAGCAGGTGCTGGTATTTATTCAGCCGTTGCCAGCCAAAGAAGAACAGACCGACAAAGGTGGATTCGAGGAAGAAGGCCATTAATGCTTCCATCGCCAACGGTGCGCCAAAAATGTCGCCCACATAGTTGGAATAGAATGACCAGTTAGTACCAAACTGAAACTCCATGGTGAGACCAGTAGCCACGCCGAGAGCGAAGTTGATACCGAAGAGCTTACCCCAGAAGCGCGTCATATCGCGGTAGACTGTTTTGCCGGTGACCACGTAAATGGTTTCCATGATAGCCAGCAAAAAAATCAGCCCCAGGGTAAGGGGCACGAACAAAAAGTGGTATAGCGCGGTCAGTGCAAACTGCCAGCGCGACAAATCAATAACATCCCACATGCGAACTCCTGTAGGCGAAGAGAGGGAAATAACCCTTTAATAGTAGATCTCCCTTTTTATCCTTACAGTTTGTAGGTGGTTGTATTCGCTGATTGCGATATTCATAGGACTGAAAGCGATATTTGCCGCCATTTTCACTGTTGCGCGCTTTCTATAAGCCACTGACACACCTCGCCCAACCGCTGCGCGGAGTCCGCCAAATCTTCCGGCGCTGCCAGCACAACTTCCGGTATCGGGCAGATTTCATAACTCTCAAGTAATGGGCCTTTTAACGTATCCATACAGCGTAAATGCCAGACATGTCGCAAACCGGTGGCGTTGATATAGCTCTCGCCATAGCCAATAGTGCGAATCTGGATATTACCCGGCCCGCACAGCCGCGAGAGAAATAACCTGTCAGCCTCGCTGACAGGCAACTGCGTCAGGTTAATACTATGTGGCTGCGCCTCAGGATTACGCACATGCGCCAGCAATTCATGAGCCAGCGGCAGTCCGTTCATCAGACCATCAATGGGCGGTGGTAGCAGCGAATCTGTCGGCAGCGTATTATGCGTTGCCGCCTGCCATAACGGCAGCGGCGCGCAGCCTGTCTCCAGCCTGTCTTCCAGCAACAGCTCACCGCTACGCCTGCGTACTCGCCACAATCCGCAGAAGATCGCCTCCTGAATTTCACTTTCACTGCCGTCAATATGTTGGATGCGCACTGACACTTCCCCTTCTCCGAGAAGCGTATTGATAAAGTGGCGATCATCAGCATTGAGATTTAACAGATCGACGGCCAGCACCTCGCCTAATGGCGGTACGCGTTGCGTTAGTTGATGCTGTAGATCGTTTAACAACGTAATCACCCGTGGACTATGAGCACACTGCTCCAGTGCCGCCATGCTCGGTTCATCATTCACCTGACAGGTAATTGGCAGCGGATTCATGCTGAAACTGTCATCATCAGGTTGCGTTCCTGGCCCCAGCAGATGGAAAAAAGTCTCACTCATGAATCACATTCCTGTTTTGATTCGACAAGGCCGCGCATCAGGTTTATCAGCTCTGCCCACGGGTGAATGCCATTCAATACGCCGCGATAATGACCATCAGTAAACACTAATGTGGCTGGAAAACGAAAAACACTAAATCTGTCTCCGATGGCTTCACTTTGCTCAAGATCGGCAATTGCCACCTGCCATGCATAATCTGGAAACTCACGCAGTAGCTCTGCGACCATCACCGGATTATCACTGACTTCAGGAGTACGTTTCGGATCGCTGCTTAACAGCACCACACTATCCGGCGCTTGCATAAGCCACTGATCGAGACGAGGCTCAGTGATCGGCGTCCAGCCACGCGCCAGCATACGTTGCCACAACGCACTAAAAGGTGAGTCGTTAATCATCCCTGCTCCTCCAGCGTCATCCGATACTGACGCAAGCGAACACCTTCGTAATTTTCCATCGACAGACAGTCATAATTGAGACAACGCGATTCCTCCGCCCGTTGCGGCACAACTCCCCACGCCGACAGTTGCACCAGCGCCGCCTGTTCCGCTGCAGGCAGTTGCTCCCGCGCAAGCTCGCTAAGGCTACCGCCGTAGTCGTCGAGCATTGCCGGTTGTAACCCGACGAGGGCAATATGTGTTGGCAGATGTCCGCGGATATCTGCCAGCGCTAATACTTCGGAGAAACTGTTCTGGTGCAGGCTCATTTTCTTCGCACTGAGATATGCCGGAATGCGCTCTCCGGCATATGTTCGTAGTGTTCCGGGTTCCAGCCCGTAATCAATAGCATCGAGAATCAACAGATGGCTGGCGTTTTCAACATACCCCAGCAGGTTCAGCCCCTGAGTACCACCATCGACAATCTCCACGTTTTCGGGCCAGTGATAATGGGCATACAGCCGTTCCGCCACCCGCACACCGAAACCTTCATCGGCCCACAGCAGGTTGCCCAACCCCATTACCACTACACGTTGCTCGCTCATGAACGCTCCTTGTCGCTGCTCATTTTTCCAAATTTGTGGCTACGGTAGCCGTTCACCATCGTGGAGATCACCGTGTCGTCGGACATGATGTCTTCACGCAGCGCCATATAAACATGACCAATCACAAATGCGCCAATCAACCACATGCCCAGCCGATGCCAGCTATGAATGTCCAGCGAGTTGCCGCCCGTCCAGTAGAAAAATTCCACTACATAACGAAACGGCGCAAAAATGGCGTACTGGCTGTGTTCGCTATACAGCGCAAAACCGGTGACGATCATAAAAACAGACATCAGGAAATAGCCGAACATCGCAGCCTGCGCGATGGGGTTATGGCCAATGTCAGCGCTCGGGCGTTTTGCCAGAAACAGATACCAGCGGATTTCGTACCACACGCCCAGCCACCAGCTTTTGCGCCATACCGGCACGATGAAAAGCTCGCGTGAGTAGCGATTGCCGACAAACGCCCAGTAGATCCGCATCAGCAAGACGACGGTAAAAATCATCCCGGCGCTGAAGTGTATTAGCCTGATGTAGCCCATATAGAACAGATACGTCGCCTCACCACTGACTGAAGGCAGCGGCTTGCCGATAAAGTAGCCGGTGACCATCAATACCGCCATGCACAGCACCGTCAGCCAGTGCCATATCCGCACGGGCGCTTCAAAGACATAGTGGCTGATAACGTTGTCGCTTTTCTCTTGCATGATGATTCTCCTTCGCTGTTAGCGCACCTGCACGGAGATCAGTTCGCTACCGTCGTCGCCCAGCACATGCGTTGAACAGGCGAGGCACGGGTCGAAGCTGTGCAGGGTACGCAGGATCTCCAGCGGTTGCTCGGGGATCGCCATTTTGGTGTTCATCAGTGCGGCTTCATAAGCACCAATTTGCCCTTTGGGATCGCGCGGGCTGGCGTTCCAGGTGGTCGGCACCACACACTGGTAGAGATCGATTTTGCCATCGCGAATAGCGGCCCAGTGACCTAAAGCCCCACGCGGTGCTTCAGTAAAGCCGACGCCACGGCACACTTTCGGCCAGGTCGCAGGCTCCCATTTTTCGGTGGAGGCGGTGGCAAGATTGCCGTTTTTCAGGTTGGTCATTAACTTGTTGAAAAAGTACTGTAGCTTACTTGCAGCCCACTGAGCTTCATGGGCGCGGCACAGAATGCGGCCTAACGTCGACTGGATGCCAGAAAGCGGCAGGTTCAGCGCCGACATCATCCGATCAACCGACTCAACGGTCGCAGCATCGCCTTTGTGGTAAGCGATTAACGTGCGAGCCAGCGGCCCTACTTCCATCGCGTGACCGCGCCAGCGTGGCGCTTTGATCCACGAGTAGCGCTCCTGTTCATTCAGTTGCTGAATGTTTGTATCGCTACCTTTAACGTCGCCGGGGTTGTACCACGGGTCGGTGATACCATCGAACGGATGACGCCCGACCTGATCGTCGGGATAACGATACCAGGCGTGATCGACAAATTCCTGCACCTGCTGCGGATCAACTAAATCCACTGGCAGTACGTTTTTGAAATCGCCATTGATCACCGCACCGCCAGGCATCAGCAGACTTTTCTCGCCAAAGTCGTTAGCGATATCCGGGAACGCACCGTAGCTGAGGACGCATTTATCAGAAAGGCCAGTGCCGATTTCACTCCACGGTTTGTTGAACTGGCCGATGGCTAAGGCGTCGGGGATCATCACGTTATTAATGAAGTCCGCCGTGCGGGTAATGATCGACTGCACCAGGTTCAGGCGCTCCATATTAACCGCCCCGACCGCACCGCTTTCGTCGATATTTATGGCACAAGGCATCCCGCCGACAATCCAGTTGGGATGCGGGTTTTTACCGCCAAAGACCGCGTGGATTTTGACAATCTCACGCTGGAAATCGAGAGCTTCGAGATAGTGAGCAAAGCCCATCAGGTTGGCTTCTGGTGGCAGTTTGTACTGCGGGTGCCCCCAGTAGCCGTTGCGGAAGATCCCTAACTGCCCGCCTTCGACAAATTTCTTCAGTCGATTTTGCACATCAAAGAAGTAACCTGGAGAAGACTTCGGCCACGAGGAGAGGCTTTGCGCCAGTTCGGAAGTTTTACGCGGGTCGGCTTGCAGCGCGTTAAGTACGTCGATCCAGTCCATTCCGGCGAGCTGATAAAAGTGCACCAGATGGTCGTGGCACCAGAGCGTCGCCAGCATAATGTTGCGAATGATATTGGCGTTATCCGGCACTTTGATGCCAATAGCATCTTCAATGGCGTAAACCGAAGCCAGGGCGTGTACGCCGGTGCAGACGCCGCAGATACGTTCAACGAACGCCCACGCATCACGCGGATCACGGCCTTGCAAAATGATCTCCAGCCCGCGAAACATCGTGCCGCAGGAGACAGCATTGGTGATCACATTCTGATCGTTAATATTCACTTCACAGCGCATATGACCTTCGATACGCGTGATCGGGTCGACCACCAGGCGACGTCCGGCATTATTGATGGTGTATCCCTGAGTTTCGTACTGAGTGCTCATGCCTGTTTATCCTCGTTGCCTGGCTGTTGTTCGGTCTCTGCTGGTTGCTGGTTATGACGTCTGCGCTGGTCAATCGCGCTGGCGACTGCATGTACGCCAACAGCCGCAGCCACGACGCCAAGCGCGGTTAAGCCCACGGTATCGGCGGTAGAGTGCGTTCCCATCTGCGGAATATCGACCACACGGCTGTAGAATGAGCCGCGATCCCAGAAACCATTTTCAGAACAGCCCAGGCAACCGTGACCGGACTGGATCGGGAAGGAGACGCCATCATTCCAACGGGTTGAGGAGCAGGCGTTATAGGTGGTTGGCCCTTTACAACCCATTTTGTACAGGCAGTAACCTTTGCGAGCGGCGTCATCGTCCCAACTCTGGACAAACTCACCAGCGTCAAAGTGGGCGCGGCGATAGCATTTATCGTGGATACGTTGACCGTAGAACATCAGTGGACGCCCCATTCTGTCGACATCTGGCAGGCGATCAAACGTCACCATATAAGTAATGATGGCGCTCATCACATCCGGGATCGGCGGGCAACCAGGGACTTTAATGATTGGTTTGTCGGTAATGACTTTATCGATAGGCGTTGCCTGCGTCGGATTGGGGCGAGCGGCTTGTACGCAGCCCCAGGACGCGCAGGTTCCCCAGGCAATAATTGCGCTGGCCCCCGCGGCGGCACGTTTGAGTTTCTCAATAAACGGCCGACCGCTGCTGATACAAAACATCCCCTGCTCGCCCAGCGGCGGGTTACCTTCTACTGCAAGGATATATTTGCCGTTGTATTGCGTGATGATATCTTCAAAGACTTCCTCCGCCTGAGTACCAGCGGCAGCCATTAAGGTATCGTCGTAGTCGAGAGAAATAAGGGAAAGAATGACATCCTTCGCCAGCGGATGAGCAGAACGGATAAAAGATTCGGTGCAGCAGGTACATTCCAGACCGTGGATCCACACTACCGGAATGCGCGGTTTATTCTCCAGCGCCCAGGCAATCTTCGGTGCCATCCCCGCGCCTAATCCCAGCGAGGTGGCAGCCAGACTGCAATATTTAAGAAAACTCCGCCGGGTAACCCCCTGACGTCGCATAGCCTGGTAAAAGGTTTCCTCATTATTCATATCGCACGTCTCTTCTCCTTGCGACACCGACTGAAGTGCCGGGCGCTTTTGGTCGGCAAGCGACGTCCCTGTAGCAAGGTAAACTATCGCTTCACGAGAGAGACAGAAAACGAAAGCTCATCCTTCTGCACTGGCGCACGTCGCCAGAAAGTATTGTTAATAAAGCGTAGTGAACGTTTTGCACAAAACAATACAAAGTATGTGGATTTATCTTTTAGCGATAAAAATGGATCTTATTTTCCTAAAAGCCTGGCGCAGGAAGATTACGAGTGGTTTTTATGGCGACGAAACACCCAAATTGCTGTTATTTCACGCAAACAACACCGTTTTGGCTGTTTTTCAGGCAAACAAACAAATTGGGGGTTTACACGACGCATCGGGATGTTTATAGTTCGCGTCATTCCGGAAGTGTGGCCGAGCGGTTGAAGGCACCGGTCTTGAAAACCGGCGACCCGAAAGGGTTCCAGAGTTCGAATCTCTGCGCTTCCGCCAAATAAGATAAGGGGTTAGCTAAATGCTAACCCCTTTTTCTTTTACCTGTCAAAATCACCATGCCGTTATACCATTCCCAATGGTTAAACTCGTCTTTGCTAAATCTGTTCCAGATCAAATGCGTAAAGATGGGTAAAACCTCTGGGTAGCTTTCGGCAATATCATTATGCTGCTTTATTAATTACACCTGTCATAGAGAGTGACTCCATGGATCGTATAGTTAGTTCTTCACATGACCGTACATCACTACTTAGCACCCATAAGGTGCTGCGTAATACCTATTTTCTGCTGAGCCTGACGCTGGCCTTTTCGGCTATTACCGCGACGGCCAGTACGGTTCTGATGCTGCCATCTCCGGGCCTGATTCTGACGTTGGTAGGGATGTATGGTCTGATGTTCCTGACCTATAAAACTGCCAACAAACCAACCGGGATTATCTCCGCGTTCGCCTTTACCGGTTTTCTCGGTTATATCCTCGGCCCGATTCTGAACACTTACCTGTCTGCCGGAATGGGCGACGTAATCGCTATGGCGCTGGGCGGCACAGCATTAGTGTTCTTCTGCTGCTCTGCGTATGTGCTTACCACCCGCAAAGACATGTCTTTCCTCGGCGGTATGCTGATGGCCGGTATTGTGGTGGTGTTGATTGGAATGGTAGCGAATATCTTCCTGCAACTGCCTGCCCTGCATCTGGCAATCAGTGCGGTATTTATTCTGATCTCCTCTGGCGCGATTCTGTTTGAAACCAGCAACATCATTCATGGCGGTGAAACGAACTACATTCGTGCCACGGTGAGTCTGTATGTGTCGCTGTACAACATCTTCGTGAGCCTGTTGAGCATTCTTGGCTTCGCCAGCCGCGATTAATCTCGCCCGATACCACTTACAGAGCCTCGCTTTATGCGGGGCTTTGTTTTTTGCTACACTGCAGCCAGTCTGACTAAGGTAGTAAATGAATATGTTGATCTTCGAAGGTAAAGAGATAGAGACCGATACCGAAGGCTATCTCAAAGAGAGTAGCCTGTGGAGCGAACCTCTGGCAGCCGTGATTGCCGAAAAGGAAGGGATTACGCTGTCGCCTGAACACTGGGAAGTAGTGCGCTTTGTGCGTGACTTCTACCTGGAATTTAATACGTCTCCGGCGATTCGTATGCTGGTAAAAGCGATGGCGAATAAGTTTGGCGAAGAAAAAGGTAACAGCCGCTATCTGTACCGACTGTTCCCGAAAGGCCCGGCAAAGCAAGCCACCAAAATTGCCGGCCTGCCGAAACCCGTGAAATGCATTTAACGGATGCGAAAATCCGTTAATTCGCCAGAAGGATGATGCGGTTCGCTAAGCACCCGTTCCACGCGGGCTGAACGCGGACCGCCGCTCTTTAACCACTGCATTAATTTTTCCACCTGCCCTTCATCACCACAGGCAACCACTTCCACGCTGCCATCATCAAGATTTTTTGCGTAGCCGGTTAACCCTAGCCTTTTCGCTTCGTACTGAGTGGTATAACGAAACCCTACCCCCTGAACTCGCCCGTAAACCCAGGCAATTATGCATACTTTCGACATCACCGCTCTCCTTATCCTTAATGGACGCGTTGCAAATCCATGGAAAACTCCGGACAATGACGCCCATTTCTTTGCATCGACAGAATAGTAAATTATGAGTGTACGTTTAGTGTTAGCCAAAGGGCGCGAAAAATCATTACTTCGTCGCCATCCGTGGGTCTTTTCCGGTGCCGTCGCACGTATGGAAGGTAAAGCCAGCCTCGGTGAAACCATCGATATTGTTGATCATCAGGGAAAATGGTTAGCACGCGGCGCTTATTCGCCAGCGTCGCAAATCCGCGCTCGTGTCTGGACGTTTGATCCGTCAGAATCCATCGACATTGCCTTTTTCACCCGCCGCTTACAACAGGCGCAAAAGTGGCGCGACTGGCTGGCGAAAAAAGATGGTCTCGATAGCTATCGTTTAATCGCCGGTGAGTCTGACGGCCTGCCGGGTATTACTATTGATCGTTTCGGCAATTTTCTGGTGCTGCAACTGCTGAGTGCAGGCGCGGAGTATCAGCGCGCAGCATTAATCAGCGCCCTACAAACGCTCTATCCGGAATGCGCGATTTACGATCGTAGCGACGTGGCAGTACGTAAAAAAGAGGGGATGGAGCTGACCCAGGGGCCAGTAACCGGCGAGCTGCCACCTGCCCTGCTGCCTATTGAAGAACATGGCATGAAGCTACTGGTGGACATTCAACACGGGCACAAAACGGGCTACTACCTGGACCAGCGTGACAGTCGCCTGGCAACACGCCGCTATGTAGAAAATAAACGCGTGCTGAACTGCTTCTCTTATACCGGTGGATTCGCAGTATCGGCATTGATGGGCGGTTGTAGCCAGGTGGTCAGTGTCGATACTTCACAGGAAGCACTGGATATCGCACGGAAAAACGTTGAGCTAAACAAACTCGATTTGAGCAAAGCTGAGTTTGTGCGCGATGACGTCTTTAAATTACTGCGCACCTACCGCGATCGCGGTGAAAAATTTGACGTTATCGTGATGGACCCGCCGAAGTTTGTTGAGAACAAAAGTCAGCTAATGGGCGCGTGCCGCGGCTATAAAGACATCAACATGCTGGCAATTCAGTTATTGAATGAGGGCGGTGTTCTTCTGACTTTCTCCTGTTCTGGCCTGATGACCAGCGATTTATTTCAGAAAATCATCGCTGATGCCGCAATTGATGCCGGTCGTGATATACAATTTATAGAGCAGTTCCGTCAGGCAGCCGATCATCCGGTGATCGCTACCTACCCGGAAGGGCTATATCTGAAAGGGTTTGCCTGTCGCGTCATGTAACTTGAAATGTGGAATTCTGTCCTTATATCAAAGGTGAAGATTTCCCGGGAGGTGACTATGATTGCCAGCAAATTCGGTATCGGCCAGCAGGTCCGCCATTCCCTGTTAGGTTATCTCGGAGTGGTCGTGGATATCGACCCGGTTTATTCGCTCTCTGAACCGTCGCCTGATGAGCTGGCGGTGAACGATGAGCTTCGCGCCGCTCCGTGGTATCACGTGGTGATGGAGGATGACAACGGCCTACCGGTTCATACCTACCTGGCTGAAGCCCAGCTAAGTAGCGAATTGCAGGATGAACATCCAGAGCAGCCGTCAATGGATGAGCTGGCGCAGACGATCCGCAAGCAACTCCAGGCACCGCGTCTGCGTAACTAATCCCCATAAAATCCCCGGAAGGTTTTTGCCTTCCGGGGATTTTTTTATTTAGCCAGCCCCAGACGAGGGATCTCAATGGCCGGGCAACGATCCATTACCACATTTAACCCAGCTTCCCGCGCCAGTACCGCAGCTTGCTCATTAATCACCCCTAGCTGCATCCATAAGGTTTTCGCACCGATGGCGATAGCTTCCTGCGCTACATCCCACGCAGCTTCTGAATTACGGAAGACATCTACCATATCTACTTTTTCCGGAACTTCCGCCAGCGTACCGTAACCCTGCTGGCCCAGCAGCGTTTTACCGGCGACTTTTGGTGAGACAGGAATGACGTGATAGCCCTGATCAAGCAGATATTTCATTACGCGATAACTTGGACGGTCAGGTTTATCACTTGCCCCTACCAGCGCAATGGTGTGAGTGGACGTTAAAATGGCTGCAATATCGGTTTCTTTCATCATTTCCTCCAGACTATTTACCAAAGTGTACGACAATACCGACATACCAACCATGCAGCTAATACGAATGTATGAGAGCAAAAGATGGAAATATGTCTATATGTTAGTAAGTATGATTAAAGAAAAATTTTGATACATTATTATTCGGGCGGTCATTAGACAGGAGCTATCTATGAAAACCGGCATTTTGACCACCTTGATTGTATTATGTTTGCCGGTGACCGTTTTTGCCACCACGCTGCGGCTGTCCAGCGACGTTGACCTTCTGGTGCTCGACGGCAAGAAAGTTTCCAGTTCTCTGCTGCGCGGCGCTGACAGCATTGAACTGGATAACGGCCCGCATCAATTAGTGTTTCGCGTCGAGAAAACCATCAACCTTTCTGGTAATGAAGAACGTCTGTATATCTCCCCACCTCTGGTCGTCAGTTTTAATACCCAACTTATCAGCCAGGTGAATTTTCGCCTGCCCCGTCTGGAGAATGAACGGGAAGCGACCCATTTTGATGCCACTCCGCGCCTTGAATTGTTAGATGGCGATGCGACGCCGATCCCGGTAAAGCTGGATATTCTGGCGATTACCTCAACCGCAAAAACGATTGATTATGAAGGAGAGGTTGAACGCTATAACAAATCTGCGAAGCGCGCCTCGCTTCCGCAATTTGCCACCATGATGGCAGATGACAGCACACTGCTTTCTGGCGTTTCCGAACTGGATGCGATTCCACCGCAATCTCAGGTGCTCACTGAACAACGGCTGAAGTATTGGTTTAAGCTGGCTGATCCACAAACGCGAAATACCTTCCTGCAATGGGCGGAAAAACAACCATCTTCCTGATATTTTTGTGCCTGCGCGCAGGCTTTTTCGGTCTTTATCTTGCAGCGGTAAGTGCTTACAGTAATCTGTAGGAAAGCTAACTACGGATATAAATTATGGAACTGACGACTCGCACTTTACCTGCGCGGAAACATATTGCGCTGGTGGCACACGATCACTGCAAACAAACGCTGATGAGCTGGGTGGAGCGGCATCAACCGCTTCTGGAGCAGCACGAGCTTTATGCAACGGGCACCACGGGTAACTTAATTTCCCGCGCAACAGGAATGAACGTTAATGCCATGCTAAGTGGCCCAATGGGCGGTGACCAGCAGGTCGGCGCATTAATTTCTGAAGGGAAAATTGATGTGCTGATTTTCTTCTGGGACCCGTTAAACGCCGTGCCGCACGATCCCGATGTGAAAGCATTGCTACGTCTGGCGACAGTGTGGAACATTCCGGTCGCTACCAACGTAGCAACGGCAGATTTCATCATCCAGTCGCCGCATTTCAACGACGCCGTGGATATTCTGATCCCGGATTATCAGCGTTATCTCGCGGAACGCCTGAAATAATATTGCACAGGTGGCAAATGCCACCTGTTTCTTACGGTTTTCTCGCCACCGGTACATCCAGTTTTTTCAGGACTTCGACAAAGGGAGAAGGATTCTCTTTGTTGAACAATGCCCATACCCGATACCTTGCACGAGTCAGCGCAACGTACATTAACCGCCGTTCTTCGGCGTCAGGGAAATCTTCCACTGGCGGCAATAGCGCCTCTTCCATAATCGACTCACGCGCCGCAGCCGGGAAGCCATCACTCCCCTCCTGCAAACCAACAATGATGACGTAATCCGCCTGTTGCCCTTTGCTGGCATGAATCGTCATAAAGTCAATTTGCAACTTCGGCCAGCGCGTCGCCGCTTTTTCCAGACTGACGGGTTTCAAATGATGGTAACGCGCCAGCACCAGAATGCGCTCTTCCGGTTTGGCATAACCAGACAGTTTATCCAGCAAAGCATCAAGCTGGCTCTCTTCCAGCAGAGTAACGGCTTTTTTGTCGCCATTGGTTAAACTGTTTAGCGGCTTTTTCAGTTGACTGGGGTTTTGCTGGATAAAGCGATTCGCCACCTCCCCGATACGGCTGTTGAAACGATAAGTAGTATCTAAATCACAGCGATCGCCTTCACCGAAGTTTTCATGGAAAGCCGTGGTGAGCGACATTTGCGCCCCGCTGAAGCGGTAAATGGCCTGCCAATCATCGCCAACGGCGAACAACGTCGTCTGACTGTTTTGCTTGCGTAATGCCGCTAACAAAGCGGCGCGCTGCGGTGAGATATCCTGAAACTCATCGACCAGAATATGTTTCCACGGGCTGATAAAGCGACCTTTCTCAAGGATTACAATGGCCTGATGAATCAAACCGGAAAAATCAACGGCATTTTCTGCCTTCAGTGCGCTTTTCCACGCTTTCAACAAGGGAGCCATCAACTTGATGCGTTTACTGAACAAGTCACGAATTTCCTCGGGCGCGCTGGCAATCATTTCAGCCTGTGCACCACCGTGCATCCGCATCAGGTTTACCCAGCGATCGAGGCGAGATGCGAGACGACGCTGCAATTTTTCATCATCCCAGAAGTCACCTTCTGGCACTGACCACTGCATTTCTTCCGTCAGCCATTGCCGCCAGCCCTTCGCCTGCGCTTTCTTCTCGCTGCATTGCTTGCGCCACTCAGCAATAAAGAGTTCATGACGGGCAGTAGTATCATTTTCCAGGTTGCTGACTGTCGGTACTTTTTTGCTACCTTGCTGAATAATATGCAGCGCCAGTGAATGAAACGTGCGTGCGGTAATGTCTTCAGTATGGAGCCGTTCGCGAATACGCTCATCCATCTCTTCAGCCGCTTTTCGGCCAAACGCCAGCAATAAGATTTGCTCAGGAGACGCTTCGCCGCGCGCCAGCAACCAGCCGGCTCGCGCTACCAGCACGGACGTTTTTCCGCTTCCTGCGCCAGCAAGTACTAATAACGAATGCTCGCCATTGACAACTGCACGAGCCTGCGCCGGATTAAGTGGTGAAGACTCAACCTGACGGAAAAAATCCGCATACTTATTGAGCATGATTTCGGTGTACGCCTGATTATGCTGCAACCGACTGCCTTCAATATCTTTCAGCCAGGCCTGACATTTGTGCCACGCTTCACGACAGTTATCGAATTCGTCTAGCCGGTTGACCGGCAACGGTAACGCCGACAAAGCCTGGCGAATTTGTTGCTGTACGCCAGAAGTTTGCTCCCGCGTCAGCCATTTATTGTCGCCGGTGCGCGTGGCAATCAAATCGAGTTGCTGCTGTAAGACGCCGGCCGCAATTTCGCTCATCTCCTCGCTCCACCGCCGCCAGTGAGCATCAAGATGATGGTGAAAACGCTGTGTCTCAGCCCATTCGGTGCCGTGCAGACGCACTACTTTTTCATCAGGCAACACAAATTCCAGCTCGCCCCACACCAGACCGCGCTTACAGTGAATCGCCAGTAATTGATTGAAAGGAATGAGATATTCGTGACGATCGCCGGAAACTTTTATCCCGGCATTGAGGATCACCGCCCGATCGTAAGGGTGCTGTGCCAGACGCTTGCCAAGAGTTGTCGCTTTCAGTTCCATGTCTCTGTAGATCCACACGATGTTATTTCTTATCAGTGTAACCGTCAGAGAAAACGTGCTCCAGCCCAAAAAAACGTTACAATTGCCGCCCATTACTGAAAACCACAGTAAAGCGAGGTTTTATGCGTACCGTTTTGAACATTCTGAACTTTGTCCTGGGCGGATTCGCCACTACCCTGGCCTGGTTGTTAGCGACCCTTGTCAGTATTGTGCTGATTTTTACCTTACCGCTGACTCGTTCCTGCTGGGAAATCACTAAACTTTCGTTGTTGCCCTACGGCAATGAAGCTATTCATGTCGATGAACTGAATCCGGCGGGTAAAAATGTGTTGCTCAACACGGGCGGCACCGTACTGAATATTTTCTGGCTGATTTTCTTCGGCTGGTGGTTATGCTTAATGCATATTGCTTCTGGTATTGCGCAATGCCTCACCATCATCGGTATTCCTGTCGGCATTGCGAACTTTAAAATTGCCGCTATTGCACTGTGGCCGGTAGGTCGCCGCGTAGTTTCTGTGGAAACAGCTCAAGCTGCGCGTGAAGCGAATGCGCGCCGCCGTTTCGAATAATCTAATTTTATGGCCTTTATGCTAAGCCCTTTGCTCAAACGCTATACCTGGAACAGCGCCTGGCTGTATTACGCCCGCATTTTTATCGCACTTTGCGGTACTACTGCGTTTCCGTGGTGGCTGGGTGATGTAAAACTGACGATTCCGCTGACACTCGGAATGGTTGCGGCGGCATTGACCGATCTCGATGACCGGCTGGCGGGACGTCTGCGTAACCTCATCATTACGCTGTTCTGCTTTTTTATCGCTTCGGTCTCGGTAGAACTGTTGTTCCCGTGGCCCTGGTTGTTTGCCATTGGCTTAACGCTCTCCACCAGCGGCTTCATTTTGCTCGGCGGACTGGGGCAACGCTACGCGACTATCGCTTTTGGCGCGTTGTTGATAGCCATTTACACCATGCTGGGAACATCTCTGTATGAGCACTGGTATCAACAGCCTATGTATCTGCTTGCAGGAGCCGTCTGGTACAACATCCTGACGCTTATCGGCCATCTGCTGTTCCCTGTCCGCCCATTGCAGGACAATCTGGCGCGTTGCTATGAACAACTGGCACGTTATCTGGAACTGAAATCACGCATGTTCGATCCCGATATAGAAGACGAAAGCCAGGCGCCGCTCTACGAACTGGCTCTCGCCAACGGGCAACTAATGGCGACGCTGAACCAGACGAAGCTCTCATTGCTGACTCGCTTACGCGGCGATCGTGGTCAACGGGGAACGCGTCGCACATTACATTACTACTTTGTGGCGCAAGATATCCACGAGCGTGCCAGCTCTTCTCATATTCAATATCAAACGTTGCGGGAACATTTTCGCCACAGCGACGTGCTGTTCCGTTTCCAGCGGCTGATGTCAATGCAGGGACAAGCTTGCCAGCAACTGTCACGCTGTATTTTGCTGCGTCAGCCTTACCAACACGACCCGCATTTTGAACGCGCCTTCACTCACATTGACGCAGCGCTTGAGCGGATGCGCGATAACGGTGCGCCGATTGATTTGCTAAAAACGTTGGGATTTCTGCTGACAAACTTACGCGCCATTGATGCTCAACTGGCGACGATTGAATCAGAGCAAGCTCAGGCGATGCCGCATAACGATACTGAAAGCCAACTTGCCGACGACAGCCCACACGGATTAAGTGATATCTGGCTGCGCCTTAGCCGTAACTTTACGCCGGAATCCGCCCTCTTCCGCCACGCGGTAAGGATGTCACTGGTGTTGTGCGTCGGCTACGCCATCATTCAGATAACCGGGATGCATCACGGTTACTGGATCTTGCTGACCAGCCTGTTTGTTTGCCAGCCAAACTATAACGCCACGCGCCACCGCCTGAAGTTAAGGATTATTGGTACGTTGGTGGGTATTGCGATTGGTATTCCAGTGCTGTGGTTTGTTCCATCACTGGAAGGGCAATTGGTGCTCCTGGTCATTACCGGCGTGCTCTTTTTCGCCTTCCGTAACGTGCAATACGCTCATGCAACGATGTTCATTACGCTGTTGGTGCTGCTGTGCTTCAATCTGCTGGGTGAGGGTTTTGAAGTGGCGCTGCCACGCGTAATCGATACGCTAATCGGGTGTGCCATAGCATGGGCAGCGGTAAGTTACATCTGGCCAGACTGGCGTTTCCGCAATCTGCCCAGGATGCTTGAACGCGCGACCGAGGCCAACTGCCGCTATCTCGATGCCATTCTCGAGCAATATCATCAGGGACGTGATAACCGTCTGGCGTATCGTATTGCCCGCCGCGATGCCCACAACCGCGATGCAGAGCTGGCTTCAGTAGTGTCGAATATGTCCAGCGAACCGAACGTTACACCGCAAATTCGCGAAGACGCGTTCCGGTTACTGTGTCTCAACCATACATTCACCAGCTACATCTCAGCCCTCGGCGCACACCGTGAGCAGTTAACTAATCCTGAAATTCTGGCGTTTCTTGATGATGCTGTTTGCTACGTTGATGACGCGCTACATCATCAACCTGCCGATGAAGAACGCGTCAATCAGGCATTAGCAGACCTGAAACAACGGATGCAGCAACTTGAGCCGCGAGCAGACAGCAAGGAACCTCTGGTTGTACAACAAATCGGGTTATTGATTGCATTACTGCCAGAAATTGGCCGCCTGCAGCACAGGATTACTCAAGTTCCGCAGGAAACTCCTGCTTTGGCGTAATAGAATCAGCCCATTCAGCAAGCTCCTGGCGGCGTGCCACCGGGAGCGCTGCTTCATGAATACCGATAATTGCGCCTTCAAGCATAAACAAGATCTTTTCTGTCACCAGACTATTTTGCTGCCGCAGCCGCAACCAACACATTTTCGCCCCAAGTATACGTAACGCCCGTACATCCTTAATCCCCACTTCCCCGAGAATCGCTTCCAGATGAAAAGACATATTGGGCAAATCTTTCAGTCTTTCCCGGGTATTACGTGTAGTTTTCTCTTTAAGCGCTGCGTCGAGAGAATATTTTGACAGACGTACCAGCTTCAGTTGATTTCGCCATAAACTTTCATCAACCCGATAGTAATTGAGGGTAACGAACCGTCCACACTTTTTATATGTCAGCCAGACTGGCGGATGTTTTACACAGTATTGTGCGCTTTGCTCACAAGCCCGAAGATACAACTCACCATCAGAAACTACCGCAAATACCGTGTCGTCAACGGTCAGACTGTAACTACCAAACAATGATCGGTATTCAATTGTGCCCAACGTTGCCAGGTATTTCTGTGACTTATAGATCCGCTTATAGGAGAGGCTTTTCATAAAATTCCTTTTAAAATCATAATATAAAAGAATGATTCACATTAACGGATCCGTTAAATACGAAAATAGGCAACTTATTCTCAAGGGGCAAGATTAATTTATGTTTTCCAGCCACCAACGACAAAATTTGCGAGGCACTTTCCGAAAATAGGGTTGATCTTTGTTGTCACCGGATGTACTGTATATCCATACAGTAACTCACAGGGCTGGATTGATTATGTACACTTCAGGCTATGCACATCGTTCTTCGTTGTTCTCATCCGCAACAAGCAAAATCGCGCGTGTCTCTACGGAAAACACTACAGCTGGGCTAATTAGTGAAGTTGTCTATCGCGAAGATCAGCCCATGATGACGCAACTCTTGCTTTTGCCATTATTACAACAACTCGGCCAACAATCGCGTTGGCAGTTATGGTTAACGCCACAACAAAAATTGAGTCGTGAATGGGTTCAGGCTGCTGGACTACCTTTAACGAAAGTGATGCAGATCAACCAGCTTTCCCCTTGCCACACAGTGGAATCAATGGTTCGCGCATTACGCACAGGAAATTACAGCGTGGTGATCGGTTGGTTAGCAGATGATCTGACAGAAGAAGAACATGCTGAACTTGTGGATGCCGCCAATGAAGGTAACGCAATGGGGTTCATTATGCGTCCAGTAAGCGCATCCTCTCACGCCACGAGACAACTTTCCGGGTTAAAAATTCACTCTAATTTGTATCATTAAGTAAATTTAGGATTAATCCTGGAACTTTTTTTACCGTCCGGCTGATGATTTCACTCATGGCTCATTTTCCCTGCGGAGGCTTGTCTGAAGCGGTTTCCGCGATTTTATGCTGTAAATTATCGTTAACAAAAAAGGTTAAACGTACCTTATACAAATCTTTTTTTTCATATGCCTGACGGAGTTCACACTTGTAAGTTTTCAACTACGTTGTAGACTTTACATCGCCAGGGGTGCTCGGCATAAGCCGAAGATATCGGTAGAGTTAATATTGAGCAGATCCCCGGTGAAGGATTTAACCGTGTTATCTCGTTGGAGATATTCATGGCGTATTTTGGATGATAACGAGGCGCAAAAAATGAAAAAGACAGCTATCGCGATTGCAGTGGCACTGGCTGGTTTCGCTACCGTAGCGCAGGCCGCTCCGAAAGATAACACCTGGTACACTGGTGCTAAACTGGGCTGGTCCCAGTACCATGACACTGGTTTCATTCCTAACAATGGTCCGACCCACGAAAACCAACTGGGTGCAGGTGCTTTTGGTGGTTACCAGGTTAACCCGTATGTTGGCTTTGAAATGGGTTACGACTGGTTAGGTCGTATGCCGTACAAAGGCGACAACATCAATGGCGCATACAAAGCTCAGGGCGTTCAACTGACCGCTAAACTGGGTTACCCAATCACTGACGATCTGGACATCTACACTCGTCTGGGTGGTATGGTATGGCGTGCGGACACCAAGGCTAACGTACCTGGTGGCGCATCCTATAAAGACCACGACACCGGCGTTTCCCCGGTATTCGCAGGTGGTGTTGAGTACGCGATCACTCCTGAAATCGCTACCCGTCTGGAATACCAGTGGACCAACAACATCGGTGACGCACACACCATCGGCACTCGTCCGGACAACGGCCTGCTGAGCCTGGGTGTTTCCTACCGTTTCGGTCAGGGCGAAGCAGCTCCAGTAGTTGCTCCGGCTCCAGCTCCGGCACCGGAAGTACAGACCAAGCACTTCACTCTGAAGTCTGACGTTCTGTTCAACTTCAACAAAGCAACCCTGAAACCGGAAGGTCAGGCTGCTCTGGATCAGCTGTACAGCCAACTGAGCAACCTGGATCCGAAAGACGGTTCCGTAGTTGTTCTGGGTTACACTGACCGCATCGGTTCTGACGCTTACAACCAGGCTCTGTCCGAGCGTCGTGCTCAGTCCGTCGTTGATTACCTGATCTCTAAAGGTATCCCGTCTGACAAAATCTCTGCACGTGGTATGGGCGAATCCAACCCGGTTACCGGCAACACCTGTGACAACGTGAAACAGCGCGCTGCACTGATCGACTGCCTGGCTCCGGATCGTCGCGTAGAGATCGAAGTTAAAGGTATCAAAGACGTTGTAACTCAGCCGCAGGCTTAAGTTCTCGTCTGATAAAAAACCCCGCTTCACGCGGGGTTTTTTTCGTCTTCAGTAAAGTAAATAATCTTTGCAAGTTATTCCTTACCCAGCAAGGCCTGCAAATCCTGCTTCAAAGAAGACATTTTATTCGCATATTTTTCTTTGTTTTCTGCATCTTCAATTAGCTGGACAATCGTTTCGGAAAGCGTTTTACCGCGACGCTGCGCAAGACCTGCCAGCCGTTGCCAGACAATAAATTCCAGATCAATTGATTTCTTACGTGTGTACTGATGTTCCGCATTAAAATGGCGTTTCCGTCTGGCCCGAATGGTCTGCTTCATGCGATTGACCAGCTCCGGATTCATATGCTTTTCAATCCAGCCATTAACATGCACGGGTTCATTTTCCAGCGATAGCAACACGTCAACGGCTTCCTGGG
This sequence comes from Escherichia sp. MOD1-EC6162, assembly GCF_002965125.1. NCBI lineage: Bacteria > Pseudomonadati > Pseudomonadota > Gammaproteobacteria > Enterobacterales > Enterobacteriaceae > Escherichia > Escherichia sp. MOD1-EC6162. Next base: position 156,277 of record NZ_PTSB01000005.1, read on the forward strand.
CGGCACTGGCTTCCAGGTAACGGGTGATTAACTCCCCTTCACGGTGTTTCTTCACCAGATACTTCCATTTCCAACCGCTTTCCAGATTTTCAAGTTGTTGATATTTCATAGCGATCTCAATGTTACCCTGTAACTCTTTACAGAATATCAGTTTTTTAACTGTGTGATGAAAAGAATCTCGCATCCTGTGATGCTTTAGCGTGAATGCCTGGTCTTTTGTCAGCGCTTTCCACGTGTGCTGAAGTGTCGGTTACGGTATAATCGCATCTTTGACAACAGACTAAAAAACATCAACTTTGACCATTACGAAACTTGCATGGCGTGACTTAGTCCCTGATACCGAAAGCTATCAGGAAGTATTTGCACAGCCACATTTGATTGACGAAAACGAGCCTTTATTCAGTGACATTCAACCGCGGCTGCAATTTGCGCTGGAACAGTTACTGCACGCCCGAGCATCATCCTCTTTTATGCTGGCGAAAGCCCCGGAAGAGTCCGAGTATCTGAATTTCATTGCCGATGCCGCAAGCACGCTACAAAGCGATGCAGGCCAACTGATGGGCGGTCACTATGAGATTTCCGGCCACACCATTCGCTTACGTAACGCCGTTAGCGCAAATGATAATTTCGCAACACTAACGCAAGTCGTCATTGCTGACTGGGTGGAAGCGGAACAACTCTTTGGCTGCCTTCGCCAGTTTAATGGCGACATTACCTTGCAACCAGGGCTGGTGCATCAGGCAAATGGCGGTATTTTAATCATCTCCTTGCGTACACTGCTGGCACAACCTCTGCTGTGGATGCGGCTGAAAAATATCGTCAAGCGCGAACGTTTTGACTGGGTAGCGTTTGATGAGTCGCGCCCCCTCCCTGTCTCTGTTCCTTCAATACCGCTGAAGCTTAAAGTCATTCTGGTCGGTGAACGCGAGTCATTGGCTGATTTTCAGGAGATGGAGCCGGAACTGTCTGAGCAGGCTATTTATAGTGAATTTGAAGATACCCTCCAGATTGTCGATGCGGGATCAGTAAGCCAGTGGTGTCGGTGGGTTACGTTTATCGCCCGACATAACCAGTTACCTGCGCCTGGTGCCGATGCCTGGCCTGTGCTTATCCGCGAAGCCACCCGCTACACAGGTGATCAAGAAACTCTGCCGCTTGGACCGCAGTGGATCCTGCGCCAGTGTAAAGAAGTCGCATCCTTATGCGAAGGCGATAGCTTTACCGGCGAGCAGCTAAACTTGATGCTACAACAGCGGGAATGGCGCGAAGGATTCCTTGCCGAACGGATGCAGGATGAGATCCTTCAGGAGCAGATCCTGATCGAAACCGAAGGTGAACGCGTTGGGCAGATTAACGCTCTTTCGGTTATCGAATTTCCGGGCCATCCGCGCGCTTTTGGCGAACCTTCTCGTATTAGCTGTGTTGTGCATATAGGCGACGGCGAATTTACCGATATCGAACGCAAAGCCGAGCTTGGCGGCAACATACACGCTAAAGGGATGATGATCATGCAGGCGTTCCTGATGTCGGAACTGCAGCTCGAGCAACAGATCCCTTTCTCGGCATCACTGACTTTTGAGCAGTCATATAGCGAAGTGGATGGCGATAGCGCCTCAATGGCTGAACTCTGCGCCCTGATAAGCGCCCTTGCCGATGTACCGGTGAATCAGAGTATCGCTATCACAGGTTCGGTGGATCAATTCGGTCGCGCCCAGCCAGTCGGCGGTTTAAATGAGAAAATTGAAGGTTTCTTCGCTATCTGCCAACAGCGTGAGTTAAGTGGTAAACAAGGCGTGATTATCCCTACGGCTAACGTTCGCCATTTGAGTCTTCACAGCGAACTGGTGAAGGCGGTTGAGGAAGGCAAATTCACAATCTGGGCAGTGGACGATGTCACTGATGCACTGCCTTTATTATTAAATCTGATGTGGGATGGCGAAGGCCAGACGACGTTGATGCAGACCATACAGGAGCGTATTGCGCAAGCATCGCAACAGGAAGGTCGTCACCGTTTTCCGTGGCCATTACGTTGGCTGAACTGGTTTATTCCGAACTGATCGGACTTGTTCAGCGTACACGTGTTAGCTATCCTGCGTGCTTCAATAAAATAAGGCTTACAGAGAACATGGTAGATAAACGCGAATCCTATACAAAAGAAGACCTTCTTGCCTCTGGTCGCGGTGAACTGTTTGGCGCAAAAGGCCCACAATTGCCAGCGCCGAACATGCTAATGATGGATCGGGTGGTCAAAATGACCGAAACCGGTGGCAACTTCGACAAAGGGTATGTTGAAGCAGAACTGGATATTAACCCGGATCTGTGGTTCTTCGGTTGTCACTTCATCGGTGATCCGGTAATGCCGGGATGTCTGGGCCTGGATGCCATGTGGCAGTTGGTAGGGTTCTACCTGGGCTGGCTGGGCGGCGAAGGTAAAGGCCGCGCACTGGGCGTAGGCGAAGTGAAATTCACTGGTCAGGTTCTACCTACGGCAAAAAAAGTGACCTATCGTATTCACTTTAAACGCATTGTTAACCGTCGCTTGATCATGGGTCTGGCAGACGGCGAAGTACTGGTTGATGGTCGTCTGATCTACACCGCCAGCGATCTGAAAGTTGGTCTGTTCCAGGATACTTCTGCATTCTGATTTAAATCAGGCTGCATATTAAAAGGCGAAACCTCCGCATTGCGGAGGTTTCTTTTTAAAGAGACAGAATCAGGCCATAACTACCCTGTCCGCCATGGCTTCTCGCCAGCCTCCCAGCCATTCTGACCTTTGATTCAGCGTCTGATAGGGACACATTTCTTTTGAGCGTCCGGCGATGCCGGCCTGATAACCACGTTGATGTGCCCGTTCCAGGCGATCTCGTTTTTGTCTCTTCATGCCTCGTTTCCCTCATACTGGTTTCTGGTGGAAAAGAAAACAGTGATTACTAAATGTGCAATCACAGTTAAGCAATACCGCGAATCATAACTGCCGTCAATGCGCAAAATTCACGCCACTGTCATATTTGTGAGCCACACGGACATGTTGGTTGTACAAAAAATGTGAAGAGGAACAAGTTTTTTACTGCGAATTGCACAAAAAAACCGCCTCTGGCAACATGCCGGAGACGGTTATATTTACAAATATTTATAATTAAGGTAGACGCTTTATCTCTTGCGCAATAGCAGCGGCTTCCTGACTCCAGACATTAGCCAGCACTTTGACCATTTCATCGTAACCATCCTGATTTTGTACCCCTTCCAGACGGAACGGCCGTTTGATCAGTTGTCCCTGGTGATTCAATAGCCACTCGCCACTGACAATAACCTTGCCATCATAGCGGCCGTTAAACTCAGTTACGGTTACGTTGAGCGTGTCCTGGGCGCTTCCCAAAGGCTGGGAGGCAACCACCCAACCGGGCAGTTGCGTACTCAGGTTGGCGACCAGGGTGTTGCGCAACTGTTGATCTAGTGGGCTGGCCCACAGGTTGTTGTTGGCAATCACATACTTCACATCGCTGGTTTGATAAACCACGCCATTCCCCGCCAGATAGTCAGGAACTGCGACCTGCTCTACCCATAACAGGCGATTACCCTGGCTGGCGGTACTTTGCGTACCGCTCTGCATAACAGGTAACTGGTAATAGTTTTTATTGATTTCGCCGGAGCTGCATCCGGCCAGCCACAGTGCCGCGATCGTCACTAGCCACTTTTTCATTGTTTCGCCCTCTTCGGCTCTGGATCTTTTTTGTCCTTCGCTTCAAATACCAGCGCGTTGCTCTTCTCATTGAGCGTTTTCAGCACTGGTTGCAATTCACGCAAGACCTGATCAAGACGCTGCATATCCGCCACCATCTTGTTGTAAGCTGCGGAGCCAGGCTGGAAGCCCTGCATACTGCGATTCAGCTCACGCAACGTTGACTGCATATCCGTCGGCAACTGCTGCATCGACTGGCTGGCCAGAATCTTGTTCATACTATCCAGCGTAGTTTGCAGGTTTTTCATCGTGCGCTGGCTTTCCGACAGCGTGCTGGTCGCCTGCTCAATCATCGGATTCAACGGAAGTTTGTTGATCTTATCCAACGCCTCCATCAGTCGCTGCTGGATTTGCGCCAGGCCGCCGCTAACGGTCGGGATAATCTGATAACCATTAAACTCTCGGATCCCAGTTATCGCTGGCGTATTCGGGTAGAAATCGAGATCAACATAGAGTGCGCCAGTAACCAGATTTCCGGTTTTCAGCGATCCACGTAAACCACGCTTCAACAACTCTCCGAGATGCTTAACGACATCCGCATTTTCGCCAAGCTGCATTTTCAGTCGTTCCGGTTCAATGCGAATGAGTACCGGAATACGGTAATCATCATTAAATGTCTGACGCATATTCGGCGCAAAGAAAGGCACCTTACTTACTGTACCCAGGCGAATACCACGGAATTCCACTGGTGCGCCAGGCTGCAGGCCGCGTACCGAATCTTTAAAGAACATCAGATAATCAATGTGATCGGTGTACAGCGAATCCTGAATGCTCTTCTGATCGTCATACAAAACGAATGCTGTTTTCGGTGCAACAGGCTGCCCTAAATCCAGCCCTTCAGGCACGTCAAAGCTGACGCCGCCGCTGAGTAGCGTTGTCAACGAACCCATCTCCACGCGCATTCCCGCTGACGTGAGATCAACCGCAATGCCACTGTCCTTCCAGAAGCGAACATTGCTGGTCACCAGTCGGTCGTAAGGCGCGTTAACAAAGAGCTGGTAACTAATATTACGTTTTTGGGTATCAAACGTGCTGGTTTCCACCGAGCCAACCCGAAAGCCGCGGAATAACACCGGATCCCCCGGAGAAAGTTGCCCGGCTTTTTTACTGTCGAGTATCACCCGAATCCCTTTCGCATCCGGCGGAGCCAGCGGTGGTGAATCAAGCAAATCGTATCTCGTCTGCTTGCCCCCTTTCGCCCCAGGCTGCAGCTCAATATAAACCCCTGACAGCAGAGTCCCCAGGCCGCTAATGCCCTCGCGACCAATCTGCGGTTTTACTACCCAAAAAACGGTATCTTTATGCAGCAGTTTTTCCATACCTGCGTTCAAACGCGCTTTGATTTCAACGTGCGTCAAATCATCAGCCAGTGTGGCGCTTTCAACCACGCCGACATCAACACTACGGCTTTTAATAGTGGTCTTGCCACCTTCTATCCCTTCCGCATTCGCGGTGATCAGGGTCACTTCCGGCCCCTGATGGCTGTAATGATAAAAAAGAACCCACGCTCCTATAAGCGCCGTGACGATAGGAAATATCCACACGGGAGACCAGTTCTTCACTTTCTGGATTTTGGCTTCCCCATTATTAGATTCCATACTGTCAGGACTCCTCATGCTCTGGTTCAGGTTGACGATCCCACGACAAACGCGGGTCAAACGTCATCGCAGAAAACATTGTCATAATGACGACTAAAGCAAACATTAATGCACCCATTGCCGGATAAATACTCATTAAACCTCCCATACGCACCAGCGCCGAGAGCACCGCAATCACGAAAACGTCAATCATTGACCAGCGGCCTACAAACTCAACAACTTCGTAAATCAAATGCATTCTTTCGCTGTCACGCTTGCCGTGTCCTTTGGCATCCCAGCACAACCAGCCAATGGCGATCATTTTTAAGGTCGGAACCATGATACTGGCCAAAAAGATAACCGCAGCGACCGGATAAGAACCTTCGCTCCACAGCAAGATCACCCCGGCGAGAATAGTCGACGGCATCTTTGAACCTAAAAAATCGGTCACCATGATGGGCAAGATATTGGCAGGGAGATACAGCATGATCGACGTAACGAGCAACGCCAGCGTCCATTGCAGACTGTTTTTACGTCGAACATACCCTTTGGTGCTACAGCGTGGGCACACCGGTTCATCGGCAGGAAGGATTGCTGTGCAACAAGAACAGGAGCGCAGCCCCTGGTTAATACCTGTCACCCCCGGTTTCAGCGGCTGATTCAGCGCAGGCATAGGAGCAATATCATCCCATAACCAACGGCGATCGACACACTGAAAGGCACGCAACTGAAGCACGCAGAACAAACACCAGGGAATAAAACTGCTGCCTACGCCAATGCTGCCATAAGCCATCAGTTTAACGAAACTCACCAGTACACCAGCGAGGAAAATCTCCGCCATTCCCCAGGTTTTAAGTTGAAAAAGCACCCGTCCTAAGTGCTCTTTCAGGCGAACTGGCAATTCCGCGCGGTTGACCAATAACAAAATAGTTATCAGGCAAAACGCAGGAACCAGTTGCACAAATAACAGAAAGAAAGTGCCAAGGCTGGCATAGTTTTCGGAAAACAACACGCCAGGAATTTCCAGCAACGTAATTTCGCTGGTTACCCCGGCGACGTTCATTTTCACAAAAGGAAACAGGTTGGACAGCAACAGCATAAACAGTGCAGCCAACGCGTATGCTGTGGGGCGCTGACGTGGGGCATCCCACGCAACAGTTAACGTCGTGCCACACCGGGGACATGCCGCTTTCTGACCATGCTCAAGGTGGGGTAACGCCACCAGCATGTCACACTGCGGGCACAAAATATGCTTCGCGGCATGATGATGTTCGCACATTGGTACTCCTTAATGATGCGCTATTTTACAGATTGCTGACAAAGTATTCGTTTATCATGCCGGATGCGGCGCGAGCGCCTTTTCCGACATGATAAATTGTACAAATCCAATAAATTGAGGTTTCCCTCATGCCTGATAAGCGTAGCGCATCAGGCAATTTATCTTTGTCATCAGCCTCTATATCAAACAACTGTTTTGCGATCAGCCACCATTTTTCAACGCTTCAAGATACTCCCAACGCTCAAAAGCTTGTTCCAGCTCCTGCTCAGCAGCAGCCAGATCGGCAAGCACTTTTTGCGTATGTTCATGAGACTGACTGAAGAAGGAGGCATCTGCCACCTGTGCCTGTAAGGCTTCCAGCTTTGCTTCCAGCTCTTCAAGTAATTGCGGGAGCTGTTCCAGTTCGCGCTGCAGTTTATAGCTTAGTTTGCTCGTGCTGCGTTTTACAGTTTCTGCTTTTGGCACAGGCACTTCTTCGGTTTTCTTCACCGCTGGTTGCTTAAGCGCCACATACTGTTCTTGCTGACCGCGAGCGTCGTGATAACCGCCAACATAACGACCGATTTTACCTTCACCTTCAAAGATCCAGCATTCTGTTACGGTGTTATCGACAAACTGACGATCGTGGCTCACCAGCAACACCGTGCCCTGGTAGCTGTCGATGAGTTCTTCAAGCAGTTCCAGCGTTTCGACGTCAAGGTCGTTGGTCGGTTCATCAAGGATCAGTAAGTTACTTGGTTTGAGGAACAGACGCGCCAGCAGCAGACGGTTACGCTCCCCACCAGAAAGTGCACGTACTGGCGTCATCGCCCGTTTCGGATGGAACAGGAAGTCCTGCAAATAGCCCAGCACGTGGCGTGGTTTACCGTTAACCATCACCTCTTGCTTACCTTCTGCCAGGTTATCCATCACCGTTTTATCGGGATCGAGTTCCGCACGATGCTGATCGAAATAAGCCACCTCCAGTTTCGTCCCGACATGGATGCGCCCGCTGTCTGGCTGAAGTTGCCCCAGCATCAGTTTTAACAACGTGGTTTTTCCGCAACCATTCGGGCCAATCAACGCAATTTTGTCGCCACGTTGCACCTGAGCGGAAAAATCTTTCACCAGTTGTTTGCCCTCAACCTGATAGCAAACATCTTCTATTTCAAAGACGATTTTACCGGAGCGGCTGGCCTCTTCGACCTGCATCTTCGCTGTGCCCATTACCTCGCGGCGCTGGCTACGTTCACGACGCATCGCTTTCAGGGCACGTACACGACCTTCATTACGGGTACGACGCGCTTTGATCCCCTGACGGATCCACACCTCTTCCTGTGCCAGCTTGCGATCGAACTCAGCATTTTGTAGTTCTTCCACGCGCAGAGCTTCTTCTTTTTCCAGTAAATACTGGTCGTAATTCCCAGGATAGGTCACCAGCTTACCGCGATCGAGGTCGACAATACGCGTCGCCATATTGCGAATAAATGAACGATCGTGGGAGATGAAAATTATCGTCCCGTTGAATGTTTTGAGGAAACCTTCCAACCAGTCGATAGTTTCGATATCCAGATGGTTGGTTGGTTCGTCGAGCAGTAATACGCGCGGATTGCTAACCAGCGCACGTCCTAATGCCGCTTTACGCAACCAACCGCCAGAAAGAGACGACAGCGCAGCATTGGGATCTAATCCCAATTGTGCCAGTACTTCGTTGATGCGGTTTTCCAGTTGCCACAGGTTATGGTGATCAAGCTGTTCCTGAACTTTCGCCAGTTCGTTAAGATTTTTCTCGCTCGGGTCATTCATCACCAGGCGTGAAATATCGTGGTAGCGTTTCAGGTATTCCGCTTGTTCTTCAATACCTTCAGCGACGAAATCATAAACGCTTCCCTCAACGTTACGCGGCGGATCTTGTTGCAGACGAGCAACGATTAAATCTTGCTCGTAAATAATGCGACCGTCATCCAGCCCCTGTTCACGGTTGAGGATCTTCATTAACGTCGATTTGCCCGCGCCATTACGGCCCACCAGACAAACACGTTCGTTATCTTCGATATGCAGCTCTGCATTATCGAGAAGTGGCGCGTCGCTGAACGACAGCCATGCGCCATGCATACTGATTAATGACATTACTATTCCTTTCAGGCTGCGGTAATCAGCCAGCAGTTGTGGATCTGGCGGTTACGGGCAAAATCCTGGGAAAGTGTTTTTTGCGTAATTTCTTGTGCTTTCAGCCCCAGTTTTGCCAGTCCGTCGAGATCCATACGAAAACCGCGTTTGTTGTTTGAGAACATAATCGTCCCCCCTGCGCGCAGCAGACGCTTCAGATCTTTCATCAGCGCCAGATGATCGCGCTGAACATCAAACGCATCTTCCATTCGTTTTGAGTTAGAGAAGGTTGGCGGATCGATAAAGATTAGATCGAACTGCTCATTAGCCTCACGCAGCCACGCCAGGCAATCGGCCTGAATCAGTCGATGCGCACGGCCAGTTAAGCCATTCAGACGCAGGTTGCGTTCTGCCCACTCCAGATACGTACGCGACATATCCACCGTAGTGGTGCTGCGTGCGCCGCCTAATCCCGCATGCACGGTGGCGCTACCGGTATAGGAGAAGAGGTTGAGGAAATCTTTGCCTTTGCTCATTTGACCGAGCATACGGCGTGCGATGCGGTGATCGAGGAACAGACCAGTATCGAGGTAATCCGTCAGATTCACCCATAAGTGAGCGTTGTATTCAGTGACTTCAAGAAACTCGCCTTTTTCGCCCAGTTTCTGATACTGATTTTTACCCTTCTGCCGTTCACGGGTTTTCAGCACCAGTTTGTTTGGCGCAATCCCCAATACCGAAATGGTCGCGGCGATAATATCGAACAGGCGCTGACGCGCTTTGTGCGCATCAATCGTTTTCGGCGGCGCATACTCCTGCACCACCACCCAGTCAGCATAGCGGTCAACGGCAACGTTGTATTCCGGCAAATCGGCGTCATACAGGCGATAACATTCAATCCCTTCCTGGCGTGTCCACTTCTCGAACTTTTTCAGGTTTTTACGCAGACGGTTAGCGTAATCTTCCGCCACCATCGCTGGTTTGCTGTCCGGAGTACTTTCGGCAACGTGGTAATTTTTCTGCACGCAGTCCAGCGGTCCGTTTTTCGCTTTGTACTGTTTGTCTGCGCGCAGTTGCAGGCAACTTAACAGATCCGGCGAAGCGCTGAATAAAGAGAGATTCCAGCCACCAAACTGGTTTTTCATGGTTCGACCCAGCAGGCTATGTAGCGCAATCAGCGCCGGTTCGCTGTCCAGACGTTCACCATATGGCGGGTTGCTCAGTACTGTACCGTACGGCCCTTTTGGCAGCGGATTGGTCAGTTGCGCGACATCTTTCACTTCAAAAGTAATCAGTTCGCCAATACCGGCGAGGCGGGCGTTAGTGCGTGCGCGTTGAATCACCCGCGCATCGCTGTCGGAACCGTAAAAATGAGAGCTGTATTCCGCCAGACCTTTACGGGCACGGGTCTGTGCTTCAGCTTTTACTTCCTGCCAGATGGCTTCGTCGTGCTGAGCCCAGCCGCTAAATCCCCAACGCCCACGGTGCAAGCCCGGTGCGCGGTCGGTCGCCAGCATCGCCGCTTCAATCAGCAACGTACCGGAACCACACATCGGATCGAGCAGTGGTGTTCCCGGCTGCCAGCCGGAACGCATTACAATAGCCGCCGCCAGGGTTTCTTTGATTGGCGCAATACCCGCACGATCGCGATAGCCACGCAGATGTAAACCGTCACCGCTTAAGTCGAGAGCAATGCTGGCGGTTTCTTTATTCAGCCAGACGTTAACGCGGATATCCGGCGTATCGCGATCAACATTCGGACGCGGCAGATTCTTACGCGTGAAAGCATCAACGATGGCATCTTTCACTTTCATCGCGCCATACTGGCTGTTACGGATGGTGTCATTCAAGCCGCTGAAGTGAACAGCGAAGGTCGCGCCTGGATTAAACATCTCTGTCCAGTTGATCGCCTGAACACCGAGATAGAGGTCTAAATCGCTGTAAACCTTGCACTCGCTCAGCGGCAACATAATACGCGAGGCCAGGCGGCTCCACATCAGGCTCTGGTAAACAAGCCGCGTGTCGCCCTTGAAATGGACCCCACCCTGAACCACCTGGCATTCAACGGCCCCCAGGTTTTCCAGTTCAGTTTTTAACAGCTCTTCCAGCCCACGGGCCGTACTGGCAAACAGAGAATTCATATCGTCACTTTTACTCTAAGAGCCTACCGCAGTAGGCGTAATTGTTGCAGTCAGTCAGGAGATGGGCAGCGCGGAGAAACCGGTGCGTACACGTAGTACCTAATGATTTCGGGCGCAGCCCAGGGCCGAACTGACAAATAAAATAGCCTATTGGTATAGGCTCTAAGAAAATTGTTGCGCATTATAGCTAATAAGTGCGTCATGTCATAAAGTTGAGGGCTTATTTTCATTTGAGGACCGCTCCGTGGCGACATTAACCCGGCTTTTTATTCATCCTGTTAAATCCATGCGCGGCATTGGTCTGACACACGCTCTTGCAGATATCAGCGGGCTGGCCTTCGATCGAATTTTTATGCTGACAGAACCCGACGGCACATTTATTACCGCCCGTCAGTTTCCACAGATGGTGCGCTTTACCCCCTCTCCCGTTCATGACGGTCTGCATCTCACTGCGCCCGATGGCAGCAGCGCGTGGGTACGCTTTGCCGATTTCGCCGTACAGGACGCACCAACGGAAGTGTGGGGCAACCATTTTACTGCACGTATTGCTCCAGCCACGATCAACACATGGTTAAGTGGATTTTTCTCCCGCGAAGTGCAGTTGCGCTGGGTGGGGCCGCAGATGACGCGGCGCGTAAAACGCCACAACACTGTACCCCTGTCATTCGCTGATGGCTATCCGTATCTACTCGCGAATGAATCCTCATTACGTGATGTACAGCAACGCTGTCCGGCAAGCGTCAAAATGGAACAATTCCGCCCCAATCTGGTTGTTTCTGGCGTGCCTGCGTGGGAAGAAGACACCTGGAAAGTGATTCGTATTGGCGATGTGGTGTTCGATGTGGTGAAGCCATGTAGCCGTTGTATTTTCACCACCGTTAGCCCGGAAAAAGGGCAAAAGCATCCGGCTGGCGAACCATTAAAAACGTTGCAATCTTTCCGTACTGCCCAGGATAACGGCGATGTCGATTTCGGTCAGAACCTGATTGCCCGCAACAGCGGTGTTATTCGTGTTGGCGATGAAGTGGAAATTCTGGCAACGGCACCGGCAAAAGCCTACGGCGCAGCCGCAGCGGACGACACTTTCCCAGCGACACAACAAGCGGACGCAAATGTAGATATCGACTGGCAAGGGCAGGCATTTCGCGGTAATAACCAACAGGTATTACTGGAACAATTAGAAAATCAAGGGATTCGTATTCCCTATTCTTGCCGTGCTGGCATCTGCGGAAGTTGTCGTATCCAGCTTCTGGAAGGCGAAGTCACCCCGCTGAAAAAATCAGCTATGAGCGACGACGGAACAATTCTTTGCTGTAGTTGTGTGCCGAAGAGTGCATTGAAACTGAAAGGTTAAACGGCTTGTTCAAGGCTGACGCTGTCATAACTCACGTGCGGTCTCAGCCTGTCATTCATAATTTTGATAGCGTCACCCAGTTGCATGGCGCGCCCGGCGATGACGACGCAAGGCTGTGCCAGCAGGCACAGTGCAGCATTTTCGCCAGATTCAATAACCAGTAAATTGACTTGCTCATTGGTGTCGCTTAACCAGACACAGGCTGCATCACCCGATACTGGTGCCCACATTTCGCCATGAGAAACAAAATGCCAGCTTTTCGGCATTTGCGGTTTGAGGTAACGAATCGCCACCAGCGCATTAAGCACCAGTTCGGCTTTTTGTTCTTTTGATAAGTTAAGGTCGCGGCATTTTTCTTCAAACGTGAAATAGAGCGCGGCGTCATCAACGCAAAATCCCGCAGGAGAAAAAGCATCCGGTGTCAGCATTTTACGAGCAAAACGTGAGCGAAATAGCATACCATTGGCTAAATCAAGCATCATTCGATCATGCTCTTCATCGTAATACCAACGCCAGTTATCATCTGGTTTAATTCGCATATGCCTCTCCTCTACCCTATAAATCTACCGCAACACATTCCATTGTCGCTTTGCTTAATAACCTCAACAAGAAAAGTACAAAATATCTAAATAAGTAACAGGAATGAATATAAAACAACCAGGGCTGAAAATAAAGCCCTGATTATCTTATAAAGAGAAAATGAAAGAAATAATTAGATATGGGTAATGATTTCTTTAATCAGCGGCGGGCCTTTAAAAATAAAACCAGAATAAATTTGCACCAGTGATGCACCCGCAGCAATCTTCTCACGGGCGGCGATGACCGAGTCAATACCACCAACACCAATGATTGGTAAACGGCCGTTTAATTCCTGCGACAAGCGGCGAATAATTTCTGTACTCTTTAATTGTAACGGGCGACCACTTAAACCACCGGTTTGCTCGCAATTTTTCATTCCCTGAACTAAAGAACGATCGAGGGTGGTATTAGTCGCAATAACACCATCAATATTATGGCGAACCAAACTATCGGCCACCTGGATCAACTCCTCTTCAGAAAGATCCGGCGCGATCTTCACTGCAATTGGCACATATTTATGGTGGATCGCCTGTAAATCATTTTGCTTATTTTTAATTGCAGTTAATAAATCATCCAGTGCTTCGCCATATTGTAAAGTGCGTAATCCTGGGGTGTTTGGCGATGAAATATTGATGGCAATATATCCCGCATAGGCGTAGATTTTTTCCATACAAATCAGATAGTCATCTTTACCCTGCTCTACCGGCGTATCTTTATTTTTGCCGATGTTAATTCCCAGAACACCGTCATAATGGGCTTTTTTAACGTTCTCAACGAGATTATCAACGCCGAGGTTATTAAAGCCCATACGGTTGATCAAACCTTCCGCATCCACCAGGCGAAAGAGACGAGGCTTATCGTTTCCTGGCTGTGGACGCGGGGTGACAGTACCGATCTCGATCGATCCAAATCCCATTGCACCTAAAGCGTCAATACACTCCCCGTCTTTATCAAGACCGGCAGCCAGACCAAGCGGGTTTTTAAAGGTCAGTCCCATGCAGTTAACCGGTTTCGCTGGAACGTTCTGCCGAACAAGTGCTTCAAACGGCGTTCCGGTAATGCGGCGTAATTGCTGAAAAGTAAATTCATGAGCGCGCTCAGGATCGAGCTGGAAAAGGGCTTTACGAACGAAGGGGTAGTACATGAACTCTCCTGGATTCCCGGTGTGCAAACCGGGGGCGTATTATGTGCGAGTTCAGCCAAAAAGGGAATTGACCTGCGGCAATAAATAGCAAACGTTTTCTTATTGCGCCTTTTTTATGCTTTTTTTGGCTTTCCTTCACCAGATAAATCATTTCGACTCACCAGCTCCCTCTGTCAGACTGACCCAATTGTTATCAATGTTAACGAAATAAGAACAATTAGTTATAAGGAGAGAGTATGCGTGTCATTACCCTGGCTGGAAGTCCTCGCTTTCCTTCTCGCTCCAGTTCATTACTGGAATATGCGCGAGAAAAGCTGAATAGCCTGGATGTGGAGGTTTATCACTGGAATCTGCAAAACTTCGCCCCGGAAGATTTGCTCTATGCACGTTTCGACAGCCCGGCCCTGAAAACTTTCACTGCACAACTGCAAGAGGCTGACGGGCTGATTGTCGCGACCCCCGTCTACAAAGCGGCTTATTCCGGGGCGTTAAAAACCCTTCTCGACCTGCTACCTGAACGCGCACTGCAAGGCAAAGTGGTTTTACCACTGGCAACAGGCGGCACAGTGGCTCATCTATTGGCGGTCGATTACGCACTCAAACCGGTACTAAGCGCTTTAAAAGCGCAGGAGATCCTGCACGGTGTGTTTGCCGATGACTCGCAGGTGATTGATTTCCAGCATAAGCCGCAATTCACGCCGAATCTGCAATCCCGTCTTGATGTCGCACTCGAAGCCTTCTGGCAGGCGTTGCACCGTCGTGATGTCCAGGTTCCTGATCTTTTCTCTCTACGAGGAAACGCCCATGCGTAACATATTTAAACTGGCGCTGGCGGGATTACTTAGCGTCACTACGCTCGCGGTTGCTGCGGAGTCTTCGCCTGAAGCGTTACGGATAGGTTATCAGAAAGGCAGCATCAGCATGGTGCTGGCAAAAAGCCATCAACTCCTGGAAAAACGCTATCCGCAAACAAAAATTTCATGGGTGGAATTTCCTGCGGGTCCACAGATGCTGGAAGCACTCAACATCGGCAGTATTGATCTTGGCAGCACGGGCGACATTCCACCTATTTTTGCCCAAGTTGCTGGTGCGGATTTGGTATACGTCGGTGTCGAGCCGCCAAAACCAAAAGCCGAAGTCATTCTGGTGCCAGAAAACAGTCCCATAAAAACCGTGGCTGAACTGAAGGGCCACAAAGTCGCATTTCAGAAAGGTTCCAGTTCGCACAACCTGTTACTACGCGCACTGCAACAGGCCGGGCTTAAATTCACCGATATCCAGCCCACTTACCTGACACCTGCTGATGCCCGCGCGGCCTTCCAGCAAGGTAACGTAGATGCCTGGGCCATCTGGGATCCTTACTACTCTGCTGCATTATTACAGGGTGGTGTGCGGGTATTAAAAGATGGTACTGGTCTGAATCAGACCGGGTCGTTTTATCTGGCGGCCCGCCCCTATGCAGAAAAAAACGGTGCCTTTATTCAGGGCGTACTGGAGACCTTTAGCCAGGCCGATGCGTTAACCCACAGCCAGCGCGAGCAAAGTATCACCTTGCTGGCAAAAACGATGAGCTTACCGGCACCGGTAATAGCCTCTTATCTTGGCCACCGTCCTCCCACCACCATCAAACCAGTGAGTGCCGAGGTTGCCGCTTTACAGCAACATACTGCCGACCTGTTTTATGAAAATCATCTGCTGCCGAAAAAAGTCGATATTCGCCAGCGCATCTGGCACCCCACTCAACTGGAAGGAAAACAATTATGAGTCTGAATATATTCTGGTTTTTACCTACGCACGGTGACGGTCATTATCTGGGAACGGAAACAGAGTCTCGTCCGGTTGATCACGGTTATCTGCAACAGATCGCGCAAGCGGCGGATCGTCTTGGCTATACCGGCGTGCTGATCCCTACGGGCCGTTCCTGCGAAGATGCGTGGCTGGTGGCGGCGTCGATGATCCCGGTTACGCAAAGGCTGAAGTTTCTTGTCGCCCTGCGCCCTGGTGTAACGTCACCTACCGTTGCCGCCCGCCAGGCCGCCACGCTCGACCGTCTGTCGAATGGCCGTGCGTTGTTTAACCTGGTAACAGGCAGCGATCCACAAGAACTGGCGGGAGACGGCGTGTTCCTCGACCACAGCGAGCGTTACGAAGCCTCGGCGGAATTTACTCAGGTCTGGCGACGTTTATTGCAGGGAGAAACTGTCGATTTCAACGGTAAGCATATTCATGTGCGCGGGGCAAAACTACTCTTTGCACCGATTCAACAACCTTATCCTCCGCTTTACTTTGGCGGATCGTCAGACGTCGCCCAGGATCTGGCCGCAGAACAAGTTGATCTTTATCTCACCTGGGGCGAACCGCCAGCACTGGTAAAAGAGAAGATCGAGCAAGTGCGGG
This sequence comes from Escherichia sp. MOD1-EC6162, assembly GCF_002965125.1. Lineage (NCBI taxonomy): Bacteria > Pseudomonadati > Pseudomonadota > Gammaproteobacteria > Enterobacterales > Enterobacteriaceae > Escherichia > Escherichia sp. MOD1-EC6162. The sequence goes on from NZ_PTSB01000005.1 coordinate 172,575, forward strand.
CAAAAGCGGCCGCACATGGTCGCAAAATTCGTTTCGGTATTCGCCTCCATGTGATTGTCCGCGAAACCAACGACGAAGCGTGGCAGGCCGCAGAACGGTTAATCTCCCATCTTGATGATGACACCATCGCCAGAGCACAGGCTGCATTTGCCCGCACGGATTCCGTGGGGCAACAGCGAATGGCTGCGTTACATAACGGCAAGCGCGACAACCTGGAGATCAGCCCCAATTTATGGGCAGGCGTTGGTCTGGTACGCGGCGGTGCGGGGACGGCGCTGGTAGGCGATGGTCCGACAGTCGCCGCACGAATCAACGAATACGCCGCGCTTGGCATCGACAGTTTTGTCCTCTCAGGATATCCACATCTGGAAGAAGCGTATCGGGTTGGCGAATTACTGTTCCCACATCTGGATGTTGCCATTCCACAGATTCCCCAACCACAGCCATTGAACCTGCAAGGCGAAGCGGTAGCGAATGAGTTCATCCCACGTAATGTCGCGCAAAGCTAAGGAAGAAAATGATGGCAACGCCAGTGAAGAAGTGGTTATTGCGCGTTGCCCCCTGGTTTTTACCGGTGGGCATCGTGGCGGTGTGGCAACTGGCCTCCTCGGTTGGCTGGCTGTCGACGCGTATTTTGCCCTCTCCGGAAGGAGTGGTGGCCGCGTTCTGGACGCTCTCGGCCAGCGGTGAGCTTTGGCAGCATCTGGCGATCAGCTCCTGGCGGGCGCTGATTGGTTTTTCGATTGGCGGATCGCTGGGGTTGATTCTGGGATTGATTAGCGGCCTGTCGCGCTGGGGAGAACGGTTGCTGGACAGCTCAATTCAAATGTTGCGCAACGTGCCGCATCTGGCGCTGATCCCGCTGGTGATTTTGTGGTTTGGCATTGATGAGTCTGCAAAAATTTTCCTGGTAGCGCTCGGCACGCTGTTCCCCATTTATATCAATACCTGGCACGGCATCCGTAATATCGATCGCGGGCTGGTGGAGATGGCGCGTAGCTATGGCTTATCCGGCTTGCCGCTGTTTGTGCATGTGATCCTGCCTGGTGCCCTGCCCTCAATTATGGTCGGCGTGCGTTTTGCGTTGGGCCTGATGTGGCTGACGCTGATTGTTGCCGAAACCATCTCTGCCAATTCTGGCATTGGTTATCTGGCGATGAATGCGCGGGAGTTTCTGCAAACGGATGTCGTCGTCGTCGCCATTATTCTCTACGCCCTGCTCGGCAAACTTGCTGACATTAGCGCCCAATTGCTAGAGCGTCTCTGGTTGCGCTGGAACCCGGCTTATCATCTGAAGGAGGCCACGGCATGAATACTGCCCGTCTGAACCAGGGTACACCACTGCTACTTAATGCGGTGAGCAAACATTACGCAGAAAATATCGTGCTGAATCAACTGGATTTGCATATTCCGGCAGGTCAGTTTGTGGCTGTTGTTGGTCGTAGCGGCGGCGGTAAAAGTACTCTGCTGCGTCTGCTGGCGGGGCTGGAAACACCAACCGCAGGTGATGTACTGGCGGGTATAACACCGCTGGCCGAGATTCAGGATGATACGCGGATGATGTTTCAGGATGCGCGTCTGCTGCCATGGAAATCGGTGATTGATAACGTTGGGTTAGGTCTTAAAGGCCAATGGCGCGATGCGGCGCATCAGGCACTGGCTGCGGTAGGGCTGGAAAATCGTGCCGGGGAATGGCCTGCCGCACTTTCTGGCGGGCAGAAACAGCGTGTGGCGCTGGCAAGAGCGTTGATTCATCGTCCGGGTTTATTGTTGCTCGATGAACCGCTGGGCGCACTGGACGCCTTAACGCGACTGGAGATGCAGGATTTAATTGTGTCACTTTGGCAGGAGCACGGCTTTACCGTCTTGCTGGTGACGCATGATGTGAGCGAAGCGGTAGCGATGGCTGACCGGGTGCTGTTGATTGAAGAGGGAAAGATTGGCCTGGATTTGACGGTGGATATTCCTCGCCCGCGCCGATTAGGGTCAGTACGGTTAGCGGAACTGGAAGCGGAAGTGTTACAGCGGGTGATGCAGCGAGGGCATTCTGAACAACCAATTCGGCGTCATGGTTAACATGCCAGATGCGGCGTGAACGCCTTATCAGCCTACAAAACCAACAATTCCAACGGGTTTGTAGGCCTGATAAGACGCGCCAGCGTCGCATCAGGCACTTTTGTATTAAGCCAGTGCTTTGGTGATCTTCTCGTAAAGATCGCCAGAGAGATTATCCAACCCTTTCAATTGTTCCAGCGCCGCACGCATTTTCTCCTGACGTTTGACATCGTAACGTTTCAGGCGAATCAGCGGCTCAATCAAACGTGAAGCCACCTGCGGATTACGGCGGTTCAGATCGGTGAGCATTTCCACCAGGAACTGGTAACCACTGCCATCTTCAGCATGGAACGCTGCCAGGTTGCTGCCTGCAAACGCACCAATCAACGAACGAATACGGTTCGGGTTGCTCATGGTGAATGAGCGATGCTGTAACAGACCACGCACCGTCTCCAGCACATTCGCCGCTGGACTGGTGGCTTGCAGGATAAACCATTTATCCATCACCAGACCGTCCTGATGCCACCTGTCGTCGTACTCCTGCATCAACGCGTCACGGCACGGTAACTGCGCAGCAACCGCCGCCGAAAGTGCCGCCAGCGAATCGGTCATATTGTTCGCTTTATGGAACTGCTTACTCACTAACACGTCAGCCAGATGCGTTTCACCAAAGGCGAGGAAGCGCAGGCAGGCATTACGCAGAGTACGTTTCGCAATGTCTTCATGTTCAACACGATACTCACTCTGGTGATTGGCGTTATAGATAGCCAACAATTCATCCGCCAGTTCAGTCGCCAGTGTACGGGTGAGTGCTTCGCGAACTTCGGCAATGGCAATCGGATCGATGATATCGAATAGTTCCGCCATTTCATTGACAGAAGGCAGTGTCAGGATTTCTGCCGCCAGCGCCGGGTCGATCTTCTCATCGAGCAGCACAGCGCGGAAAGCATCTGCAACATGTGCTGGCAGCGATAACGGCTGCCCTTGTTGATGACGGGCGACATTCAGTTTGATGTACGTTGCCAGCAGACTTTGCGCCGCATCCCAGCGGGAAAAATCATTGCGCGCATGACGCATCAGGAAGGTCAGTTGCTGATCGCTCCATTTATATTCCAGTTTCACCGGCGCGGAAAATTCACACAGCAGTGCAGGCACCGGCTGGAAGTAGACGTTATCAAAAACAAAAGTCTGTTCCGCCTGGGTGACATTCAGCACTGAATTGACCGGATGACCGTCCTTCTGCAACGGGATTACTTTGCCCTCGTTGTCATACAACTCAATAGCAAACGGAATATGCAGCGGCAGTTTTTCTGCCTGATCTGGCGTAGCTGGCGTGCGCTGACTGATGGTCAGGGTGTACTGCTCAGTTTCTGGATCGTAGTCGTCTTTAACAGTCACAATCGGCGTGCCGGACTGGCTGTACCAACGGCGGAAATGAGAGAGATCGACATTTGACGCATCTTCCATCGCCTGGACGAAATCGTCACAGGTTGCCGCACTGCCATCATGACGCTCGAAATAGAGCTGCATCCCTTTCTGGAAATTTTCTTCGCCCAGCAGGGTGTGGATCATTCGAATCACTTCTGCGCCCTTCTCGTAAACGGTCAGGGTATAGAAGTTGTTCATCTCAATGACCATGTCCGGGCGGATTGGGTGAGCCATTGGGCTGGCGTCTTCCGCAAACTGCAACCCGCGCATGGTGCGCACATTGTTGATGCGATTAACGGCACGGGAACCCAGGTCAGAGCTGAACTCCTGATCGCGGAACACGGTTAAACCTTCTTTCAGGCTAAGCTGGAACCAGTCGCGGCAAGTCACACGGTTACCGGTCCAGTTGTGGAAATATTCATGGCCAATAACGCGTTCAATGTCGAGATAATCTTTGTCGGTAGCGGTGTCGGTGCGCGCCAGTACATATTTGGAGTTAAAGATGTTAAGACCTTTATTCTCCATTGCGCCCATGTTGAAGAAGTCCACGGCAACGATCATATAAATATCAAGGTCATACTCCAGACCAAAGCGCTCTTCATCCCACTTCATGGAATTTTTCAGCGAGGTCATCGCCCACGGCGCGCGGTCAAGGTTGCCGCGATCGACATACAACTCCAGCGCCACTTCGCGGCCAGAACGCGTGGTGAAGGTGTCGCGTAGCACATCAAAATCGCCTGCCACCAGCGCAAACAGATAGCACGGTTTCGGGAACGGGTCCTGCCACTGTACCCAGTGACGTCCGTTTTCCAACTCACCTTGCGCAACGCGGTTACCGTTGGAAAGCAGGAACGGGTATTTGGTTTTATCGGCAATAATTTTAGTCGTAAAACGCGCCAGCACGTCCGGGCGATCGAGATAGTACGTAATGTGGCGGAAACCTTCGGCTTCACACTGGGTGCAAAGCGCATCGCCTGACTGGTAAAGCCCTTCCAGTGCAGTGTTGGACGCAGGGCTAATTTCATTAACGATCTTGAGCGTAAAACGCTCCGGTAAATTACTGATGACCAGTGCGCCCTCTTCTTCTTTCCAGGCGGACCACGGCTCATCATTAATATGAATAGAGACCAGTTTAAGATCTTCGCCGTCAAGACGAAGTGGAGCATCTGATGCACCATGACGGACAGCCTGGCTGATCGCGGTAACCACCGTCTTTTGCGCGTCCAGGTCAAAGGTCAAGTCAATATCAGTAATCTGGTAATCCGGCGCACGATAATCGTGACGGTATTTGGCTTGTGGCTGTTGAGTCATAAATAACCTTTAGCATCTTTTATAGAGTCAGGTGTTCAGTCTATTCCTGTTGTATAAATCTCGCTACGCAGAATCTTCATCTTTTCAGGTACAAACGCTTTTATTGCTACATTTTTATAACATACAGAGCGCAACGCCATCGACCATAAACGTGGCATATGGTGTGATCGGGGTTCAATAAATTGCGAAACAAGGTATACTCCAGCAGTTCCTGAAGATGTTTATTGTACTAAACGCTCCCGTACGAGGACGCTACTGCGCACCTATGACACAATTCGCTTCTCCTGTTCTGCACTCGCTGCTGGATACAGATGCTTATAAGTTGCATATGCAGCAAGCCGTGTTTCATCACTATTATGATGTGCATGTCGCGGCGGAGTTTCGTTGCCGAGGTGACGATCTGCTGGGTATTTATGCCGATGCTATTCGTGAACAGGTCCAGGCGATGCAGCGTCTGCGCCTGCAGGATGATGAATATCAATGGCTCTCTGCCCTGCCTTTTTTTAAGGCCGACTACCTCAACTGGTTGCGCGAGTTCCGCTTTAACCCGGAACAGGTCACCGTCACCAACGATAACGGCAAGCTGGATATTCGTTTAAGCGGTCCGTGGCGTGAAGTCATCCTCTGGGAAGTTCCTTTGCTGGCGGTCATCAGTGAACTGGTACATCGCTACCGCTCACCGCAGGCCGACGTTGCGCAAGCCCTTGATACGCTGGAAAGCAAATTAGTCGACTTCTCGGCGTTAACTGCCGATCTCGATATGTCGCGCTTCCATCTGATGGATTTCGGCACCCGCCGACGTTTTTCCCGCGAAGTCCAGGAAACCATCGTTCAACGTTTGCAACAAGAATCCTGGTTCGTTGGCACCAGTAACTACGATCTGGCGCGTCAGCTTTCCCTCACGCCAATGGGAACTCAGGCTCACGAATGGTTCCAGGCGCATCAACAAATCAGCCCGGATCTTGCCAACAGCCAACGTGCCGCACTTGCCGCATGGCTCAATGAATATCCCGATCAACTGGGAATTGCGTTAACCGATTGCATTACTATGGACGCATTCTTGCGTGATTTCGGCGTGGAATTTGCCAGCCGCTATCAGGGGCTGCGTCATGACTCTGGCGACCCGGTAGAATGGGGCGAAAAAGCCATTGCGCATTATGAGACGCTGGGAATCAACCCTCAGAGCAAAACGCTGGTTTTCTCTGACAATCTGGATTTACGCAAAGCGGTCGAGCTTTATCGCCACTTCTCTTCCCGTGTGCAATTAAGTTTTGGTATAGGTACACGCCTGACCTGCGATATCCCCCAAGTCAAGCCACTGAATATTGTGATTAAGCTGGTGGAGTGTAACGGTAAACCTGTGGCGAAACTTTCTGACAGTCCTGGCAAAACAATCTGCCACGACAAGGCGTTTGTTCGCGCACTTCGTAAAGCGTTCGACCTTCCGCACATTAAAAAAGCCAGTTAATATCATCAGGGAGCCATAACGGCTCCCTTTTTTACCTTTAATTCCGAAATCTTTCGCTGCATCTGCGAATTCTGCTTGTCTGATTGCGGATGCCAGGTAACATAGGTATCCCCCCATTTCACGGGTGGACAAGTGTTTATTTTTTCCGACTATTAACAGAGAGAATATTATGAGCGTTGTGCCTGTAGCCGACGTACTCCAGGGCCGCGTAGCCGTTGACAGCGAAGTCACCGTGCGCGGATGGGTACGTACCCGCCGAGATTCAAAAGCTGGCATCTCCTTCCTCGCCGTTTATGACGGTTCCTGCTTTGATCCTGTACAGGCTGTCATCAATAATTCTCTGCCCAATTACAATGAAGACGTACTGCGTCTGACCACCGGTTGCTCGGTCATTGTGACGGGTAAAGTCGTGGCGTCGCCGGGCCAGGGGCAACAATTTGAAATTCAGGCCAGCAATGTTGAAGTCGCTGGTTGGGTTGAAGATCCAGACACTTACCCGATGGCAGCAAAACGCCACAGCATTGAGTATCTGCGTGAAGTCGCTCACCTGCGTCCACGTACCAACCTGATTGGTGCCGTTGCGCGCGTTCGCCACACGCTGGCGCAGGCACTGCATCGATTCTTTAACGAACAAGGTTTCTTCTGGGTTTCTACACCGCTGATCACCGCGTCCGATACCGAAGGCGCTGGCGAAATGTTCCGTGTTTCAACACTGGATCTGGAAAACCTGCCACGTAACGATCAGGGCAAAGTTGATTTCGACAAAGATTTCTTCGGTAAAGAGTCGTTCCTGACCGTATCAGGCCAGTTAAACGGCGAGACTTATGCCTGTGCGCTGTCTAAAATTTATACCTTCGGCCCGACTTTCCGTGCAGAAAACTCCAACACCAGCCGTCACTTGGCGGAATTCTGGATGCTGGAGCCGGAAGTCGCGTTTGCTAACCTGAACGATATCGCCGGCCTGGCAGAAGCCATGCTGAAATACGTCTTTAAAGCGGTTCTCGAAGAACGTGCTGACGATATGAAATTCTTCGCTGAACGCGTGGATAAAGATGCAGTTTCACGTCTGGAGCGTTTCATTGAGGCAGACTTCGCGCAGGTGGATTATACCGACGCGGTAACCATCCTCGAAAACTGCGGTAAGAAATTTGAAAACCCGGTTTACTGGGGTGTGGATCTCTCTTCCGAGCATGAACGTTACCTGGCAGAAGAACACTTTAAAGCGCCGGTAGTCGTGAAAAACTATCCGAAAGACATTAAAGCGTTCTACATGCGCCTTAACGAAGACGGTAAAACCGTTGCAGCAATGGACGTTCTGGCTCCGGGTATCGGTGAGATCATTGGTGGTTCCCAGCGTGAAGAGCGTCTGGACGTTCTGGACGAACGTATGCTGGAGATGGGCCTGAATAAAGAAGATTACTGGTGGTATCGCGATCTGCGTCGCTACGGTACTGTTCCACATTCCGGTTTCGGTCTTGGTTTTGAACGCCTGATCGCCTACGTGACTGGCGTTCAAAACGTGCGTGACGTAATTCCGTTCCCACGCACTCCACGTAACGCCAGTTTCTAATTTAACTTTTCCGAGAGCCAGCACCCGCTGGCTCTTTTTTATCCCCTTCTGTCAAGTTATCTGTTTGTTAAGTCAATCAATCTAATTGCAACCCTGCCAAAGCAATCTTCCTGTTACGGAATGTTTCTTTGCAACATTTGCGAACAAAAAATAACCCATAGCCTTATTGCGGATTAGTCATTTCTTATCTGATAGCACAATTTTTATACTTATTATTGGCTTTCTGGATGGCTGAAAGTGTATTAGAGAGAAGTCACAGAGAGAAATCATCAGAAAGAAAATTTCTGTTTAGTTAGATTTAATATAAGTAAATCATATACATATATAAGATCCGCCATAAATATCATTAAATCCTGGTGGAAATATGACGGTGTTCACAAAGTTCCTTAAAATTAATATTTAGTTACGCATTTTTTCTTTTTGTAACTATATCTTTATCTTTGTAGCACTTTCACGGTAGCGAAACGTTAGTTTGAATGGAAAGATGCCTGCAGATACATAAAGACACCAAACTTTCATCAATAGCTCCGTAAATATTTATTGACGAAACTTATTGACGGCAGTGGCAGGTGTCATAAAAAAAACCATGAGGGTAATAAATAATGATGAAGCGCAACATTCTGGCAGTGATCGTCCCTGCTCTGTTAGTAGCAGGAACTGCAAACGCTGCAGAAATCTATAACAAAGATGGCAACAAAGTAGATCTGTACGGTAAAGCTGTCGGTCTGCACTATTTTTCCAAGGGTAACGGTGAAAACAGTTACGGTGGCAATGGCGATATGACCTATGCCCGTCTTGGTTTTAAAGGGGAAACTCAAATCAATTCTGATCTGACCGGTTACGGTCAGTGGGAATACAACTTCCAGGGTAACAACTCTGAGGGTTCTGATGCCCAAAATGGCAACAAAACCCGTCTGGCGTTCGCTGGTCTGAAATTTGCTGATGCTGGCTCAATCGATTACGGTCGTAACTATGGTGTTGTTTATGACGCACTGGGTTACACCGATATGCTGCCGGAATTTGGTGGTGACACTGCATACAGCGATGACTTCTTCGTTGGTCGTGTTGGCGGCGTTGCAACTTACCGTAACTCCAACTTCTTTGGTCTGGTTGACGGCCTGAACTTCGCTGTTCAGTACCTGGGTAAAAACGAACGCGACACCGCACGTCGTTCTAACGGCGACGGTGTTGGCGGCTCCATCAGCTACGAATTCGAAGGCTTTGGTATCGTTGGTGCTTATGGTGCTGCTGACCGTACAAACTTGCAGGAAGCCCAACCTCTCGGCCAGGGTAAAAAAGCTGAACAGTGGGCTACTGGCCTGAAGTACGATGCGAACAACATCTACCTGGCAGCAAACTACGGTGAAACCCGTAACGCTACGCCGATCACCGGCGGCTTTGCTAACAAAACGCAAGATATCCTGTTAGTTGCACAATACCAGTTTGACTTCGGTCTGCGTCCGTCCATCGCTTACACCAAATCTAAAGCGAAAGACGTAGAAGGTGGTATCGGTGATGTTGATCTGGTGAACTATGTTGAAGTGGGCGCAACCTACTACTTCAACAAAAACATGTCTACCTATGTTGACTACATCATCAACCAGATCGATTCTGACAACAAACTGGGCGTAGGTTCTGACGACACAGTTGCTGTGGGTATCGTTTACCAGTTCTAATAGCAGACCTCTTTGTTAAATGCCGAAAAAACAGGACTTTGGTCCTGTTTTTTTTATGCCTTCCAGAGCAATCTCACGTCTTGCAAAAACAGCCGGCGTTTTCATCAGTAATAGTTGGAATTTTGTAAATCTCCCGTTACCCTGATAGCGGACTTCCCTTCTGTAACCATAATGGAACCTCGTCATGTTTGAGAACATTACCGCCGCTCCTGCCGACCCGATTCTGGGCCTGGCCGATCTGTTTCGTGCCGATGAACGTCCCGGCAAAATTAACCTCGGGATTGGTGTCTATAAAGATGAGACGGGCAAAACCCCGGTACTGACCAGCGTTAAAAAGGCTGAACAGTATCTGCTCGAAAATGAAACCACCAAAAACTACCTCGGCATTGACGGTATTCCTGAATTTGGTCGTTGCACCCAGGAACTGCTGTTTGGTAAAGGTAGCGCCCTAATCAACGACAAACGCGCCCGCACAGCTCAGACCCCTGGTGGTACTGGTGCGTTACGCGTGGCTGCCGATTTCCTGGCAAAAAATACCGACGTTAAGCGTGTGTGGGTGAGCAACCCTAGCTGGCCGAACCATAAGAGCGTCTTTAACTCTGCAGGTCTGGAAGTACGTGAATACGCTTATTACGACGCGGAAAAACATACTCTGGACTTCGACGCCCTGATTAACAGTCTGAACGAAGCCCAGGCTGGCGACGTGGTGCTGTTCCACGGTTGCTGCCATAACCCAACCGGCATTGATCCTACACTGGAGCAATGGCAAACGCTGGCGCAGCTTTCCGTTGAGAAAGGCTGGTTACCGCTGTTTGACTTTGCTTACCAGGGTTTTGCTCGCGGTCTGGAAGAAGATGCTGAAGGTCTGCGCGTTTTCGCAGCTCTGCATAAAGAACTGATCGTCGCCAGTTCCTACTCTAAAAACTTTGGTCTGTACAACGAGCGTGTAGGCGCATGTACGCTGGTTGCTGCGGACAGTGAAACCGTGGATCGCGCATTCAGCCAGATGAAAGCGGCGATTCGTGCGAACTATTCTAACCCACCCGCGCACGGAGCTTCGGTTGTTGCCACTATCCTGAGTAATGATGCGTTACGTGCTATCTGGGAACAAGAGCTGACTGATATGCGTCAGCGTATTCAGCGTATGCGTCAATTGTTCGTTAATACGCTGCAGGAAAAAGGCGCAAACCGCGACTTCAGTTTCATTATCAAACAAAACGGCATGTTCTCTTTTAGCGGTCTGACTAAAGAACAGGTACTGCGTCTGCGTGAAGAGTTTGGCGTGTATGCTGTGGCTTCCGGTCGTGTGAACGTAGCCGGGATGACGCCAGACAACATGGCTCCGCTGTGCGAAGCGATTGTGGCTGTGCTGTAAGCATTAAAACCAATGAAGCCCGCTGTGAAAGCGGGCTTTTTTATGCGCCTTTACCAGACGGGAATTTCGTCTTGCAGGAAGGGGTTATGCAACCGTTCATAGCCGAGGGTGGATAACGGCCCGTGCCCTGGAATAAACGTCACATCATCGCCAAGCGGCAGCAGTTTATCTTTGATAGAGGAGATCAGTTGATTATGGTCGCCACGTGGGAAGTCACTGCGCCCTACTCCACCTTTGAAAATGACGTCGCCAGAAATCAGCAGTTTTGACTGATTATCAAAAAAGACCACATGACCCGGTGTATGCCCTGGGCAATGTAACACCTGTAAAGTCACATTCCCTATGCTGATCGTGTCGCCTTCATTCAGCCAACGATCCGGCGTCAGTGGCTGACACTCATCCAGGCCAAACATGCGGCTTTGCGCAGGCAAGCCTTGCAGCCAGAACTCATCTTCCTTTTCCGGACCAAGTACTGGCACGCCGTAATGTTTTGCCAGTTCCGCCGCTGCACCAACGTGATCCAGATGGCCATGTGTCAGTAGGATCTGCATCAGCGTCAGGCCGCTGGCATCAACTTCCTGTTTAATTTTTTCCGCATCACCGCCAGGATCAACCAGTGCTGCCAGGCGAGTTTGTTCACACCAGATCAATGAGCAGTTCTGGGAGAATGCAGTGACCGGAATAATACGATAATTCATACTGCCCCTGTTTCGTTAAGCGATTGCTACCAGTGCCGTGCAGGTCCGGTATCAATATGCACAAAGTTACTACGTGGGTAATATCCTACACCACCTGCGCGCATAGATAACGCGGCTTTGCGAATATTGCTTAACGCGACGCCTTCAATATGGAAATCCATCGCCTGGCCTTTGGTGTGATAGCTTTTCTTCGCTACTCCACGGCTGTGTGCGCGTAATTCATTATTGGTGTCGATAGAACGGTAACCAGAAATTAACTGTACCGGCTTGCGAGTACCTAACAGGCCTTGCAGGCGATACAACTGGTCGAATAATCCTGGATCGATGGACTTTATTTTGTTCGCGCGGAAATCGCGGAAAAAATGGTTTAGTTTTGCCAATTCTTCCTGAATATAGCCTCTGCCATCGAAAAACTCCGCTTTAATTGACTCTCCAGTATGGAGATTGTTGAGTGTCAAAATACGCGGGCGTGGGGTGGAGAGTGTCGCAAACGCAGGGGTCGGCAAGATGGCAGCACCAAGTGCAACACCACCAAGCGCCAGTAGTTTGCGGCGATTAGCGTCGAATTTGTCCATGGTAATCAAGTCTACAGGTCAATGTTATCGTTTATATGCACTTCTGGCGCACAAGAGTGCACCTTAACCGCCCATAAAGCTAACGTCAAGGTGACTCAACCCCAGCAGTGATGGGGGCTACCAGGAATAGCCCCCAATCATGCCAATTATTACGACAACTGATTTCCCCGAACTACTTCATTTACCTGATTAATTGTTCCGCTTTCGATACAATTTGCGAGCTGGATCGCGCAGGCAGATCATAATTGTAAATATCTGTACGATATTGAGTACGCCCATCTGCGCCGACAAATGCTGTCAGGTAGTAGAGATTAACCGGGATAGACTGACGGATATTGACGTAACGGGTATCTCCCTGCTTCAGAGCATCGGAAATACGCTTGTCATTCCAGCCTGCATCCTGCAACAGCATGTTTGCCAGATCGGATGCCTTATTCACCCTCACACAGCCAGAGCTCAACGCACGCGTATCACGCTTGAACAGATTGTGATTAGGCGTGTCATGTAAGTAGATAGCGTCTGAACTCGGCATATTAAATTTATACCGTCCTAGCGAATTTCGTGGGCCTGGAGCTTGCTGAAAGCGGAACGGTAAATTCGACGCGGTAATCGTCGACCAGTCAACCTGCCACGGGTCAATTGCTTCTTTGCTGTTCCAGCCACGCATCACCGTATAGCCATGGCTTTCCAGATAGCCCGGATCATTACGCACTTTCGGCAGAATATCTTTGCGTGCCAGCGTCGGCGGTACGTTCCACGGCGGATTCACTACCACATTGTTTAAGGCACTGCTCATCATTGGTGTTTTGCGGTCAGGACGGCCGACAATCACCCGCGAGTCCAGCACCTGATTACCGTTCTGGTAATAGACCAAAGAATAGGCCGGTATATTGACCATGATGCCGGTAGAAAGCTCCGCAGGCAGCAAACGTAAACGCTGGATGTTGAGCGCCAACACACCTGCACGCTGTGCAGGTGTCACATTGAGCCAATCACGTGTGGCTGGACCAATAGCACCATCTGCCCCCAATCCTTGCCATGCCTGAAAACGTTTAACCGCTTCAACAAGCTCATTATCGTAGGCGGCACGTACAGTTGGCTTAGGTTTACTAAGAAACTTTGTTTGCTTTTCCGCAGTTTCGACGGCAACGGCAGATGGGCTAACGACTGCATCAGCGGGTGTTTCATCGCCAGGCAGCGTAATTTTCGGCCCACCATCGAGCATACCTGTGCGCTGCAATATTTCGCGCAGTGCTGGTACGTCATTACTCCACTGGCCAGGACGCAACGTTGCTTTACCGGTCAGTTGTGGCCACGGTTTGGTATCACTGAGCAAGGTCAGTAAAGATTCATGCATCGCGGCATATTGCGGATGCTGCGGTGCCAGTCCTGCAACAAACGTTGGCAATTGGCCATTATTTAGCGCCACCTGCCATTGGTTAATGACCGAGAGCGGTGGTGTTGAGAGTGCATAAGGTTTACTGCTGTATAGCCAGCGCGTGCCTTTGACCGGAATGTTAGCAACGAAATGAAGGTAACCCAGCATTGCATCCGACAACACTACGTCACGTGCCAGACCGTTAACGCCTGGGTCAGTCAGTAACTCTACCCATTTATTAAACTGCGGCTGAAAACCGGCAATCGCCACTTCCGCCAGTTGCTGCTGGAAAGCTTTAACCGCATCACGGTTTTCCCACATCGGCTGCATATCACGTGCGGCATACAGCAGTTGAAGCTGGTTAAGATAAACCGGCTTATAACCTGCGGGTAATTGAGATTCGATTTGTGTGCGAGCGTTTTCCGCCGCACCCTCTGGTAGCGGTTGGATCCCCGCCATAATTGCCGTCGCTTGCGCTTGCGGCAGTACATCTCCCTGTTCGCTGACAGCCACCGGGCTGTCGCCAGGGATTACTTCAGGCTCATCAGCCTGCACACTGAACAGTGGAGCGAATGTTACGGCCAGACAAAAACTTATTGCCGAAAGCCGACGACCACACATCATGTTAAGCAACATCCCTTGCCCCCTGTTTTTATCATACTTTGAATAGCCAGGCTGCTTTTCTCTACTTGCCTGTACAACGCCAATACTCACGAAAGTATGACGAGCAAGCCTGTTACTTATCAGGCTTACCTTCAGTATATAAACGTCGATACGTTTTTACACAACCTAATGTAAAGAAGTTTAAAGAAAAGCGCACCGTAATGCGGAATTTTTTTAGTGCAGAAACGGAGTTTTCGAAAAAAAAGGCGACATCGCTGCCGCCTTAATCTTAACTTGCCTGGGAAGACGCTTCGTCAGTTCCTGGAAGCGTTTCAGGAAGCTGCGGCGCAAAGCCACGCAAACCAACCACATGTACGTGTTCGGTATTCTGGAATACCTTACGCACCAGTTTGTAGGTGGTGCCTTTTTCCGGACTAATATTTTCTGGTGCCGCGATGATGAGCTGCATTTGCAAACGCTCACACAATTCAAACAACGTGGCGATAGAACGGGCATCCAGGCGCGCTGCTTCATCGAGGAACAGCAGACGACAAGGAGAAATATCTTTACCGCGCAGACGACGGGATTCATCTTCCCAGCTCTGTACCACCATCACCAGAATCGACATCCCTGTACCGATGGCCTCACCCGTTGACAACGCGCCTGACTCCGCACGCAGCCATCCATCGGAACCACGGTTAACTTCAACTTCCATCTCCAGGTAGTTGCGATAATCCAACAGCTCTTCACCAATGGTCTGCGGCGTGCGCTGCCCCATATCAATTTGCGGGTTAAGGCGCTGATACAGTTTCGCCAGCGCTTCCGAGAAGGTCAGACGGTTGCTGTTAAACAAATCCTGATGTTGTTCATGCTGTTCAGAAAGCACATCCAGCAACATGGCGTGCGTTTCACGCACATTCACGTTCAGACGTACGCTGTTCACCTGGCCGAACGACACGTTCTGCAAGCCCTGGTTAAGCATACGGATACGGTTCTGTTCGCGCTGAATGGTTTTGCGAATAATGTTCGACACACTGCGGGAACTGATCGCCAGTTTCTGCTCACGGGAGGTTAATTCTTCGGTCAGACGGCTAAGTTCGATCTCCATCTGCTCGATAGCTTCTACCGGATCATCGGTACGAATAATATCCTGGCGGATTCGTTCGCGCAGATGCTGGTAAACCGCCACGAAGAACTGGATTTTACGTTCCGGACGTTTTGGATCTTCCGACATACGCAGCACGTCGCGTAGATGTTCGTTATCCGCTACCGCCAGACGCAGCGCACCTAACGCCTTATCCGACATGGAACGCAAATCATCAGCAGAAAGATAAGCCAGCTCGCGACGGTGCAAGCGGCGTTCGACGCCGTTGTCTTTCACCATGCGCATTACCGCGCACCAGCCCGCTTTGGCGGTCACCACCTGCTCGCGCATCTCGTGATAATCACGCTCCAGCTTGCGCAGTTTACGGGTCAGGTTGTCCATCTCCGCTTCGCAGAAGGTGAGCGCTTTTTCCAGTTGGTTGCGACGGGAACGGTTATTACTGAGTTGCGCATGTAGCTCGTCACGGCGAATACGCGCGCGCTCTTCTGCGCCGCTATCGGCACGCACACCGATATCCTGCAATTCGCGTTGCAGATCGTTAAGCAGTTCTTTTTTAGTGTCATAAGAACTTTTCAGCGATGCCAGCACCTGATTGTACTGGTTCAACTGTGTAGCATGACCACGCAGTGCTTCACGAGCACGGGTACGCTCTGCTTCCGCATGTTCCAGACGTTCACGCAATTTTTCGTTGAGATCGCTGTTACCACTGAGCATTTCTGCCGAGTCGGAGTAGCTAAAGTGTGCGCGACGCTGCACCACTTCCGTCAGGGCAAATGCCTGCTGACGGGCATCGCGCTGCATCTGCTGGGAGTATGCGTAATCTTCTTTTAACTGTTCAAACTGTTCCGGATCGCTTTGCAACACTGAAACGATCGGCTCCAGTTTCGCCAGTTGATTACCGAACTGCTGAACAAAACGCGCCGCTTCCTGGGCTTCATCCAGACGTTCGCGGATTTCATCGACGCGATCTGCCAGCGTATCGTCAGCCAACAGGTTAAGGCGCGGCAGGATGCGGTTAAGCGCTGTCACGCCCTCTTTCGCCTGCTCAAACTGAATGCGTTGCTGCTGGTTATCATTTTCATGATTACTCAACGCCCGCTCCAGTTCGACGCGGCGGCTGTTCAGTTGACGGATTTCAGCCTCCGGATCGGACTCAAATGCCACCGCCAGATGGCTGCCGATAAAGCGACTGAAAGCCTGATGCAGGCGCTGAGTTTTCTGTACATCAAAGGAGAGCGTGGCGAAGCGTTCGGAAAGCACTTCACGTTCGGCATGAAGGCTTTCAATACGGCTTTCGCGCGCCGCACGACCAAACAACGGCACTTCAGGGAAGCGCGAATAACGCCACTGACGGTCGGCAATTTTCACCACCACCGCTTTTTCCAGTTCATCAACGCTGAACACGCTGTCATCGAATGACTGCGGATCACCTTCGATCAGATAGAGATCTTCCGGGCAATCGGTTAAACCTTCCAGTTGTTCGGCAATCTGCGACAGATCGGGCACTACGATGGCGTGACGAGAGGGGCCATACAGCGCCGAGAAGTACGGCGCATCTTCCAGGCTAACGTCGTCATAAATTTCTGACAACAGCACGCCGCCAAAACGTTCCGCCAGCGCATTCAGGCGCTGATCTTCAGAGCCCCCCGGCTGACTTAAACGCTCGATCTCTTCGTCAACGGCGTTTTTGCGCGCGCCCACTTCGTCACGTTCAACAATCGCCTCGCGCTCGCGCTCCAGCAACTGTTGCATGTATTCAGTGACATCCTGACTGGAGGTGAACTCTTCACCGCACTGCTCGCTCAACTGATTGAGGCTGTTTTGCGCAGCCAACCAAACCGGCGCACGCTGCATCAGACTCTGAATGCGTGATTGCAGTTGTTCCTGTTCCTGACGCAGCGCCATGCGCTCTTCACGGGCATTAGACACGCTGTCAGAAAGGGAGGCAATGCGTGCTTCCAGTTCCTGATGCAGGGCTTCCAGTTCATCGATATCAAAGTTCTTGCCCTGGCGTTTGCAGAAATCCGCCAGCAGGCGCTCGGCTTCCTGTTGCTCACGCAGGCGCTGTTCCAGTTCGCTTAAGCGCATCCGCAGCGGCTGAACCTGTTCTGCAAGGTGACGTTGTTCGACCCCTTCGCGCAGCAGTTCACGAGCAACATCCCACGCTTCGTTACGCGCCAGCGGACCGTTAATGGCTGCGACTAACTGATAAGCCTGCTCAAACTGGCTATGCGCGGTTTGTGCCATGCTCATTTTCTGCTCAAGAGAGAGCATTTTTTCGGTGGCTTCCAGCTCTTTCGCCTGGAAGGTTTCCAGCCACTCGGCGGCGCTGTCGGCAGTTAAGTCCGGCAGATGACACAGTTCTTTAGCGCGGTTAAGTGCAGTAATCGCCTGGTTGTACTGGATCGCGCGCGTTTGCTGGACGTCCAGTGCCTGCTGGTAGTCAGCAAGCTGGTTTTTCAGCTCGTCCACTTCCAGTTCGGCGGCTTCCGCGCGCGCTTCATTCTCTTCCTGACGTTCGATGGCTTCTGCCACCACTTCGTTTTGCTCTTCGAGACGGATCTGCAATTCATCGAGATCCGCTTCGTAACGTTCGATCTTTTCCTGCTGACGCAGTGCGGTTTGCACGAGGTTCAGGTGATCGCTGGCTGCCTGATAATCTGCTTCCAGATCGCCTTCCGCACCGTTGTGCTCTGCCAGTTCACGCGCCATATCGACGTGTTTGTACTGCTCCGCCGCTAGTTGCTGACGAGAAGTGTGTAGCTCACGACGAAACTCTAGTGCCTTATCCAGATGAACGCGACGTTCGTTGGCGTGACGCATATAGTCCGCCGCCACATAGTTGGTGGCTTCACTGATCAAATGCTTAAACAGGTCGCGATCGGACTGCGTTACACGAATCGCTTCCAGCGTCATGCGGTTTTCACGCAGCGCTGCTTCCATATCCTGGAACGCTTTACGCACGCCGCTGTTTTCTGGCAGCAGATAGTCACGCAGAGAACGGGTAATGGCACTGGAAATACCGCCGTACAGTGAGGCTTCGATCAGACGATAGAATTTACTACGATCAGACGCCGAGCGCAGACGACGCGCAATGATGCCCAGATCGAACATCAGTGAATGGTAATCGGTGATGGAATTGAACTGCTTAAACTGCACGCCTTCCATCGCTTCGAGCTTCTCTTTCAGCTCATTAAGCGGCAGCACGCGCGCCTGGCGTTCGTTCAGGGTTTCTGTCACCAGTTGCGTCGGCAGCACCGACATCGGTAGCCCCTGAATCGCAAACGGTTTGATATCCACTTTACGATCGCGCCCGGCAACCTGTTGCAGACGCACACCGACCACCACGCGCTGATGGCGCGAGTTGATGGTGTCGAGCATCGAATAACAGACGCCCGCTTTTAGCTTACCGTGCAAACCTTTATCGCGCGAACCACTGGTGGCCCCGGCTTCCGTGGTGTTACGGAAGTGCAGCAGGGTCAGGTCAGGAATAAGCGCCGTAACAAACGCCGCCATAGTGGTGGATTTACCTGCACCGTTACCGCCGGAAAGCGTTGTGACCAGCTCATCGAGGTCAAAGGTACGGGCAAAAAAGCCGTTCCAGTTAATCAGCGTCAGTGAGCGAAATTTACCGCGTTCAATCATTATTCTTCCTCTCCGCTATCTGGCTGATTCTCTTCGGTTTCGTCGTTGAGTTGCAGGTGATTTTCCAGCGACATTGCTTCACCATCGCGAATCAGGCGACGTTGGGCTTCGCGCGGATCGTCACCAGCACGCACATCCGCACCAAAACGGAACACCGATTCTGTAATGCGGAACTTGCTGCTGTCGTGGCCCATAAACCACACCATGCCCAAACGACGCAGACGATTTAGCGAAGAACGTACTTTTTCCTGCAACTTCTGGCGGTCAACGTCTGAACCGGTAGAACGGTTGTTTACCAGTTTCAGCAGTTTCGCTTCGTCAGCCAGGGTGAGCAGTTCGTCATACAGTTCCTGCTGAGTAAAGATCCCCTCGTTCGCCAGCCGTTCCGGGCTGAGATAGAGATAACAGAGGATTTTCCCAACCATCATATCCAGTTCGGACAACACGGAACGAGGGATCAACGTGGTGGAACGTGGACGCAAATAGAAGAAACCTTCCGGCGCGCGAATAAGCTCAACGTTATAACGCGCGTAAAACTCTTCCAGGTATTCCTGAAAATCCATCAGGAATGCATGGTTGTCCAGTTCGTCAAGACCGATATGGCGACCTGAACGTAAGGCGCTATCCAGCGCCGGAAATAACGGATTCGCCAGCGCTTGCGCCAGCTTAACCGGCATCACTTGTTCAATATTTGTCGATGACATGCGCCTGTACCTTGGCTCCGTAATCATTAATCGGCTGCCATTTCGCTGGCAGTCCGGTGAAGTCTGCTTGCGCTACGCCGAGGCGTACCGCCTGATCAATAACAATGCGCGCAACATCAAAGTGACGCGCACGCGGATACTGCGCCAGATATTCGCGTACCACCAGACCAAGATCCAGCGGCACTTGTCTGGTTTTATAAACGGCGAGCTGCTCTTCGATGATTGCCGCCAGTTGTTCGCGGATCTCGTTAAACTCTTCGTACTCTAAATCTGGCGGAAGTTCCCCGGTCACTTCTTCGTCACGCAGTGCCATCTCTTCGTCACGCATATCCAGCAGACGATCGGCATTGGCGTAAGTCAGCGCCCACGGGTCATCAAAATAGGTTTGTACCGACTGACGTAATCGCTGGGCAAAGACACGGTTTTTATCCATATCGATCGCGGTACGGATAAATTTATGTACGTGGCGGTCATAACCGATCCATAAATCGATGGATTGCTGACCCCAACTGATAATACGGTCGAGTTTGCTTTGCAGGTCGTACACCAGACGATCGACAAAATGCAGATCGTCATGGGTCATGGTCGCATCCTGGATGCGCAACAGGTTAGCCTGTAATTTGTCGCCCGCCGCTTCCAGCGTATCTTGCAATTCACGCAGCGTACCAGAGGTTTCCGAAAGCAACATTTCACAGCTTGAGATCGCCGCCCGCCAGTCTTTATTCAGTAACTGGGCGATATCGTCTTTCACCTGTTGCTGCTGTTCGTCCATCAGACGTTGCGTCAGGTCGATACTGTCGAAAATTTCTGCTACCGAGTATTTCAGCGGCGCATAGACGTTACGGTGCCAGTGAAACTCATCGCCGCCCTCTTCTGCCGCATCCGCCGCACGCTTCAGTTCGCCTGCTACGATCGACAATTGCATAGAAAGACGCAGCGTAGAAAACTCGCGCTGACGGATGTAGTAATCAGTAATGCCGATGCCGAGCGGCGTCAGACGGTAAATGGCGTTCCCTTCCGCCTGTTCGCTTGTAAAGCGGTTCAGCAGACGTTGACGCACCATATCGTTGATCGCGTTGTTGGCGCGCACGCCGATGGTTTCGCTGGTTTGCTCAAACGCATCACTCACGTGGCGGAATGCATCCACCAGCTCACCTTCACTCATCTCGCCGTCCAGACGCTCGCCGTTCAGCGTGGCCACCGCCAGCAGAAAAGAGAGACGGTCTACCGGCAGCGAGATGGAGAAGTCATTTTTTCTGGCCCAGGCAACCAGTTCGGGGACTGTCTGGGAAAATTCACTCATACTTTATCCTTGCTCTGCGGTTTGCGCGCGGTGACATGAATATAACGCCCCAGGCTAATGTAAGGTTCCTGACGGCAATAACGCGTTTCTAATTCAAGTAATGCTTCGTAGCAATCGCGCTGTTGGTGCTTTTCACGCAGATAATCATGAAACACGCGAACGCCGGTCTTGCCGGTAATTTGCCAGCCAGCTTCTTCCAGCCACTGATATACCTGCGCCGGATCGCGCGGAGAGTCTGGCGAAAGCGTCCGTTTTTTCTTTTTCGGCATTCCCGCCTGCACGTAATCAAAATTCCCTGCAACCATGTTGTGCATCAGCAAACCGTGCGCATTGTAGAACATTAACGACAACATGCCTCCTGGGCGCAACACTGACCACAGAGTCTGTAACACGCTACGGGGGTCAGCGACCCACTCCAGCACCGCATGGAACAATATCAGATCAACGGGCGTTTCCAAATGCGAAGCAACATCCTGAGCAGCGCAATGTATAAATTGCATGTTGCCGCTCACACCTTTTGCTTCTGCCGCCTGCTTTGCGCGGTCGATCATCTGCGCAGAAAGATCGCATAAAATGACCTGATGCCCACGCCCGGCCATTTTGATCGCCGTCTGCCCTTCACCACCGCCAGCATCCAGCACTCGCAATTTTTGCGAGCCTATTTCCGCCAGCACACGATCGAGATCCTGCCACAGAATAGCCTGTCGAAGCTGTCCTTTGGTGGTGCCGTAAATGTTACGGGAAAACTTTTCCGCAATATCATCAAAATTGCGATCCTGCATTGCTTTCTCCACCGGTTGGCTAAGACGTTTTCTGATAAAGGCGCTATTTTGTCACAGCCGAGGCGAGAATGAACCCGTCTGGTGTAATATCACTGCCGATCCCTCGCTATATGGTTAAAAAAGGAACCAGAAAGGATGCTTTTTACACTGAAAAAAGTGATTGGCGGTATGCTGCTGCCACTTCCGCTGATGTTGCTGATTATTGGTGCTGGCCTGGTGCTGCTGTGGTTTAGTCGTTTTCAAAAAACCGGGAAGATATTTATTAGCGTAGGATGGCTGGCACTTTTGTTATTAAGTTTGCAACCGGTAGCAGATCGTCTGCTGCGTCCCATCGAAAGCACCTATCCGACATGGAACAATGTACAAAAAGTGGACTATATAGTGGTGCTGGGCGGCGGCTATACCTGGAACCCGCAGTGGGCGCCAAGTTCAAATTTAATCAATAACAGTCTGCCACGCCTGAATGAAGGCGTGCGTTTGTGGCGTGAAAATCCGGGATCAAAGTTAATCTTCACGGGTGGTGTGGCAAAAACCAATACGGTGAGTACAGCAGAAGTGGGGGCCAGAGTGGCGCAATCGCTGGGTGTCCCACGCGAGCAGATTATTACGCTGGATTTACCGAAAGATACCGAAGAAGAAGCCGCAGCAGTGAAACAGGCAATTGGTGACGCCCCTTTCCTGTTGGTGACCTCTGCGTCTCATTTGCCGCGCGCGATGATCTTTTTTCAACATGCAGGGTTAAATCCGCTACCTGCCCCCGCCAATCAACTGGCAATCGATTCACCGCTTAACCCGTGGGAGCGGGCAATTCCGTCTCCGGTCTGGTTGATGCATAGCGACCGGGCCGGTTATGAAACGCTTGGCCGCATCTGGCAGTGGTTAAAAGGTTCATCAGGCGAGCCACGGCAAGAGTGATTTTGATGCCAGATCGAAGTTGCTCCGACTAAACCGTCCGGTATTGACCAGTTGCGCAACTTCATCCCATAACACATATAGCCAACGTCGCCAGATGAACGACTCCGCCACTGGCGCGCGTTGCAGGTAACTCCAGAGTAAATCTTCTGCCAGCGTATTATCCATTAGTCGGAACAGTTCATACTCTCGCGGTGCCCAAAGCATTAATCCCGGCCCGACCATCGCCAGTAGTTGATCGCTGCGCGAATCTTTCAACATGCTACGCAAACAGAAATTGCCGTGAATCAGCACACAATTGTCGTTAAATCCTTCAAATAATGCAGGAAGACATTCGCGGGTGCGGAACAGAATCCGCTTATCCTGCATGGTTAAACCGGTGTTATTGAACTGATTGAGCGTGGTCCATAACACTTCAATATGTTGCCGATACCAGGAGGGCCAGAAATTTTCCTGGGTATTATCCACTGCGCCAACGCAACCGCGACTGTCCTGTCGGTGCCAGGCCAACAGAGCTTCAACAATTTGCTCTTTCAGATGCTCCCAACGTTCCGGTGTACGTGCAGGTGCTTCCACAGAAACACCACGCATCCGCTCCAGTAACAGGACATCGGGGCCTGGGTGTTCTTCATGTGTCATCACACCATAAATAGTTGGCATACGGATAGTCCCGCTGCGCGCCAGCATGGTGGTTTTCCATGCCAACTGTCGTGCTTGCCCTGGCGTACTAAAGCTTCTTGCCAACAGCGGCATTGGGTTTCCCTGGCTGTCATACAAAGCCCACAACGCCGTATTCGCTTTTTCATTGACACACTCAATACGACTGAGTTTTTCACCCAGTAAATGGCTTAATTCGGCACGCAGCTGTTCCATTCAGATTACCCTCATAAAAGCTACTGCCTTCATAATGAGCGCCAATGTAAAAGATGTCACCTGAATGAGATCAATTGTTGAAAAGAAAAATGAGGAAAATCGTAACGGTACGACACTCCCCCGAAAATCGGGTGGAGTGTCGTGAAATTAACTTAGCGCATTTCAGCGCGAACGCGCTCGAGATCTTCAGGGGTATCCACACCTGTACCAGGAACTTCCCGGGCGACAGCAACATGGATTTTTTCGCCGTACCACAGTACGCGAAGCTGCTCTAACATTTCGATGTGTTCTAACGGGCTTGGCTGCCAGTTAACATAACGGCGGATAAAACCTGCACGGTAGCCATAAATACCGAGATGCCGCAGGAAATTATCACCAACGGTTTCCAGACTTTTTGCAAAACGGTCACGATCCCACGGAATGGTGGCACGTGAAAAGTAAAGCGCATAACCTTCAGCATCAAGAACCACTTTAACCGCATTCGGATTAAAGACTTCTTCCGCATTGTGGATAGGTACAGCCAGGGTAGCCATTCCCACTTCACGCTGGGCGAGATTATCGGCAACCTGACGAATGATTGTTGCAGGGATCATGGGTTCATCACCCTGCACATTAACAATCACCGTATCGTCACTGAACGCGCATTTTTCGACAACTTCCGCCAGACGCTCAGTGCCTGATTGATGATCGGCGCGCGTCATGCATACTTCACCACCCGCAGCTTCAACGACGCGGGCGACATCGTCATGATCGGTTGCCACGATGATGCGATCGGCACCTGATTCGCGGGCGCGCTCAAGGACATGAACGATCATGGGCTTGCCGTTAATATCGACCAGCGGTTTACCGGGCAGACGCGTAGAAGCGTAGCGCGCGGGAATAATGACCACAAAACTCATGATTTACTCTCATCGGCAGTCAGTACACGGGCTTCCGTTTCCAGCAGAACTGGAATGCCATCGCGCAGCGGGAAAGCCAGGTTATCCAGTTTGCAAATCAGTTCTTGTTTTTCCTGGTTATACCAAAGTTTGCCGTTGCAAACCGGGCAGGCAACGATTTCAAGCAGACGATGATCCATAGTTCCTCCAGATGGATCGGGTTATGAATGCATAAATCTTATCATAATCATTTATGCGTAGGGGGCTATTTCCCAGCCAGTGCGGCAATCGGTAAAAAGATCGGGTGGGCAGCGCCCTAATGTCACTCGCGTCGCCTGCTGCCAGCTAGCAAAATCGGTAATCGCCTGGCGCAACCCTTTTTGAAGAGAAGCTGTCGGTTTGATGCCATCCTGTAACCAGAGGGAGATAACTTCAAGAATGCCCGCCTGGCGATGTATTTTGGCATCCATTCGCCCGACTAATTGCCCACGATGTAGTAACGGCAGAACGAAATAGCCATACTGGCGTTTCGGCGCTGGCGTGTAGCATTCCAGCCGGTAGCTAAAATCAAAAAGTTGCTCTGCACGTTTACGATCCCAGACGACAGGGTCAAAAGGTGACAGTACAGTGCTATGCGTCGCGGTTAGTTTCCCCGCGAGAGCTGTTTCGAGAAGAGGCAACAAGTCAGCATGCAGCCAGAGTTGTCCTAATCTCTCCACATTTATGGGGATAATTTGTTGCTGTTCAGCACATAGATCACGCCAGGCCGACAGTGCAGGACGTTTCAAACGATAATAATCCGCCAGCCACTGTTCGCGGAATATTCCCAGGCAACGCGCGCTGTTATCCAGCATGGCGATTTCTGCTTCTGTTTGCGAAACGAGATCACGCTCATCATCCCAGTGAGGCATGACGCGATGGGTTAGATCATAAACTCGCTGGAAGTTGCGCCGTTCAACTACCATGACTTTTCCGGCAGTAAATAAGCCTTCCAGATGCCGTTTATGGGGCTTCCACTCCCACCAACCGCTTGCCCCTTTTCGGGGATGTTCAAAATCGGCTGAACGTACCGGTCCGTTATCTTGTATGTGCTGAATTAACTGTTCAATTTCTGCTACATGTTCCTGCATCCAGGCGTCTTTGTATTTCCAGCCCATTTTTTCAGGTGCCAGCATTCGGTGGCGAATAAGACGAAAATCGCTACGCGGCATAAAGCAGGCTTCATGCGCCCAGTACTCCATTAATTCGCCACGTGT
Organism: Escherichia sp. MOD1-EC6162; assembly: GCF_002965125.1. Lineage (NCBI taxonomy): Bacteria > Pseudomonadati > Pseudomonadota > Gammaproteobacteria > Enterobacterales > Enterobacteriaceae > Escherichia > Escherichia sp. MOD1-EC6162. The sequence goes on from NZ_PTSB01000005.1 coordinate 198,170, forward strand.
CAGTGACTCATCCAGCCACTGCGGAGAATAATTACCAAGGCGACTAAAAAGTACCAGATAAGGGCTGCGGGCAACGATATTGATAGTGTCGATTTGTAGCAGGGAGATACGGGAGATAGTTGACAGGATATCTTCTGGCGACGCACGACGGCGGGATTTGTTTAACAGGCCTTGCGCGGCAAGGTGAAGATTACGCGCATCGGCAAGGGAAATATACGGCAGCGTCATCATGGCTCCATCTATTGAACGCTGCCGCGGCGGAATTAGTTGCCAGAAGCCAGCGAGGAAAGTTGCGCGAGCAGTTTCTCTGGTTCATCGCCCGAAAGCTGTGCGTCAACGGGCAAATACCACCAATTTTCTTCTGCAAAGGCCCGGCATTTCACCGCATCTTTTTCAGTCATGATCAGCGTTTGCCCGGCACTTAACAGTGCGCTGACATCCGCATGATTCAAAGACTGATGATCGGCCAGCGGAACACATTTTTCTGGTTGAACACCGCACATCTTCAGCGTGGCAAAAAAGCGCGGCGGGTGACCAATCCCCGCCATTGCTACCACATGTTCAAGTTGTGCAACATCACAACGCGTACCAGTACGCAAATTCACAGCCTGACCCGGCAGCAGATGCATTGGGATTTCACCATTGTGCGGTACACCGCCGTTGACGATTACCGCATCAACCGATTTTAAGCGCCCCGCTCGCTCACGCATTGGCCCCGCGGGCAACCACCAGCCATTACCAAAGCGACGCACACCATCGATGACGACAATTTCTACATCTCGCGCCAGGCGATAATGCTGTAGACCGTCGTCAGTCACGATGAGTTGTACATCAGGATGCTGCGCCAGAATCACTTTTACTGCATCAGAACGTTCGGGAGAAACCGCAACAGGCGCACCAGTGCGCTGATAAATAAGCACCGGTTCATCACCCGCCTGTGCCGTGGTGGTATCTGCCGACAGTAACAACGGATACGATTCGGCCTTACCGCCATACCCTCTTGACACCACACCAACGCGAACACCGCATTTTTGCAGTTGTTCCACCAGCCAGACAACGACCGGGGTTTTTCCATTGCCACCTGCGGTGAGGTTACCGACCACCACAACTGGCACTGGCGCGCGCCATGCGCGTTTCAATTTTAATTTGTAGCAAAGACGGATTGCACCACTCACCAGGCCATACAGCCAGGAGAGTGGCAGCAACAGCCGCCACAAAGGCGATTCACCAGACCAGATTTTTTCAATCATTGGCCAAACTGCATTTTGTGAAGTTGCGCGTAGACACCACGGTGTTCAAGCAAATCGTTGTGCGTACCGCGTTCCACAATGACCCCGTCCTCGACGACCACAATTTCGTCTGCCTTTTCAATGGTAGACAAACGGTGGGCTATCACCAGTGAAGTACGGTTTTTCTGCAACTCATCCAGCGCCGCCTGAATTGCACGTTCAGATTCAGTATCCAGTGCCGAGGTGGCTTCGTCCAGAATCAGAATCGGGCTGTCACGCAACAAAGCACGAGCAATAGCAATACGCTGACGCTGACCGCCAGAAAGCAGTACACCGTTTTCGCCAATTACCGTATCGAGACCGTTATCCATCTTATTGATAAAGTCCATGGCATAAGCCATACGCGCCGCTTCTTCAATTTGCTCACGGCTGTACTGGTCAGTACGTGCGTAAGCAATGTTGTTGGCAACCGTATCGTTAAACAGATGGACATTCTGCGACACCAGCGCAACCTGATTACGCAATGACGCCAGGGTATACTCGCGTAGATCGTGACCATCCATCAGGATCTCGCCTTCATCGATATCGTAGAAGCGAGTGATTAAACTCGCGATGGTCGATTTACCCGAACCAGAACGTCCAACCAGAGCAACTGTTTTCCCTGCCGGGATTTTCAGGTTGATGTTACGCAAAGCGGGAACTTCACGCCCTGGATAGGTGAAGGTAACATTACGGAATTCCACATCGCCGGTAGCACGCTCAATCTCACGCTTACCTTCGTCTTTCTCCTGTTCACTATCCAGAATGGTGAACAGCGTCTGACAGGCCGCCATACCACGTTGGAACTGGGCGTTAACGTTGGTCAGCGATTTCAGCGGACGCATCAGTGCAATCATTGAAGAGAAAACAACGGTAATCGTACCGGCTGTCAGGCTATCCATCACACTTGGGAAGCTCGCCGCATACAGAACAAACGCCAGCGCCAAAGAAGCGATCAATTGAATGATCGGGTCAGAGATGGACGAGGCGGACACCATCTTCATCCCCTGCAAACGCATTTTGTTGCTGACCTTATCAAAACGCTTCGTTTCCACTTCCTGGCCACCAAAAATCAGCACTTCTTTGTGGCCTTTCAGCATCTGTTCCGCACTGGTGGTCACCTGCCCCATCGTGTTTTGCATGTTTTTACTGATGCTGCGAAAACGCTTCGATACGATACGAATTGCAATCGAGACAATGGGTGCCAGCACAATTAAAATGATCGATAACTGCCAACTGTAATAGAACATCATGGCGAACAAACCAATGATGGACGCACCTTCACGTACAACAGTAATCAGTGCGCCGGAAGATGACGAAGCAACCTGTTCAGAATCGTAAGTAATACGTGAAAGCAGAGTCCCGGTTGACTGTTTATCAAAAAATGAAACCGGCATTCCCATCATATGACCAAACAGGCGACGACGCATGGTCATTACCACTTTGCCAGATACCCAGGAGATACAGTAGCTGGAGATATAACTGGTGATACCACGTAAAATCATCAGCCCAATAACCACCAGCGGCATCCACATCAGCACGGAGCGATCTGTTTTACCAAAGCCATCATCAAGAAGTGGCTTAAGGAGCGATAACATGAAGGTATCGCTGGCCGCGTTGAGGATTAACGCTATGCCCGCCACGATCAGACCCGCTTTAAAAGGCGCAATGGTTGGCCACAGTCGGCGGAATGTCTGCCACGTAGAGAGATCTTTGTCGTTATGCATTCAAAAAACCAGCATTTGTTGAAATAGCCGCATATTCTACCCGTTATCCACTGGCACGCCAAACCACTGATGATACCAACGAGGTAAAATTTGCTCCCTTAGGCTGCGTACCTGCCAACCTTGCGCTGAAAAATCGACGGTTATTTGCCCCTGATGAGGGGTGTCAACCCATTGATATCCCTGAAGTTGATAGCGTCTTTTAACTTTACTGGAGGGTAGTCGCCACGCGTTATAGCGCGATGCCGATGCCAGTGCCACTTTTCCATTCACACGCTGAATTAATGGCAATGATGATGAGGTATTACTACCGTGATGGGGCACCTGAAGTAATGTCGCCTGCACATGCTGCCAGTAACGACTTAGCATTTTTTGTTCAGCTAGTGCTTCAATATCACCAGTTAAAAGAATGCTATACATTCCGTCATCAACCTTAACCACACAGGAATGGTTATTTCCTTTATCGTTGCTACCTTGTAAAGGCCAGTGCACACTAAAACGTAATCCTTGCCACTGCCACGCTTCGCCACGCACACAGGGCTGATGATGCTCCCCATTTAAAGGACTTCTGACCCATAACGTCGGCCAGGTACGTAATATCGAGTCCAGTCCTCCCCGATGATCCAGATGTTCATGGCTAAGAATGACGCCTTCCGGTTCAAGGTTATGCCAGCGTAGCCAGGGGATAATAATTTGTTGCCCGCTGTCGCCCTCCGGCCAGGCAAGTCCCGTATCATAGAGAATCGCTTTGCCATTTCTCGCAATCACCATTGCCAGTCCCTGGCCGACATCAAGCATATACACCTGCCACTCGTCGGGCTGTGGTTTTTGCCACAGCGGCCAGCACATCATAATGCCTCCAGCCACACACACCACTGGCAGTGTTCGCCATACGTTTAGTCGCCATACTATCAACAATAACCAGGGAGAAAATGATAGCCATTGCCAACGTTCAGCAATGTTGATCCATCCTTCCGGCAAACTCTTTAACCCCCAGAAAAGTAAAGCCAAAGACCTGTCGACAAGCAACCATAATCCTTGCTCCACAATTAATGGTCCGCTTAAATGCACGATCATCGCGGCAAGCGTCAACGGAACAGTAATAAATGTCACTAAAGGAATGGCAAATAGATTTGCTATAAACGAGGTCAGGCTAATGCCATGAAATATGACGATTTGTACAGGCATTAACAGGAGCGTTATTCCCAGTTGCAGATGGATGAGAGAAACCATCGCACGCACTGCAGGTGGCAGCGACCATACCGGACAGGGAAACCACTGATACCAAAAAATAAGCGCCGCCACCGCGGCGGCAGAGAGCCACAAGCTTTGCGAGAGAATGGCAACAGGGTCCATCAGCAATATTACTGCAAGGCAGCATATCCACACATCCCAGCCACTCCATTGTCGACCACTTAACTTAAGCATTCCCCACGTTGCAAGCGCCACTACGGTACGCAATGCGGGAGGTTGCATACCAGTCAACCATGCATAAAAAGCAGCACAGCAAATTCCGCCAATTAATGGTATCTGCCAATGGATCCAACGCCCAGGAAGGAAAATTTGCCCACTGCGAATAAGCCCTGCCGCCAGTAATGCCACAAAAGCAATGTGTAATCCCGATATCGCCATTAAATGCGCTGTACCGGTATTGCGCATAATATTTTTGATTTCTCTGGGTACAGATAACCGTTCACCCATACCTAAACCAAGAATGACCGTTTTCCACGGATAGGGTTGCAGAGACGTTTGTAAAGAGGCCAGATATTGCGCTCGCAGACTACAACTCGCTTCAATGACGCTTGCCTGCAGAAAGCGCCCGGTGAGCGGCTGATGCTGGGCAATGGCATAACGCTGGCTGTCAAAGCCGCCATCATTAAGCTGGCCGTGAACCGCACGAGCGTTGAGTTTCATTGACCATTGTTGTCCGGCACAAACTGCTTGCGGCAGATATTCGCCATACAGCACGATGCCTGGCGCAGGGAAAAGACGTCGGCCTTGTAAGTGGGTAATTTGAGCGTAATGAGTGGTCATGCCATCAGTGGCAGTAATCTCGACGATTGCATCCTGCGTCGCACCAGCTAAGGCTTCTCCTACCCACATAACTTGCTTCGCCGCCAGTACGCCCCAAAGAAAAAACAGCAATATCAGCGTGAAATAACGAACAGCTTTAACAGGAATAAATGCCAGTACGCAGGCGAAAGTTGTAAGAACTGCAGTGGCTAACGTCCCGGGTAGTTGCGGTAATACCAGCAGTGGAAAAATCCCACAAATTACGCATACGCTGATCGTCGTTACTTTCATGCACCCCTCCCTGTTTTGGAAAGTGTGCAACTTTGTTCGGCAGTTGTCTGGTGGGTGTTTTGCTTTACCCGAGGCGCGTTCAGAAGAATTTAACAGGAAGATGAAAACTGTACACAACTCTGCGAGGCATCTTCCAGATTCAGATTACAGAAATGAAAAAAGCACCCGGCAGGTGCTTTTTTCGCGTTCAAGTCTGTGTAAAAACTCAACCGTAAATATTGGCGCGATCGCGCAGTTCTTTACCTGGTTTAAAGTGAGGAACGTATTTTCCTTCCAGTTCTACTTTATCGCCAGTTTTCGGATTACGTCCGGTACGAGGTGCGCGGTAGTGCAAAGAGAAACTGCCGAAACCGCGGATTTCAATACGCTCGCCCTGCGCAAGAGTCGAGGCCATATGCTCCAGCATCTCTTTTACTGCATCTTCAACCGTCTTGGCGGGAATGTGCGATTGCTGGGTGGCAAGTCTTTCTATCAATTCTGACTTGGTCATGATTCCTCCGGTTCCTTAAAGGCAAATTTAGCGGCTGCTGTTGCTGCATTGATTAAGGGCGGCCGTAGCCGCCCTTAGTGCTTGATTACAGGACGAAACCTGCAATCTGTCAAGTAAACTCAACAAACTTCGGAATAAAAATCCCGAAGAGTCAGAGAATTACTCGCCTTTAGCTGCTTTGAAAGCTTCAGCCATTGCGTTGTTGGAGAAGTTTGCATCTTCCTGTTTGTTAACAGTTGCGATTGCATCTTTCTCGTCAGCTTCGTCTTTCGCACGAACAGACAGGCTGATTGCGCGGTTTTTACGATCAACGCCAGTGAATTTAGCTTCAACTTCGTCGCCAACGCTCAGAACCAGGGTAGCATCTTCAACGCGGTCACGGGATGCTTCAGAAGCACGCAGGTAACCTTCAACGCCGTCAGCCAGTTCTACGGTTGCGCCTTTAGCGTCAACTGCAGTTACTTTACCGGTTACGATAGCGCCTTTCTTGTTCAGAGCAACCCAGTTGTTGAACGGATCTTCTGCGAGCTGCTTAACGCCCAGGGAGATACGTTCACGTTCTGCGTCAACCTGCAGAACAACTGCAGCGATTTCGTCGCCTTTTTTGTATTCACGAACTGCTTCTTCGCCTGCAACGTTCCAGGAGATGTCAGACAGGTGAACCAAGCCATCGATGCCGCCGTCCAGGCCGATGAAGATACCGAAGTCAGTGATAGACTTGATTTTACCTTCAACACGGTCACCCTTGTTGTGGGTTTCCGCGAACTGCTGCCACGGGTTAGCTTTGCACTGTTTCAGACCCAGGGAGATACGACGACGTTCTTCGTCGATATCCAGAACCATAACTTCCACTACATCGCCAACGTTAACAACTTTGGACGGGTGGATGTTTTTGTTGGTCCAATCCATTTCGGAAACGTGTACCAGGCCTTCAACGCCTTCTTCGATTTCAACGAAGCAGCCGTAGTCGGTCAGGTTGGTTACGCGACCAGTCAGTTTAGTACCTTCCGGATAACGTTTAGCGATAGCTACCCACGGATCTTCGCCCAGTTGTTTCAGGCCCAGGGATACACGGGTACGTTCGCGGTCGAACTTCAGCACTTTAACAGTGATTTCGTCGCCCACGTTGACGATTTCGCTCGGATGCTTAACGCGTTTCCAGGCCATGTCAGTGATGTGCAGCAGGCCGTCAACGCCGCCCAGATCAACGAATGCACCGTAGTCAGTGAGGTTCTTAACGATACCTTTAACTTCCATGCCTTCCTGCAGGTTTTCCAGCAGTTGATCGCGCTCTGCGCTGTTTTCGGATTCGATAACGGCACGACGAGAAACAACAACGTTGTTGCGCTTCTGATCCAGCTTGATTACTTTGAATTCAAGCTCTTTGCCTTCCAGGTGCAGAGTGTCACGCACCGGACGAACATCTACCAGAGAACCTGGCAGGAACGCACGAATACCGTTCAGCTCAACAGTGAAGCCGCCCTTAACTTTGCCGTTGATAACACCGGTAACAGTTTCAGCATCTTCGTAAGCTTTTTCCAGCGTGATCCAGGCTTCGTGACGTTTAGCTTTCTCACGGGACAGCAGAGTTTCACCGAAGCCGTCTTCTACTGCGTCCAGAGCAACGTCAACTTCGTCACCTACCTGGATTTCCAGCTCGCCCTGGGCGTTTTTGAACTGCTCAGCCGGGATGGCAGACTCAGATTTCAGACCAGCGTCAACCAGTACTACATCTTTGTCGATAGCAACAACAACGCCACGAACGATAGAACCCGGGCGGGTTTCGATTTCTTTTAAGGACTCTTCAAAGAGTTGAGCAAAAGATTCAGTCATGTTTAATCTTCAGGTTTATATTTAACGTCCACCTGGCTCCGTGCCGGATGGGGTTGTTTAACATACCCGCTGTCATTCCATTGCAGCGGGGGTACTGCAAATTCGGTCGCTTATGCGAGAGCCAATTTTTGGCGCGCGTAGTGTAACGCTTTTTCAATCACTTGCTCAATGCTTAAGGAGGTGGAATCCAACACTAAAGCATCGGCTGCCGGAACCAACGGCGCTACCGCGCGATTACGATCGCGGTCGTCGCGTTCTTTGATCTCGGCCAAAAGGCGCTCAAAGTTAACACTAAAGCCCTTCTCCTGCAACTGTAGCATGCGGCGATGTGCACGTTCTTCTGAGGAGGCGTCAAGGAAAATTTTCACTGGTGCATCAGGGAATACCACCGTTCCCATATCGCGGCCATCGGCAATCAGGCCAGGTAATTCGCGAAATGCGCGTTGGCGACGCAATAATGCTTCGCGAACACGGGGAAATGCCGCGACTTGTGAAGCGGCATTCGCCACTTCCTGGGTGCGAATTTCACCACTGACATCTTCCCCTTCGAGGATCACTTCCAGATTGCCATTGGTCGATACAAAACGTACATCCAGGTGGGATGCCAGTGGCACCAGAGCATCTTCCGACGCCACATCAACATGGTGATGTAATGCCGCCAGTGCCAGTACGCGATAAATTGCACCCGAGTCCAGCAGATGCCATTGCAACGCTTCCGCCATAGCCTTACACAAAGTGCCTTTCCCTGCACCGCTTGGGCCATCAATGGTAATAACCGGGGCAATTGCCGTCATCTTTATCTCCTTAAAACAGGCGTACCGTTAACATAACCGCGCGCATTATACGCGCCAGCGCCACAAATCGTTAACGTTGTGTGCAAAAACCAGTTTTGTCTGTATTCAGATGGGGATTTATTGCGCAATTATAGCGGGCTGGCGAAAGACCAGCCCGAAAGATGACAATGATTTACTTACCAGAGGCGATACGGTCACGGATGTGTTGTGCACGCTCTGTTGATGGTGGATGAGAGTCAAACATAGACTGGGTACGACCGCCATCCAGGCTGGCCAGTTTTTCAAAGCTACCGACCAGTCCCTGGGTGTTGATGCCACGTTTCTTCAGCAGATCAAAGGAGAAATCATCTGCTTCGGACTCTTTATCGCGGGAGTACTTAGCATTGATAGCGCCTTCTGCGATATCGCCTAATTGTGAACGGGAAAGCTGAGAAGCCACACCGCTGGTTGCGGAAATCGCATCACGTGCGGCAACAATCGCATAAGAGGCTTTCATTTCAGCCAGCGAGTGACCCAATGCAACGTGCCCCAATTCATGGCCCAGAACGCCTTCAATTTCATTGTCGTTCATCATGTCCATCAGGCCACTGTAGACACGAACACAGCCGTTTGCCATCGCCCATGCGTTAACGTCGCTGGTCATATATACCTTATAGTTGACCGGCGTACCGTTAATATTGCTACCCAATGCTTTGGCGATTTTTGCCAGACGTTTACCGTACTTGCTGGATTTGCTAGCGACTTTGTTGCCGCTGTCCATTTCGACACAACCCTGATTGGCAATCGCTTTTGCATCGGCATCGCTTAACGTTACAGCTTTATAGGCATTTAAACCGGAGCTGATAGCCAGATCGGTATTAATACCGTGCGTATTCTGACACCCTGTCAGTAATGCTGCAGAGGCCGCAATCGCCAGCAGTAATTTAGTATTCTTCATGTGAATCATCCGTTGATTAATCATACATAAATATTATGTATCAACAACTTACATTGACAACTAACGCTACCATTAATACGAATGGCTCACAATGTCCGAAAAAAAACACCGACAATAAACCGACGTTTTGATAAAGAAAGATCTGTCTATTTATTGCCTGATATTCGTTCAGGCTGGTTGGCTAATACGTTCCAGTTGCTCGAAGTAATCCGGGAATGTTTTAGCCGTACATTTAGGATCAAGAATCGTCACCGGCGTATCTGACAATGCTACCAGCGAGAAACACATTGCCATTCGGTGATCGTTATAAGTGGCGATCCCGGCAAATTTCAGTTTTTCTGGCGGCGTAATGCGAATGAAATCATATCCCTCTTCCACTTCTGCGCCGACCTTACGTAATTCGGTCGCCATCGCAAACAGACGATCCGTCTCTTTAACGCGCCAGTTATAAATATTGCGCAGCGTGGTAGTGCCTTTAGCAAATAGCGCCGTCGTAGCGATAGTCATCGCCGCATCGGGAATATGGTTCATATCCATGTCGATAGCGTTCAGTTCACCACGCGTGCAGGCAATATAATCATCGCCCCAGCTAATGGTCGCCCCCATTTTTTCCAGTACGTCAGCAAAGCGAATATCACCCTGCATACTGTTGCGTCCAATGCCAGTCACTTTTACCGTACCGCCTTTAATCGCTGCTGCAGCGAGAAAGTAAGACGCCGAGGATGCATCCCCTTCCACTAAATAGTGGCCCGGTGACTGATAAGATTGACCGCCTTTTACTACAAATTGTTGATATTGCTTATTTTCAATCTCAACACCAAACGTCTTCATCAGGTTGAGCGTGATATCGATATAAGGTTTAGAAACCAGATCACCTTTAATCCGAATAACCGTATCTTCCGGCGCAAGCGGTGCGGTCATTAATAGTGCGGTGAGGAACTGACTGGAAACAGAGCCATCAACTTCGACATTGCCACCAGTAAAACCACCCTGTAAACGCAACGGTGGATAATTTTCTTGTTCCAGGAAAGCGATTTTTGCCCCGCCCTGGCGCAGCGCATCGACCAGATGACCGATCGGGCGTTCTTTCATACGCGGTTCACCGGTCAGGACAATATTATTGCTTCCCAGACAAAGTGCCGCCGCCAGAGGACGCATCGCTGTCCCCGCATTACCGAGAAATAACTCCAGCGCACTTTCTGCGTGTAATGGACCGCCGTTACCGATAATTTCGCAACGCGTACGATCAGCAGAAAGCGTATAGCTCACCCCCAACGCCTGCAGTGCATTCAGCATATGGCGAACATCGTCGCTATCCAGCAGATTGGTTAATACGGTTTTGCCGTGTGCTAATGCCGCCAGCAATAAAGCGCGGTTAGAAACGCTCTTGGAACCGGGCAGATTAATGGTGCCATCAACTCGGGCGATGGGTTGTAACGTCAGGGATTCCATGAACTCAACTCTCTACAACAGAAATAAAAACCCCACAGTCTGGCTGTGGGGGATTAAGCAAAATTTCGGCATTAGCCGTGACGGCGTTCGAACTCAACCATGAAGTCTGTCAGCGCTTTAACACCTTCCAGCGGCATGGCATTATAAATAGACGCGCGCATTCCGCCGACCACACGGTGACCTTTCAACGCATGAAGGCCCGCAGCGAAAGACTCTTCGAGGAACAACTTGTCAAGCGCACTGTCCGCCAACTGGAACGGCACATTCATCCGCGAACGGTTATCTTTTGCGACATCATTACGATAGAAATCGCTGTTATCTATTACGCCATACAGCAGTTCTGCTTTTTGCTGATTGATGTTGTCCATTGCAGCCACACCGCCGTTCGCTTTCAGCCATTTGAAGACCAGGCCAGATAAGTACCAGGCAAAGGTCGGCGGCGTATTAAACATGGAATCGTTATCGTTAAGGATGGAGTAATCCAGAATCGACGGGCATGCGATATTCGCTTTACCCAGTAAGTCTTCGCGAACGATGACGATCGTCAGGCCAGCCGGGCCGATATTTTTCTGCGCGCCAGCGTAAATCACGCCGTAGCGGCTGACATCAATCGGGCGGGAAAGAATCGTTGAAGAGAAATCGGCAGCGACTACCACATCTTTACCAAAGTCTGGCGTTTCATCGATGGCAATACCATCGATAGTTTCATTCGGGCAATAATGCATATAAGCAGCATTATCAGAGAGTTGCCATTCACGCATTGGCTTAACCGCGCGCAAACCATCAACAGTCACTTTGGCGTCAAACACATTTGGCGTGCAGTATTTTTTCGCTTCTTTGATGGCGCTTGCCGCCCAGTAGCCGGCATCAACATAATCTGCAGTGGTTTTATCACCGAGAATATTCAGCGGTACAGCCGCAAACTGACCCCGACCGCCACCATGGCAGAACAATACTTTATAGTTGGAGGGGACGTTAAGAAGATCGCGAAAATCCTTCTCGGCTTCCTCTGCAACCTGAATGAATTCTTTGCCGCGGTGGCTCACTTCCATCACCGACGTACCAAGACCGTTCCAGTCGCGCAGTTCCTGTTGAGCCTGTTTAAGCACCTCTGCCGGTAGCATTGCCGGACCAGAACTAAAATTGAAGATTTGAGCCATTTCCCCTCACCACGTTGCGTTGTCATTGACCCACGGTAATCGATTGCGACCCTGGGTAATACGTTATGCCTGTGACTATCGGTTTTATCATTCAGTGACGCGCGTCGCAATGGGTAAAACTGTTGCGGGTAAAAATGTGGTCCACGTCACACAACAGAATATCTCGGATTCTAGTCAAAAAGCCGCTGTTTTTGCTGTCAGGTCACCCGTTTTACCCGACTTGCCTTCGTCCATTCTGGATTTGCACAGCGGGGACATAATTGTTTTTCACCTGCTTCCATATGAATGATTTCACTGCAACGGATACAGGCGTAGTCCGCCGACTCCGGCACCACTTTATAACGCTGAGTACAATCACTGGGTAAAATAAGTAATCCCGGTTTCACCTTTTCATCTTCAAAGAAATAGACGCTGATTTGCCCGTTGGTTTCAAGAATAGCCAGACGAACCTGTCCCAGTTGTTCCACACCACGCAACCGTAGCTCCATAAAAAACTCAAATTCCGTCATGTTGGAGTTATTAAGTTTCGACCAGGCCAGCTCACCATCTTCAATAATGACAACCGGCTTACCCTCCAACAGATCTTCCAGTTTTTCACTGTGCGCCATCGACCACATCACCAAGCGATATAACAACGCCAGAGTAATAAAGACAATAAGTACCGGGATCATCGGCACATCGTCATAAAATGCCACATCCCCAGCCGCCGATCCTAGTGTCAAAATGATTAACACTTCAAACAGCGACATTTGCCGCACGCCGCGTCTTCCGGTCATTTTGAGGAACAGAAAGACCAACACAAAGGTATAGAGACTGCGTAGGGCAACTTCGCCAAGGAAATCAAAAGGCACTTTATCGAATGCCATACGGTGGAGATCGAACGCCTTCATTTTTATGCTCTTATCGTGGTTTATCCACTAAAAGCATAGTCAACAGTTCATTGGCATGGCGGCGGTGATAGCGCCTTTGAGATAAAACCCGTATTATTGCGCGCTTTCCGTACGACTAAAGTGATTTTCATGACACAAACATTTATCCCCGGCAAAGATGCCGCTCTGGAAGATTCCATCGCTCGCTTCCAGCAAAAACTCTCCGACCTCGGTTTTCAAATTGAAGAAGCTTCCTGGCTGAATCCGGTGCCTAACGTCTGGTCTGTACACATCCGCGATAAAGAGTGCGCGCTATGTTTTACCAACGGTAAAGGCGCAACCAAAAAGGCGGCGCTGGCTTCTGCCCTCGGTGAATATTTCGAGCGTCTCTCTACTAACTACTTTTTTGCTGATTTCTGGCTGGGCGAAACCATCGCCAACGGCCCGTTCGTGCATTATCCCAACGAAAAATGGTTCCCACTGACCGAAAACGACGATGTGCCGGAAGGCCTGCTTGATGACCGTCTGAGGGCATTTTACGACCCGGAGAATGAACTGACCGGCAGTATGCTGATTGATCTGCAATCCGGTAATGAAGATCGCGGTATTTGCGGCCTGCCGTTTACTCGCCAGTCCGACAATCAAACCGTTTATATTCCGATGAATATTATCGGTAACCTGTATGTTTCCAACGGTATGTCCGCTGGTAATACCCGCAACGAAGCGCGCGTCCAGGGATTATCCGAAGTTTTTGAACGCTATGTGAAAAACCGCATCATCGCTGAAAGCATCAGCCTGCCAGAGATCCCGGCTGATGTGCTGGCACGTTATCCGGCGGTGGTTGAAGCCATCGAAACGCTGGAAGCGGAAGGTTTCCCAATCTTTGCTTATGATGGTTCGCTTGGCGGTCAGTATCCGGTGATCTGCGTGGTACTGTTCAACCCGGCTAACGGCACTTGCTTTGCCTCTTTCGGCGCACATCCTGATTTTGGCGTTGCACTGGAACGTACCGTGACTGAACTGCTGCAGGGCCGCAGTTTGAAGGACCTGGATGTATTTACTCCGCCAACCTTCGACGATGAAGAAGTAGCTGAACATACCAACCTCGAAACGCACTTTATTGATTCCAGCGGTTTGATCTCCTGGGATCTGTTCAAGCAGGATGCCGATTATCCGTTTGTCGACTGGAATTTCTCCGGCACCACTGAAGAAGAGTTCGCCACGCTAATGGCTATCTTCAATAAGGAAGGTAAAGACGTTTATATTGCTGATTATGAGCATCTGGGTGTCTACGCTTGCCGTATTATCGTGCCGGGCATGTCCGATATTTATCCGGCAGAAGATTTGTGGATGGCGAATAACAGTATGGGCAGCCATTTACGAGAAACGATTCTGTCGCTGCCAGGCAGTGAATGGGAAAAAGAAGATTACCTGAACCTCATCGAGCAACTGGATGAAGAAGGTTTTGACGATTTTACCCGCGTACGTGAGCTGCTGGGTCTGGCAACGGGGTCGGACAACGGCTGGTATACCCTGCGTATCGGTGAACTGAAAGCCATGCTGGCGCTGGCTGGTGGCGACCTGGAACAGGCTCTGGTCTGGACCGAATGGACGATGGAGTTTAACTCATCGGTGTTCAGCCCGGAGCGCGCGAACTATTATCGCTGCCTGCAAACCTTACTGCTGCTTGCTCAGGAAGAAGATCGTCAGCCACTGCAATATCTGAACGCGTTTGTTCGCATGTACGGTGCTGATGCGGTAGAAGCTGCCAGCGCAGCCATGAGTGGCGAAGCCGCGTTTTATGGCCTGCAACCGGTAGACAACGATCTACATGCGTTTGCCGCACATCAGTCACTGCTGAAAGCTTACGAAAAACTGCAACACGCCAAAGCGGCATTCTGGACAAAATAAAATCAAATAGCCTACGCAATGTAGGCTTAATGATTAGTCTGAGTTATATTACGGGGCGTTTTTTTAATGCCCCGCTTTACATATATTTGCATTAATAAAATAATTGTAATTATAAAGTTAAATATCGGTAATTTATATTTAATAAATACGATCGATATTGTTACTTTATTTGCCTGATGCCCCCCTTTTAATTAACTGTTTTAGCGGAGGATGCGGAAAAAATTCAACTCATTTGTTAATTTTTAAAATTTATTTTTATTTGGATAATCAAATACTTACTCCGTATTTGCATAAAAACCATGCGACTTACGGGCCTATAAGCCAGGCGAGATATGATCTATATCAATTTCTCATCTATAATGCTTTGTTAGTATCTCGTCGCCGACTTAATAAAGAGAGAGTTAGTGTGAAAGCTGACAACCCTTTTGATCTTTTACTTCCTGCAGCAATGGCCAAAGTGGCCGAAGAGGCAGGTGTCTATAAAGCAACGAAACATCCGCTTAAGACTTTCTATCTGGCGATTACCGCCGGTGTTTTCATCTCAATCGCATTCGTCTTCTATATCACAGCAACCACTGGCACAGGCACAATGCCCTTCGGCATGGCAAAACTGGTTGGCGGCATTTGCTTCTCTCTGGGGCTGATTCTTTGTGTTGTCTGCGGTGCCGATCTCTTTACTTCTACCGTGTTGATTGTTGTTGCCAAGGCGAGTGGGCGTATCACCTGGGGCCAGTTGGCGAAAAACTGGCTGAATGTCTATTTTGGCAACCTGGTCGGCGCGTTGTTATTTGTACTTTTAATGTGGCTTTCCGGCGAGTATATGACCGCCAATGGTCAATGGGGGCTGAACGTCCTACAAACCGCCGACCACAAAGTGCACCATACTTTTATTGAGGCCGTCTGCCTCGGCATCCTGGCTAACCTGATGGTATGCCTGGCGGTATGGATGAGCTATTCTGGCCGCAGCCTGATGGACAAAGCGTTTATCATGGTGCTGCCGGTCGCGATGTTTGTTGCCAGCGGTTTTGAGCACAGTATCGCAAACATGTTTATGATCCCGATGGGTATTGTAATCCGCGACTTCGCTACACCGGAATTCTGGACCGCTGTCGGTTCAGCACCGGAAAATTTTTCTCACCTGACCGTGATGAACTTCATCACTGATAACCTGATTCCGGTTACGATCGGCAATATTATCGGCGGTGGTTTGTTGGTTGGGTTGACATACTGGGTCATTTACCTGCGTGAAAACGACAACCATTAATGGCTGTCGAAGTACGCAGTAAATAAAAAATCCACTTAAGAAGGTAGGTGTTACATGTCCGAGCTTAATGAAAAGTTAGCCACAGCCTGGGAAGGTTTTACCAAAGGTGACTGGCAGAATGAAGTAAACGTCCGTGACTTCATTCAGAAAAACTACACTCCGTACGAGGGTGACGAGTCCTTCCTGGCTGGCGCTACTGAAGCGACCACTACCCTGTGGGACAAAGTAATGGAAGGCGTTAAACTGGAAAACCGCACTCACGCGCCAGTTGACTTTGACACCGCTGTTGCTTCCACCATCACCTCTCACGACGCTGGCTACATCAACAAGCAGCTTGAGAAAATCGTTGGTCTGCAGACTGAAGCTCCGCTGAAACGTGCTCTTATCCCGTTCGGTGGTATCAAAATGATCGAAGGTTCCTGCAAAGCGTACAACCGCGAACTGGATCCGATGATCAAAAAAATCTTCACTGAATACCGTAAAACTCACAACCAGGGCGTGTTCGACGTTTACACTCCGGACATCCTGCGTTGCCGTAAATCCGGTGTTCTGACCGGTCTGCCAGATGCTTATGGCCGTGGTCGTATCATCGGTGACTACCGTCGCGTTGCGCTGTACGGTATCGACTACCTGATGAAAGATAAACTGGCACAGTTCACCTCTCTGCAGGCTGATCTGGAAAACGGCGTAAACCTGGAACAGACCATTCGTCTGCGCGAAGAAATCGCTGAACAGCACCGCGCTCTGGGTCAGATGAAAGAAATGGCTGCTAAATACGGCTACGACATCTCTGGTCCGGCTACCAATGCTCAGGAAGCTATCCAGTGGACTTACTTCGGCTACCTGGCTGCTGTTAAGTCTCAGAACGGTGCTGCAATGTCCTTCGGTCGTACCTCCACCTTCCTGGACGTGTACATCGAACGTGACCTGAAAGCTGGTAAAATCACCGAACAAGAAGCGCAGGAAATGGTTGACCACCTGGTCATGAAACTGCGTATGGTTCGCTTCCTGCGTACTCCGGAGTACGATGAACTGTTCTCTGGTGACCCGATTTGGGCAACCGAATCTATCGGTGGTATGGGTCTCGACGGTCGTACGCTGGTTACCAAAAACAGCTTCCGTTTCCTGAACACCCTGTACACCATGGGTCCGTCTCCGGAACCGAACATGACCATTCTGTGGTCTGAAAAACTGCCGCTGAACTTCAAGAAATTCGCCGCTAAAGTGTCCATCGACACCTCTTCTCTGCAGTATGAGAACGATGACCTGATGCGTCCGGACTTCAACAACGATGACTATGCTATCGCTTGCTGCGTAAGCCCGATGATCGTTGGTAAACAAATGCAGTTCTTCGGTGCGCGTGCAAACCTGGCGAAAACCATGCTGTACGCAATCAACGGCGGCGTTGACGAAAAACTGAAAATGCAGGTTGGTCCGAAATCTGAACCGATCAAAGGCGACGTCCTGAACTACGATGAAGTGATGGAGCGCATGGATCACTTCATGGACTGGCTGGCTAAACAGTACATCACTGCACTGAACATCATCCACTACATGCACGACAAGTACAGCTACGAAGCCGCTCTGATGGCGCTGCACGACCGTGACGTTATCCGCACCATGGCGTGTGGTATCGCTGGTCTGTCCGTTGCTGCTGACTCCCTGTCTGCAATCAAATATGCGAAAGTTAAACCGATTCGTGACGAAGACGGTCTGGCTATCGACTTCGAAATCGAAGGCGAATACCCGCAGTTTGGTAACAACGATCCGCGTGTAGATGACCTGGCTGTTGATCTGGTAGAACGTTTCATGAAGAAAATTCAGAAACTGCACACCTACCGTGACGCTATCCCGACTCAGTCTGTTCTGACCATCACTTCTAACGTTGTGTATGGTAAGAAAACCGGTAACACCCCAGACGGTCGTCGTGCTGGCGCACCGTTCGGACCGGGTGCTAACCCGATGCACGGTCGTGACCAGAAAGGTGCTGTAGCTTCTCTGACTTCCGTTGCTAAACTGCCGTTCGCTTACGCTAAAGATGGTATCTCTTACACCTTCTCTATCGTTCCGAACGCACTGGGTAAAGACGACGAAGTTCGTAAGACCAACCTGGCTGGTCTGATGGATGGTTACTTCCACCACGAAGCGTCCATCGAAGGTGGTCAGCACCTGAACGTAAACGTGATGAACCGTGAAATGCTGCTCGACGCAATGGAAAACCCGGAAAAATATCCGCAGTTGACCATCCGTGTATCTGGCTACGCAGTACGTTTCAACTCGCTGACTAAAGAACAGCAGCAGGACGTTATTACTCGTACCTTCACTCAATCTATGTAATTAGATTTGACTGAAATCGTACTGTAAAAAGCGTACAATAAAGGCTCCACGAAAGTGGGGCCTTTTTTAGCAAGAGAGCCTTTTTTGTCAGCTATCTATACTTTAAGGTGACTGCCAAAACAGACTCGACGTAGCCTTCGAGCTGCGCACCAACACGGCCTCAGATGGGCCACATCTGGAGAAACACCGCAATGTCAGTTATTGGTCGCATTCACTCCTTTGAATCCTGTGGAACCGTAGACGGCCCGGGTATTCGCTTTATCACCTTTTTCCAGGGCTGCCTGATGCGCTGCCTGTATTGTCATAACCGCGACACCTGGGACACGCATGGCGGTAAAGAAGTTACCGTTGAAGATTTAATGAAAGAGGTGGTGACCTATCGCCACTTTATGAACGCTTCAGGTGGCGGCGTTACCGCATCTGGCGGCGAAGCAATTCTGCAAGCTGAGTTTGTTCGTGACTGGTTCCGCGCCTGCAAAAAAGAAGGCATTCATACCTGTCTGGACACCAACGGTTTTGTTCGTCGTTACGATCCGGTGATTGATGAACTGCTGGAAGTAACCGACCTGGTAATGCTTGATCTCAAACAAATGAACGACGAGATCCACCAAAATCTGGTAGGCGTTTCCAACCACCGAACGCTGGAGTTTGCCAAATATCTGGCGAACAAAAATGTGAAAGTCTGGATCCGTTATGTCGTAGTACCTGGCTGGTCTGACGACGACGATTCCGCCCACCGTCTTGGTGAATTTACCCGTGATATGGGTAACGTCGAAAAAATCGAACTCCTCCCCTACCATGAGCTGGGCAAACACAAATGGGTGGCGATGGGCGAAGAGTACAAACTCGATGGCGTGAAACCACCGAAGAAAGAGACCATGGAGCGCGTGAAAGGCATTCTTGAGCAGTATGGTCATAAAGTGATGTTCTAAAACATCACGTGCAGGTTGAATTTCGCCCTGCAATTTTGGCTCCCCTCCTGTTAGTGATAATCAGTAAGCCAGCGTTAGGAGCATTCTCAACGCTGGCTTGCTCGACTTAATTTCCGCGTCGTAATCTTCTGATTCTAGCTCGTTACCAGTCGGCGTAAGGTATCAGCGGCTGCGGCGGTAAATCCATGTCGCCCTGCCATCCGGCGGCGGAATACCGTACATAGAGCAGGAAATGGCTGGGCGCATAATCTTTCGCCTGCTGGATATCG
>NZ_PTSB01000060.1:0-4004 GCF_002965125.1 Escherichia sp. MOD1-EC6162
CCCACAGAATGGGCCAGTTGGCTCTGATCATTTCCCAGGACACGTTTTCCTCCTGCGTTCCCGCATCTGCTGACAGTCAATACAGGTCACCACATCCGGCAGCGCCGCAAGGCGCTGTGCCGGAATAACGTTCCCGCAGTCATTGCAGAAGCCCCGGCTGTGGGGCGCTTCTTTTGTCCGTGTCTGCCAGGCTTTAACGACGCTCTGACGCTCGTTCAGAACCACTTCACTGATGCGATCGATTTCGTCGGTCATTTCGGCCCCGCAGACATTTTGTGACGGCTTGATTTGCTGTAACGGGCAAAGCCGTCAAGGGTTCTTACACCGAGATAGCCCAGCGCCGGGGTAAGCAACATCAGCGTGATATCCCAGTCCGGTGATGGCATATGCAGCGTGATACCTCTGGCACCGGCAATGGCTCCGGCAATCTGGCCGCAGGAGAGCAACAGCACATAGGCCAGACTGCTGTAACAGGAAAGGCGGGCCAGCAGCGGGCGTGTCTGGCGCACATAGCTGTCCGTGGCGTTGTCACCATTGCGGATGGTTTCCTGCTGTTCGTGGTGTGCGGCCTGCTGGTCAGCCAGCACCAGCTTCTGCCGTTCCACCTCCAGCTGTTGCAGCTGAATTTTCAGGGTTTCCAGTTGCACCAGTTGCTCCGGTGACAGCATCACCAGTTTTTGTTCCAGAATGCGTTGCTGTTCAGCAACGGGAAGGCTTTCCCGGACGCTTTCCACCATACCGGCCACCGAGTCAGCGGCGGCAGATGTACTGCCACCAAACCAGCGCCCGACGGAACGAATCAGCCCCGGCCCGGCTTTCAGCAGAACAGAGGCGATGCCTGAAAGGGTTAACGGATCCATGAATCCCTCTTATGAAAACGGCGCTGATGTTTATAAAGTGCCGCGCAAAAAATACCGCCCAGCCAGAACGCCAGCTGATAAGGCTCCTTCAGATAAAGAATGCCGAATGTCAGCATGAAAAAACCAACGGCCCAGACCACCCATGACCACACGACAATTCGAAGGGAGGCGGCCCGGAAACGCCTTTTGGGCTGCAGGCGATAAGGTACGTTGCCCAGCTGGAAACTGTGAATCAGGCAGAGTGTCGCGCCGTATGCCAGCACCATGACCGCAAACGCCCGCCATCCGGCAAAACAGCTCGCCAGAAAAAGTACTGCCGACAGTCCCAGAAACGACCACTGGCACAACATAAAGCGGGAGTAAATAACGCGAACAAAAAGACTATTCATTCTGTGCATTGAGTTTTTCCTTGTACTTCTGGCACTGCCAGAAAATGTCCCGTGTATCCACGGAGTTCCAGCCACGCATGTAGTAGCTGGCGTGTGTGCCGTCATGGCCGGTATAGTCCAGCGGTTTCGGGGGCGGACCTCCGGCCATGCGGTGTAAAACCTCCTGACGCAGGCGGTCACGCCGCCCGGCTTTCAGTGAGGCATCCCAGCCTTTGCCCATATCACCCCCGCGTGGCGGACATGATGCCCAAAGGGGTATCGATGATTTCCAGACAGGCGTCGGTCAGCTTTTCCATGCGGTTAAACCAGCCGTTCAGGTATTTGCCCTGGGCGGGTTTTGATTTGATGATGTCGGCATAAAAGCGGGAACGACGGACAATACAGCGGGCCAGCAACCAGTCCGGGGTGGACAGGCTCACGGCCTTACGGGTACGCGGGCCGATGATGCCGTCAGCATCCACATCCGCGGCTTCCTGCAAAATTCTGATGGCTTTTTTAACGCCATGCTGAACCGCCGCATCGAACACAAACATCGCCACGCCATCAGGCCACTGGTCACATCCGGCAGGCAGCCAGTAATCGCGCCAGTAAATCTGCGCAACCTGTTCGCGGGTTAAGTCCCTGATGCGGGTATCCGGTTTGCCGTCGCCGTTGACATCGGTTTTGCCGTCAATCACACCGTCGCGGCGGTCAGAAATGCCGTATTTGGTTTCGCCGCCACGGTCAGTGGGGTCATTGACATAAACGCCTTCGATATCAGGACGCAGAATAAAATTCAGCGCATGTTCAAAGGCCGGGGAGAATTTTTGATTTTCCATAAAAGCACCTGTGAAGCAGAGTTAAACGTGGTCTGCTTCATGGTGCCGGAGGCATAAAAAAAGCCGGATTTACCGGCTTCATTGATTAAGGGCGTCGTGGCGGACGACGAACGGGATGAGGCAGGTTCGGGGAGGGGTAAAACAAATCCGGCTGGTATTTATTGCGCTCCAGACGTCGCATCCGTTTGATGGCCTTGTAGACGGTTTTATACGTCACTCCGTAACGCTGAACCAGTTCAGGAATATTATGGCCGTTAAAATCACGCCAGATACGCATATCCCGGACAAGATTCTCCAGAATATTCCCCCTCGGAACATAAACCTGCATCCCGCCGATATGGCGACAAATCGCCACAACCAGCTCAAGGGAATGAGCAGGGTCTGCGCCAATCCGGGCCAGCTCTTTACGCAGCAGTGCGTTCAGTTCAGAAAGTAACGCCGGATAAGCGGTGTTTTCCTGGTAATCATGAAGATATTCCAGAACGCTGTCGTCCCGGAGGTCTTCGAATAAATCCTGCTCTTTCATCTGTTTCATACAGCAATTCTCCCGCTGTTTCGTGCGCGGGCATATGCACTGGTCAGTGCATCATAGCCGCGCAGCTCCCGCCCGGTTTCGCTCACAGGTAAAGGCACACCATGTCGGGCAAAGGCTTCCCGGATGCAGCGCATGTGCCACTGTTTGAGCGTTTCGAGCACAACATGCAACGATTCCCCGTGACACCATGCCAGCGTGGAAACACCCTGACCGCCATTACGTCTGGCCGTCAGGCGTTCAACGTATTTGTCCAGCGCGGCGTCGCTGATATCGGAGACGAAACCATCAAGAAACATCTGCTGCCAGATTTTATAAATCTTCTCGCGCGGTGTGACATGCCCCTTAAAGCGACGGCGGGGATGTTTTTTCTGCTTCTTAAAACCGCGCTCTTTCATGGCATCGAGCACCTGTTCCAGTTGTGCAACGGACAGCTCGCGGCAACTGGTCTTGCCTGTGCACTGCACCAGAAAGGCGCGGTAAGTGTCATCGTCGAGTTGTAGATCACGACGGGCGACATGAATTAATTTAATCAGGGATGTGCGATTCATTATCGTACCTCCAGAAAAGGGGGCGGTGCGGCAACACCGCCAGAATTCACTCACTAAACAGAGGAAACTTTTTATGAAAAACAGTGAACAGCCTTATGATGTTGCAGGGTATGTCATTGCCTCAAGGTTGCTGATACTCCTTGTCAGAAAGGGGCTAATTACCGCAGAGGAAGGCAAAACGATCCTCGAAGCCGCAGCAAGCGGAGCGGCAGAGGCTCCGGCATTGAGAACAACGAATAATCCCATCCTGCAAATATCACAGCTAATCACTGATACCATCAGTTTGTTAGACCAAGATTCTGATGAATATCAAAAGCCTCAGCCATCTGAGCATCCGTAAGAATATCTTTATTTGATAGTCCCAGCCTGCGACGAATGTATTCCTCGCGGGCTGCTTCATTTTGTAGCGCCACGGCAGTTTCCACCTGGTTCATTTCACGGTTAATAATGCTCCGGACTTCTCTGGCGGTGAGGTCATGCTCAATACCATATTTAACGATATCGTGCATACGTTCCAGCATCCTTAAATTAGCCATGACGCCATCAATATCAACTGGTGTGAATTTCATTTCTTTTTTCTCTGGTTTATTCATTTCGTAATACCTCTTCGCAATAAAAGATTTTACCGGGATAACGTTTTTGTATGCGCTCCATCACCTGCATACATGCCTGTTCTGTGGGCCAGATTTTTTCTGTTACCGGGATAGCATCACAGGCATCATTCCCGCAGGTGCCAACCAGCAGGACAAAGCCAATTGACTTAATCACCGCTCGTCTCCATCTGTTCCAGACGCTGTGCTTCGCGCATACACAGCTGCGCAATCATCATCTGGCGGGTAATGCCTGCACGAATA
>NZ_PTSB01000061.1:0-3499 GCF_002965125.1 Escherichia sp. MOD1-EC6162
CCAGAAGCTCTGCACCGGACACAGTAAGGTCGGATGCAGAAACCACTGGCTGGAGATACGGTTCAAATTCCCCGTTACTGAGAGCGCGAAGCAGTCTGTCTGCCGATACAAAATCACTGCCCATACCACCAGTCCTCCATTTTATGGACTTCCCTGTCCAGCCCTGTCATCAGCAGCATTCTGAAATCTCTCACGCCCACATTTTCCGCCAGGCGAGTATGATGATAATACAGCCCTCGCTCATATTGTTTCAGATTCAGAGGTCTGTTTCTGCCTCTCTCTGTAAGGCGTTTTAGCGCACGACGCTGTCCTCCTGTCAGCTTGAATCTACCAGTCTGCGAAGATTTCCTGATTAATATCATACTGATATCATCTTTTAGAGTCTGTAACGCTTCATATCCACTGTATATCTTACAGACACTTCGCAACATCTTTAGTGTCTTCAGCCTTTCCGGTACCAGAACCAGCATTTCACCGGACATTTCCAACCTCAGTTCACGTATCCGGGGCAGATGACGTCCCCATCCCGCAACAGGCTCTGCACTCAACGCCACAATAATCAGGTCCCAGCCATGCCGGGCACAGGGATACCCCAGCAGTACACGGTAAACGTTGTATCCCTGTGCTGATAACAGGTGCCACAGCCCTGTCAGCTCATACCAGCAGGTTCCGGTCAGAAGAATTTTTTGTCTTACACTTACGACAGTCACCACATCAATACCGCACAGAAAACCACCAACGTCAGTATCAGGCATGCCATACTGGCAATGATCGCACAGGCACTAACCACCCACCACATCGGTACCACGATTTTCCCCTTCGTCAGAAATACACCACCACCGGCGTCAGATTCCCCTGCCAGCGTTTTACCGGCTCTTCAGCACCGGGGAAATTCACCTGCACATCACTCAGGGATGTTACCCAGGCACCGGCAATATGCTGTCTGCCATTTTCCTGTGTCGTCAGCATTTCTGCCCCTGAAATAAATGCATCAGGACGCGCGGTTAACCCGGCATACTCCGGGGTCCATTCATAGCCGTTCACCTGCCATAACTGGCGCTTCACCTGCCATTCATCCTCCGGTATCACCTCTCCGCTGACCACACTCCATCCATGCCCGGCAGTAATGTTGTCCTGCCATACCAGCAAATGGCGAACGGTGAACGTAATTTCCCCGTAACGCACCTGCCCCCGGGCAAGCTCTCCCCGGGCCTCAATACGGGGGGATGACGGTGTCACCTGAAGCAATGTCACTGACGGCTGCAGTCCCGGACGGGCGGTTGTCAGCGATGTGGTATGTCCGCCCAGAATATAAAAAACCTGCCCAGCCCGGCCTTCACTGACCATGCCACCTTTACCCGTTGTCAGACCAGCCTGCACGGCGTCTGGTGTACTCATCCGTACAGAGTGGGGCTGCCACTGCCAGGAAACCTCAGGGACATACAGCGTGCCGCTGAATTCCGTCCCCCCCACGGCCATCCCCTCCTGCCAGTGTCCCGGTGGAATAATCAGGGGCTGCGCCAGCACACTGGCTGAAGTCAGAAAAAACAGAGCCGGAAACATACCGGACTTCAGACGATGAATAATATTCAGCACCGGACCCTCCTCCTGCTTACTGGTACTCAATACTTACCGGCAGTGACACCCGCCAGCGTTCCGGCATCGCGCCGTTCAGACGTAATTCAGCACTTCCTGCCACAGTCTGTGCACCATACGCACCTTCAATCTGGCGCAGGGAGGCATCACTGAAATGACTCACTCCCGAATAACCACTGACTGTCATTGTCTGCAGCCAGCCGGGGCCTTCGCCACTGAACATTTTCTGCAGAACACCCGGAATATCAGAAGCTTTCATGGCCGAGCTTTCACCAGGCAGGCCATTCGCGTTCAGGTCGTCATACACGCCGGCATACACCGGTTGCCCGTTCTGCACATGGCGCAACACCCCCACAGCCTGCATTCTGAAAACAAATGAGCCTGCCCGGACATTATTATCTCCGCTAACGGGCAGCGTCACTTCCGCCATGCCTGGTGCTGTCCATTCAAGCGAAAATCCCTCAGCCCCCTTTCCGTAACTGACCCGGGGAGAAAGTCCCTCACGTCCTGCCGGTGTGGTCAGGGTGGTTTTTCCCAGTAAAACAGTCATCGCCGGCAGTGGAACCGGCACTCCCCCACCGTCACGAACACCGCGGCTCTGTTTAACCTCCAGACCTTCATTTCCCTGCCCGACTTTCCATACCCACGGGTTACGGGTGCTGGTCACCGGGCCTCCCAGCTTAAGCTCTCCGCTGAAATCTTCTCCCGGCGTGTTCCAGGCCAGTACACAGGAAGGCAGGAGGCCGGCAGTAAACAGAAACAACGTCATCTTTTTCATTTCTCTTTTCTCCTTATATCCCTGCAACCATTACTGTACTGTGACCGTCACATTCAGCCCTGCCTGCCATGCTGCAGGTGTGCCCTCTGCCGGTAACCGCAGTTCAAAATCCGACACAGCTGAGGCATAGGCCGCAGCCAGATTCATCACCCGACCGTCAGCCAGTACCCCCTGACTGATAACCTGTCCGTTATCCACCGCATTCATGCCATTGCCAAAATTCTGATTCATCAGTAATAAGGCAGACAGACGGTTCTTCAGCCCCTGTGGCAGCGTTCCTGACTGTACATCCGTCACGCTCTGCCCACTGACCAGCGACATCCCGGCCGGTACTGATGCCCCGTCTTCCTGTCTGCCGGCACTGACTGCCATCCCCTGATTAAGGGTAAAAGAAAGCTGTCCCGACACATTTCCCGTTTCCGGGTCACGCACCGGGACAGAGGCGCGGAAACGTTGCGCCGTAGTGCCACTGCCTTCCTTTACGGCGAAAGGCTGTCCGTTACTGCTGAAGGTAATAAATGGCGTGAACCCGGGACCACCACGCTCAGCCACCTCATGCAGATGCCCCTCCAGAAACGGCAGAGCCCCTTTATCACGCAAATTAAAAACCAGTTGCCCGTTCTCTGTACGTGCATCAGCAGTATCCACTGCCCAGGTCTGGTCCGGTGAACTTATCTGCCAGGTCCATTTGGGGGCTTCATCCGTGACAAAGCCGTTAAACTGAATTTCGCCGCCATCAAGAATATCTGCATGTGGTGCTGCCGAATAAAACAGGGTCACCGAAATAATGGCAGAAAGAAGGGATTTATAATGATGCGTTATTTTCATCGACATTCACTCTGTTTTATCCGGAGGATACAGCCCCCCTCAAAGTAATTTGGTCAAATATAAAACAGCACAAAACCGACATGCATCACAAAATATCGAAATATCTGCTCCGCATGCCGATTCTGTGTATTCTGAACTCTAAAAACAGAGTCCAGAAAATTTAATCAACAGCAAACGAGGTGTTTACTGTCAACGATTACTGAATTACATGTAGGTAACAGTAATCGGCAGAGAAGCTGTCCAGGTGGTAGCTTCAGATAGCGCTTCATTGAGAGTGATATTGATCTTCTCACCAGA
>NZ_PTSB01000062.1:0-3230 GCF_002965125.1 Escherichia sp. MOD1-EC6162
TGAAGCGGCGCACGAAAAACGCGAAAACGTTTCACGATAAATGCGAAAACTTTACTTTTCGCGCTTCAAACGAAACAGCGGCATTGGCCGCTGCTTTTTTATTCATTAAGTGGAATCACTTCGGGTATGGCTGAATCCTGAATAGCTTGGTGTTTAGGCGCTTTTTTGCGCGCTTATTCAGGAATCTGATGTAGCGATACTGATTAAATTTGTGTACCACGGCCCGCTCCTTATTAGCCCGTAAATACTCGCCTCGTTGTCCTCCGCGCTTAATCGCGTTCATCGTTATCTCGTGATACCACTCGCCGTCCAGTTCGTAGAACTTGCTTTCGTGGCTGCCTATAAAATCAAAATTCGACGCCTGATATACCACGCCAGCACGTCCGCAGCGTTCGTCTGCAAAGGACTGAACCCACTCCACTGACGGGTACAGTAACCTGATGGTTTTCAGCGCGTAGCTGATGGCCCGTGATTCAGAATTGCGGGGCATGTCGTCGTGTAGCCACATGCGGTTCAGTTCCATATAGCCCCGGTTATCCGTTTCCAGCACAACACGACGCCCTGAGCTGGGGTTAAGGGCATATCCCCACTGAAGAACGCCAACCAGATCACGTCCGCTGAATACGCCCAGATGCAGGTAGGAGTTATTCACAAAACGGCGGGAATAGTGTTTTGTCTGAATGATTGTGCGGGCCAGCCAGCAGGATATGGTTTCAACGCGCAGCTCCTTTGAACCATAGCCGACAATCCGGCCTTCATACTCAATAACGCAGGGTTTTGTCAGAATGCGTGATTTCTTCTCTTTTCCCACAATACAGCTCCGTGGGATGCTCTTTGGCATTCGATATGACAATGTAACGTTTACAGCGAGGGCATTTAATTTCTATATGCTTAAAACCTCCTTTAAACAGTAATTTATTGCAGTTTTTACAGCGAACAGAGTCCATGATTCCCCCTGTGTAATAACCAGACATGACCGCCCGGAGGGCTGGGGGTATTTAATCACAACCGATGTAAACCGACGATCGATATGATGTTATCGATCGTCATAAACTATACAAACTGATTATTTAACCACCGGGCGTTAACGCTCTTACCTCGTCCAGTGTGGACAGCCGGGAAAGCTGCTCCTTCATTTCACGCTGGCGCTGATAAATCTCATCATTGCGATCGACCTGAGCCTGCGCCATTGCAGTAAGCAGCTCATCCAGTTTCTGCATCGACAGTTTCACCTGTTGATTATCGGCATCACCCCACGCAAGGGTGGTTCGTGCCGTATCGGATTTCGCCGCCATTACTACCGGATAAAGACGGGCCATTGAGTCGGGGCCAGCATTCCAGGTATGACCGTTCCATTCGAACGTGAACGGCAGTGCTTCCTGTTCTGTTCGCCACGCCTCGATTTCCCGTTTTTTGGCATCCTTCGCCGCGGCGATAAGTTCCGGCGTGACGGTGAACGGGGTTATTTCACCCCATTTTCCGCTCTGTAACTCTTCCCAGATGCGCTGGCCTGTCGGGGCGGTATCATCCTGCATGGCGGTATACGGGACGAATTCCGTTTCACCTTCAAATAGCACCTCGCAGTCAACCGCACCATTTTCAAGATAATGCGCGCTTCTGATGCCTTTTACCGCTCTGATTTTCATGTTTTATTTCCTCATTACTCGATGCGCACGAACAGACACACATATCCGGTATCTCCACTTGATGTGGTCGACCTGCTCCCTGACAGAGCCTGATAGCGCCCTGGAAATGCTCCATGACGTGGGTCCGCTGCGCAGAATTGCGGCGTTGAGACATAATTAGAAGCCTCACTCGCTTTGCAGGTGACAACCAGTGCTCCAAGCCGTGAGCCGGGAACAATATCGCCAAGCCCTATTTTTTTCTCTTTGTCATCTGCACTGCTCCCCCTGTAAACAGCAAGAATCGGCACACCCACTGCAGGATATTTGTAATATGAGTGCGTGCCGTTGCCCGCCGTCCTGGACAGCAGGAACGCCAGCGAATCGCCGTCGTAAATAATGGGGCTTACTGTTGCATTCCAGTTGTTTCCACTCCAGCGATAAGTCAGGCGATGAATATTGTGTTCGCCTTCGTAATACTGGTTAAAACACAGCAGTGTTTTGAATTTACGCGTTGTGTCCGATTCATCGTTATCAAAGGGCGACCACATTACATCAATGATGCCGTTAAATTTCGTGGTGCCCGCCAGCAGCGTGGAAGAGTCCGCAATACTGACCGCATAACGCCCCGGCGTGGCCTCTTTCAGCCATTCAGCAAAATCGGCCTGCCCGTTAAATGTCAGGGCTTCGGTGCTGGCAAATGCCTGACCGAATCCATACATGCCGGACAGCGCCAGCCTGCCTGGTGTGCGGTCGCGGATATTGCTCTGGGGTTCCATCGTCGCAGCCGCCTTCAGCTCAAGCTCCGTGCGCATGGCCTCAGGCGTGTCCAGTGCCAGTAATGTGCGGGCTTTTTTTGACAGCTGCGCCAGTAAAATCCGGCCCCCTTCACTGAAATAAGGCAGTGTGTTTTCTTCCGGTGTTATCTGGCTGACAGCCGTTAACACGTCATTAAGCGGCTGTTTACCTGCCAGGGCGTTAGTGACCGTCGTCGCAAAGTTCGGGTCATTGCCCAGCGCCGCTGCCAGCTCATTCAGCGTGTCCAGGGCTTCCGGCGATGAGCCAACCAGCGCGGCAAGCAGTTTGCGGACAAACGCCGCATTCGCTGTTTCCAGTCCGGCAGCATCATCCGGTGGCGTTGGTGTGGTTGGCGTACCTGTGAACGCCGGGCTGTTCAGTGGCGCACGGGTTTCAATCAGTGCCCTGAGTGAAGCCTCGTTGACCTTCAGATTCTCCCAGCCAATTAACCAGCCATTACCAGAGGGGTGATAACGGTTATAGTAAATTTCACCATTAACGCCGTAGAAAATGATAATCCTTGATATGTAATCCGGATTGTAATTAGACGCCAGAGATTCTGCCCAGATAATTTCTGCAATACCACTAAACAGCACCCCGGGAATAATATTATTTGCACCGTAAACACCATAGCGCCCGGGTGTCGCTTTTTTCACCCATCGCAGAAAATCAGCTTCTGTTTTAAACTCTGTCCTGTCGCTGAGAAAAAATTTACTCCCGAACCCGAACATGCCGGGAATCGCCAGTCGACCTTCGGTGCGGTCGTAAATATTCTCCTGTGCATCCTTCTGTGCTGCATTGCCAAGTTGT
>NZ_PTSB01000063.1:0-2680 GCF_002965125.1 Escherichia sp. MOD1-EC6162
TAATCTAATCTGTATCAGGCTGAAAATCTTCTCTCATCCGCCAAAACATCTTCGGCGTTGTAAGGTTAAGCCTCACGGTTCATTAGTACCGGTTAGCTCAACGCATCGCTGCGCTTACACACCCGGCCTATCAACGTCGTCGTCTTCAACGTTCCTTCAGGAGACTTAAAGTCTCAGGGAGAACTCATCTCGGGGCAAGTTTCGTGCTTAGATGCTTTCAGCACTTATCTCTTCCGCATTTAGCTACCGGGCAGTGCCATTGGCATGACAACCCGAACACCAGTGATGCGTCCACTCCGGTCCTCTCGTACTAGGAGCAGCCCCCCTCAGTTCTCCAGCGCCCACGGCAGATAGGGACCGAACTGTCTCACGACGTTCTAAACCCAGCTCGCGTACCACTTTAAATGGCGAACAGCCATACCCTTGGGACCTACTTCAGCCCCAGGATGTGATGAGCCGACATCGAGGTGCCAAACACCGCCGTCGATATGAACTCTTGGGCGGTATCAGCCTGTTATCCCCGGAGTACCTTTTATCCGTTGAGCGATGGCCCTTCCATTCAGAACCACCGGATCACTATGACCTGCTTTCGCACCTGCTCGCGCCGTCACGCTCGCAGTCAAGCTGGCTTATGCCATTGCACTAACCTCCTGATGTCCGACCAGGATTAGCCAACCTTCGTGCTCCTCCGTTACTCTTTAGGAGGAGACCGCCCCAGTCAAACTACCCACCAGACACTGTCCGCAACCCGGATCACGGGTCCACGTTAGAACATCAAACATTAAAGGGTGGTATTTCAAGGTCGGCTCCATGCAGACTGGCGTCCACACTTCAAAGCCTCCCACCTATCCTACACATCAAGGCTCAATGTTCAGTGTCAAGCTATAGTAAAGGTTCACGGGGTCTTTCCGTCTTGCCGCGGGTACACTGCATCTTCACAGCGAGTTCAATTTCACTGAGTCTCGGGTGGAGACAGCCTGGCCATCATTACGCCATTCGTGCAGGTCGGAACTTACCCGACAAGGAATTTCGCTACCTTAGGACCGTTATAGTTACGGCCGCCGTTTACCGGGGCTTCGATCAAGAGCTTCGCCTTGCGGCTGACCCCATCAATTAACCTTCCGGCACCGGGCAGGCGTCACACCGTATACGTCCACTTTCGTGTTTGCACAGTGCTGTGTTTTTAATAAACAGTTGCAGCCAGCTGGTATCTTCGACTGATTTCAGCTCCACGAGCAAGTCGCTTCACCTACATATCAGCGTGCCTTCTCCCGAAGTTACGGCACCATTTTGCCTAGTTCCTTCACCCGAGTTCTCTCAAGCGCCTTGGTATTCTCTACCTGACCACCTGTGTCGGTTTGGGGTACGATTTGATGTTACCTGATGCTTAGAGGCTTTTCCTGGAAGCAGGGCATTTGTTGCTTCAGCACCGTAGTGCCTCGTCATCACGCCTCAGCCTTGATTCTCCGGATTTGCCTGGAAAATCAGCCTACACGCTTAAACCGGGACAACCGTCGCCCGGCCAACATAGCCTTCTCCGTCCCCCCTTCGCAGTAACACCAAGTACAGGAATATTAACCTGTTTCCCATCGACTACGCCTTTCGGCCTCGCCTTAGGGGTCGACTCACCCTGCCCCGATTAACGTTGGACAGGAACCCTTGGTCTTCCGGCGAGCGGGCTTTTCACCCGCTTTATCGTTACTTATGTCAGCATTCGCACTTCTGATACCTCCAGCATGCCTCACAGCACACCTTCAACGGCTTACAGAACGCTCCCCTACCCAACAACACATAGTGTCGCTGCCGCAGCTTCGGTGCATGGTTTAGCCCCGTTACATCTTCCGCGCAGGCCGACTCGACCAGTGAGCTATTACGCTTTCTTTAAATGATGGCTGCTTCTAAGCCAACATCCTGGCTGTCTGGGCCTTCCCACATCGTTTCCCACTTAACCATGACTTTGGGACCTTAGCTGGCGGTCTGGGTTGTTTCCCTCTTCACGACGGACGTTAGCACCCGCCGTGTGTCTCCCGTGATAACATTCTCCGGTATTCGCAGTTTGCATCGGGTTGGTAAGTCGGGATGACCCCCTTGCCGAAACAGTGCTCTACCCCCGGAGATGAATTCACGAGGCGCTACCTAAATAGCTTTCGGGGAGAACCAGCTATCTCCCGGTTTGATTGGCCTTTCACCCCCAGCCACAAGTCATCCGCTAATTTTTCAACATTAGTCGGTTCGGTCCTCCAGTTAGTGTTACCCAACCTTCAACCTGCCCATGGCTAGATCACCGGGTTTCGGGTCTATACCCTGCAACTTAACGCCCAGTTAAGACTCGGTTTCCCTTCGGCTCCCCTATTCGGTTAACCTTGCTACAGAATATAAGTCGCTGACCCATTATACAAAAGGTACGCAGTCACCCCATAAAGAGGCTCCCACTGCTTGTACGTACACGGTTTCAGGTTCTTTTTCACTCCCCTCGCCGGGGTTCTTTTCGCCTTTCCCTCACGGTACTGGTTCACTATCGGTCAGTCAGGAGTATTTAGCCTTGGAGGATGGTCCCCCCATATTCAGACAGGATACCACGTGTCCCGCCCTACTCATCGAGCTCACAGCATGTGCATTTTTGTGTACGGGGCTGTCACCCTGTATCGCACGCCTTTCCAGACGCTTCCACTAACACACA
>NZ_PTSB01000064.1:0-2476 GCF_002965125.1 Escherichia sp. MOD1-EC6162
CCCGCACAGCAGCAACAATGACAAGTGGAACAGCCTGTTGAAAGTGAACCGCTACTGGCTGGCGATCCAGCAGGGTGATGCTGCGCTGAAAGCCAATAATCCAGAGCAGGCCGAACGGTTGTTCCGGCAGGCGCGCAGTGTTGATAACGCCGACAGCTATGCAGTGCTGGGACTGGGTGATGTGGCAATGGCGCGCAAAGATTACCCCGCCGCGGAACGTTATTATCAGCAGACGCTGCGCATGGACAGCAGCAACACCAACGCCGTGCGCGGACTGGCGAATATTTATCGCCAGCAGTCACCGGAAAAAGCCGAAGCGTTTATTGCCTCGCTCCCGGCCAGCCAGCGGCGCAGCGTTGATGACATCGAACGCAGCCTGCAAAACGATCGTCTGGCACAGCAGGCGGAGGCACTGGAAAATCAGGGCAAATGGGCGCAGGCGGCAGCGCTTCAGCGGCAACGGCTGGCGCTGGATCCCGGTAGTGTATGGATTACTTACCGGCTGTCGCAGGATCTCTGGCAGGCCGGGCAACGTAGCCAGGCCGATACCCTGATGCGCAATCTGGCACAGCAGAAACCAGACGATCCGGAGCAGGTTTACGCTTACGGGCTGTATCTCTCCGGTCACGATCAGGAGCGGGCGGCGCTGGCGCATATCAACAGCCTGCCGCGCGCGCAGTGGAACAGCAATATTCAGGAGCTGGTTAATCGGCTGCAAAGCGATCAGGTGCTGGAAACCGCTAACCGTCTGCGGGAAAGCGGCAAAGAGGCCGAAGCGGAAGCGATGCTGCGCCAGCAACCACCTTCCACGCGCATTGACCTCACGCTGGCCGACTGGGCGCAGCAACGGCGTGATTACACCGCCGCCCGTGCTGCGTATCAGAATGTCCTGACGCGCGAGCCGAATAACATCGACGCCATTCTTGGCCTGACGGAAGTGGATATTGCTGCAGGCGACAAAGCGGCAGCGCGCAGCCAACTGGCGAAACTGCCCGCCACCGATAACGCGTCGCTGAACACGCAACGGCGTGTGGCGCTGGTGCAGGCACAGCTTGGCGATACCGCGGCGGCGCACCAGACGTTTAACAGGCTGATCCCACAGGCAAAATCTCAACCACCGTCGATGGAAAGCGCGATGGTACTGCGCGATGGCGCGAGTTTTGAAGCGCAGGCAGGGGAACCGCAGCAGGCGCTGGAAACCTACAAAGACGCAATGGTCGCATCCGGTGTGGCGACAACGCGTCCGCAGGATAACGACACCTTTACCCGTCTGACCCGCAATGACGAGAAGGACGACTGGCTGAAACGCGGCGTGCGCAGCGATGCGGCGGACCTCTATCGTCAGCAGGATCTCAACGTCACCCTCGAACATGATTACTGGGGTTCGAGCGGTACTGGTGGCTATTCTGATCTGAAAGCGCACACCACCATGTTGCAGGTGGATGCGCCGTATTCCGACGGGCGAATGTTCTTCCGCAGTGATTTCGTCAATATGAACGTTGGCAGTTTCTCCGCCGACGCTGAGGGTAAATGGGATAACAACTGGGGCACCTGTACGTTACAGGATTGTAGCGGCAATCGCAGTCAGTCGGATTCCGGTGCCAGCGTTGCTGTCGGCTGGCGCAATGACGTCTGGAGCTGGGATATCGGCACCACGCCGATGGGCTTCAACGTGGTGGATGTCGTTGGCGGCATCAGTTACAGCGACGACGTGGGGCCGCTTGGTTACACCATTAACGCCCATCGTCGCCCCATCTCCAGTTCCTTGCTGGCCTTTGGCGGGCAAAAAGACTCCCCGGGCAACACCGGGAAAAAATGGGGCGGCGTGCGTGCTGATGGCGTGGGGCTAAGCCTGAGCTACGATAAAGGTGAAGCGAACGGCGTCTGGGCATCGCTTAGCGGCGACCAGTTAACCGGCAAAAATGTCGAAGATAACTGGCGCGTGCGCTGGATGACGGGCTATTACTATAAAGTCATCAACCAGAACAATCGCCGCGTCACCATTGGTCTGAACAATATGATCTGGCATTACGACAAAGACCTGAGTGGGTACTCACTCGGTCAGGGCGGTTACTACAGCCCGCAGGAATACCTGTCGTTTGCCGTACCGGTGATGTGGCGTGAGCGGACGGAAAACTGGTCGTGGGAGCTGGGGGCGTCTGGCTCGTGGTCGCATTCACGAACCAAAACCATGCCGCGTTATCCGCTGATGAACCTGATCCCGACTGACTGGAAAGACGATGCAGCCGGCCAGACCAACGACGGTGGCAGCAGTCAGGGCTTTGGCTACACGGCGCGGGCATTACTTGAACGCCGTGTCACATCCAACTGGTTTGTCGGTACGGCAATCGATATCCAGCAGGCGAAAGATTATGCGCCCAGCCATTTCCTGCTCTATGTACGGTATTCCGCCGCCGGATGGCAGGGCGACATGGATTTACCGCCGCAGCCGCTGATACCTTACGCCGACTGGTAA
>NZ_PTSB01000065.1:0-2236 GCF_002965125.1 Escherichia sp. MOD1-EC6162
GTTAAATCAGCAGAACTGATATAATATCTGACCGTCATTTCTGGCTCTTTCTTTTGCTCTGCTATTATTGACCGAAAGGAGACTGCCACGCATAATTTCTTCAGCTCTTTCCATTCAAACGTGAAATCAATAAGTTCATCAGGGACATCGAAAACAATGTGAAGACGGATTTCTTCTCTGCCGTGACTCTTTTCACTAATTGCGTAACTGTCATGCTCTGGATTATTTAATTCTTTCAGTGGAAATTTTTCCTCAAAGGCTTTATTAAGCCGACCCTGATTTCCTTTTACAGCGAATAAATAATCACCTCCCTGTTTTTGTATCTTCTCTGCAATATCTTTCTGGCACCCCATCGCATCAGTTGTGATAATTTTTCCTTTAATATCCAACATGTTAAGAAGTTCATGGATAGCTGTGATCTCATTGGATTTCTCATCCGTCTTGATCTGTCCGATGACCAGCCTGTGCATTATTGAGAACGCACTAATAACATGAATCACTCCCTTGCGGCGACTCTTGTCATAAGAGTGCCGGAGCGTTTTTCCATCAATTGTGATGACGTCTTTATCATCTGAAGAATGGCAGTCACGCATCCAGTTAATAAAGCACTCATGAAATTTTGCAGGACTGATACAGAATACAACTCTGGCAATAGTATCGTGAACAGGAATACCATTTTCAAAATCACCATATTGCTTCAAAAAATCGAGATGCGTTTCACCAAAATCCTCTATATCTTCCCAACCGTCTGCACCAGAAATAACGGCACAAATAGTCAACAGTAGAATATCAGATAATTTATGTTCCACTTTCCAGGCTTGTCTGTAATCGGGGATAATAGAAATATGTTCCATCAATTTTTTAAGTTCCATTTTGTTCTCCTTAATTATGTAAGGAGTATTTGATCATGTATAAGCAATGAAAAACAGCTTTAGGTAATAAGGAATATCTCAATTATTGAACATTTAGTGCGAATTATTTAGTACAAAAAAGCTGCGTTACGTGATCTTTCCCTGCTATTGGCATATTTACATTCTCGGTGGATTATGCAAATCTTCCGCACTCCGGGTCATAGTATCTGAGCAAGTCATAATGCAGTCTCGCCTTGCAACCAAAGTCATCCATTGAGAATGCAAATGCAGAATTATCTGCCGACTAAATTCATTTTTAGTTCATTAGCCCACTCAACAATGTCTTTATCTTGGCTATGTGCTCCTAATTTTACATGCATATTTAACAATGCATTATTTTTTATAATATATAAGAACTCCCCAATGTCTTTATATAAATAATAGTCTAAGCCATTATTATAAAAATTAGATATGGCATCTTCGACTAACTCATGTCGAGTTAACAGCCATCCACGTGAAATTATAATATCTCTCGACAGTTTTTTTTCTTCATCATTACCGATGATCGATATATTTATAAGTTTCTCGAGAAATAAATCAGATGAAGAAAAATCAAGCAAGCCGTCTTTTATTAATTTCAAAGATACTCTTCTATATTCACTATCTGTTGAACACAGCAAAAACATTAAATCAGGTTCATATTCAAGAAGTAGGGAACGGACATGATAATAGTATTGGTTTAGAGCGATTTCCTGTAACTCATATTTTGACCATGTGATTCCATTGCATTGGACTAACTCAATAAAATTACGAGTCCCTTCATTAAAAAAATCTTCTATAGCAATGAACTTTTTTATAAAATTGTTCATATTTTACCACCATACTCCCATGGTAATGAATTAAACAAATCATTGAACTCATCTGGCGTCATATCTCTAGTAGGATACACTGTTGAGTGTCCCGGAGACATATACCCTCCCGGCATATCACGCCCATCGTGCTTAATACCTAACCCATCAGGCATTTTCACATCTTCAGGTAAAGTATGATAATACCCCTGTAAACCTGATTCTTTAGGTGTTCTGGTCACTGATTTACCTTGAGGTTTAACCTTACCTGCTTGTGAAGGAAGCAAACCATGCTCATTGGGTGTCAAATCTCGCTCACGAATACCTTTTGGCCCACTCTTATTTCCAAATGCACAAAGCCGTTGTAAGCCTAACGGGTCAATCCAGTTTATTGGATTAGGCGCATACTGATATAAGTTTAACCCGCCTCTTAGCCCTATCGGATCCGTTACTATGAACCGCCCGACATCCGGATCATAGTACCTGTGCAGATTGTAGTGCAGCCCCGTTTCCCTGTCGAGGTACTGTCCCTGGTAA
>NZ_PTSB01000066.1:0-2148 GCF_002965125.1 Escherichia sp. MOD1-EC6162
GGTAACGGTCACGCCCGTAGCCCGGCAGGCGGTTGTCCATCACCGCTCCCTGATATTCATCCGTCAGCAGGTTGCCTGCTTTGTCGTAATAATAATGGTCATGGTCGTACATCTGCCCCGTACGACCGGTCAGCCAGCCGCTCCGGTCATAGCTGAACACCAGGCAGCCACGCAGTTTGTCGTTAATGCCGCTGACTTCACCGTCTGCGTTCCAGATGTAATCCCGCCCCGTCACGCTGTCGTTCTGCGCCGGAAGCTTACCGGCCTGCTGCGGATTCTGGCTGCCGCCAGGCAGGCTGCGCTGCCAGCTTAACCGGTTGTCGGCGTTGTAGCCGCTGAACGTCGTCAGCGCCCCCTGCGTGCGCATCACCTGGCGGTGCAGGCTGTCACGCTCATATTCACTGACCGTAATACCGTCCAGCGCCGTCTGGAGCAGATGCCCGCTGCCGTAATAGAGATGGCTGAGGTGCTGCCCGTCCGGCAGGGTAATATCGGTGGGGTTGCCCAGCGCGTCGCGCTGATATTTTATGCTGCCGTGTACGCTGTGCTCTGCCGTCAGCCACCCGCTGCGGTCATACGCGAAGCGCACCCTGTCCGCCTGCATGTGGTGCAGACGCTCACCTTCTTCCGTGGGGGTGAGCGTCACCTCCGTTATCTGGTCAAGACGGTTGTAGCTGAAGGTCCGTGTACTGTGCTGCGTGTCACTGCGCAGCAGGCGGCCCAGCACATCACGCTGCTGTTTCTCATTGCGCACCCCGCCTTCTGTACCCTGCGTCTGGGTGATGACCGGATACCCGCCCGCATTCAGCGCCAAATGGCTGAGGGAAGCGGGATTTGAGATCGGCACGGGTGTCATCGTGAAGATCCCGGAAGGGTGCCTGATCCTGCTTGCGGATAGCAACGAAGTACAGAAACTGCGCAGGGAACTGTATCAGGTTAAACAGGCTGTTAAGGGGATGCGGGACGGGATGTTTAGTGTGCTGAACGAGAGTTAAATAATAAAAAAGCCGGGAAGATTTAATTTCTTACCCGGCTTACCATAACAATTTTAACTTAATTAATCATAAGCATCGCCGTAATTTTCATCTTTCCAATAAATATATTGACCACCTGAGCTATATAATTTATTCAATAATTCTGTAAAACTCATTGCAATAATTGGACAACTACCTACAACGCCATGTATCTCATAATTGCTATCATAACAGCGTCCATTTCTTTCTGTAGAAAAATCAATGGATAAATAATCGTTATTATCGGTCCTACAAATTAAGTACCATGAAGATGATATATCATCCTCACATGGCTCACCAACTATAAATTTATTGGCCTGTAATATTTCATTATTTTTCAAAATAGTGAAGGAAATTTCCTGTTCTTCAGAGCAGAACAATTTTATTCCATTACATATTTTGTAAAAACGAATAACATCATCAGGATATTTTAAATAATCATATGGTAACAAAGGTAAATTACCATCTGGTGGAATAACTTCACATCTGTTATCACTTTTTATCAAGTCAAGTAATTCATCAATGTCATTCATATTACCACCTTAAAAAATAACAGTATCAAACTTCCCAGAGTATATAAACTGGTTCAATGCCCGGTAATATGCTTCCCTACTGGCAACAGGAACATTTGCGGCATCAAACATTCGTTCAGTAAGATCTTTCATTTCTCTGCTACTTACTGTTGTCCAATCCACTTTCCCACCAACTCTTCTTCCGGTTTTCTGCTCTAACCAATCTCTATATACTTTTTTTGTTGCAGCATGATTAGTCTCGGATAATGCAATTGTTGGTGACTTTGAAGGATATTTCCCTCCATAAGATGGCACATTCTTAGACATCCAAATATCAAGCACACCATGATGGTTTTCTAAAGAGGAATTAATTGGTCGATAAGGAACAACATCAAACTCTTTAACTTCACCGCACTTAAGTCCAAGGGGATCTATCCACCCCAGCGGATTCGGCGCATACTGATAGAGGTTTATTCCGCCAAGCAGCCCTATCGGATCCTGGCTGATAAACCGCCCGCACTCCGGCGCATAATATCTGAACAGATTGTAATGCAGCCCCGTTTCTTCGTCAAAGTACTGCCCCGGCAGTCGCAGCGGCTGTTCAAAGTACGCCCCGCTGTTGC
>NZ_PTSB01000067.1:0-2132 GCF_002965125.1 Escherichia sp. MOD1-EC6162
CAGATGCAGGAAGGAGACGAATTAGCCTCTCAGGTTGAACAGCAAATGAAAAAGTTAGAAAAGCAGGTCAGGGAACTGCACCACACGCCCGTGCAGGTGACCCGCGTGGGGATTAATGACGCTGAGGAAGGGCTGGAGATACAGAGCCAGTTTCTCCGGGGTAACGAGCAGGTGTATCAGTGTCAGGTGGCATTTGTATTGCCGGGTGAGCGGGTCATGATGGCCTTCACTTACGCCAGAACCACACCGCTGACCCCGGCAGACATGACGCGCTGGGCTGAAATTAAAAAGAATCTGCGCTTCAGGATACGGCAGGAAACCAGGACGCATTAATCACACAGGGAACGGGACATGGAAGATGCATTCTGGGCGGCAAGGCAGGGTGATGCCCTGCTGCATACGTCGTTTATGGCAGATGTGCTGGGGGCGGTGCTGGAAGTGGCCGCAAATGTCGTTATTGATGCCCTCATTGTCGGCGCAACCTCGTTACTGGCGGCGTCAGTAGGGATCACGATGGGGTGCACGGCTGTCTTGCTGACCGGTTTTGTGGCGGGTGTGGCGATGGTGTACACCGGCGTGACAGAAACGGTCAGCGAAGCCTGTTCAGACCTCGCAGATATGCTTTTCCCGCCTCAGATTGAAGGTTACATCCTCACCGGCTCTGGTGACACATTGATCAACAGCAAACCTGCCGCGCGGGCAGCGGCCACAGCGGCATCGCGGCAGGAGATTGAGGCACAGGAAGCGCAGGCGAAGGCGGAACAGGAAGAAGCGCAGCGTCAGGAGGACGCCAGAACGTTCCGGGATGTGGCCGGGGAATATCTGGAAATGGCGGGGGCAATAGCCCTGGCGGTTCATCCGGTGACTGGACCTGTTCTGATGTCCCGGGCGCTGCACGACCAGCTCAGTACGGAAGAAGGGCGTTCTGAGATGGTGGATGGCGTGACACATTTTGTGTCGGAACTATGGCAGCCCACCGTGGCCAGTGCGGCACCTGGCTCCACCCCGACCCCTGACGATAAAATCGACTGCCATAAACATCCTTCCTCACTGACTCAGTTACTCGCACAAAAAAAAGCCGCCTTTCTGGATGACCCTCTGGGAACGGCCCTTAACCTGTTGAGTCCGGACGGTCTGCTGGAAACCGCCTTTCAGGGAGTGAATGCGGTTATTGGTAGTATCAGTAATCTGTTCAAAGGTGATGACGAACCGCCCGCGGCGGAATATATCGCGGAAGGTGCGCGGGATGTGCGTGTCAACAGTCAGCCAGCGGCACGCAGCGGGGCACGCTGTACCTGCGAGGCCAGGGTGGTGAATGCGCCGGGGGACGGGGCGTTTGTGTCACCGGATGTCCGCATTGGCGGTCCGTTACTGGTGGTCAGGGATATCAGAAGCGGCAGGTCGCAGATAACCCTGGTGGCAACCGTGGCGCTGATGTTTCTTCGCCCGGGCAAAATGCTTTCTAAAATCGCCTGTTTTGCTGCCGGTATCGGGATGAGCATGATGACGCAGAAGGCCATCAGCGCCCTCCCGCATCCGGTCAACGCCGCCACCGGGGCCAAATACCTGGCTGATGATGATGACTTCGATTTCAGCCTGCCGGGCCACTTTCCGCTGGACTGGCAGCGTGTGTACAGCAGTCGTGACGAACGCACGGATGGGATGTTCGGTCAGGGCTGGAGCGTGATGTATGAAGTCAGCCTCGAGCGCACACCGGGTAACGCGGACGAAAACTGCATGACCTTTGTGTCGGGTATGGGGCGACGGCTGGATATGGAAGCCGTGCTGCCGGGGAGCGGATTTTACAGCCCCGGTGAAGGACTGGCAGTACGGCGTGGTGAGCAGGGGCACTGGCTTATCAGCAGCGATGATGGACATTTTTTTCTGTTTGAAGGCGACCCGCATCACCCGCAGCGCCAGCGGCTGAAAATGCTGGGCGACCGTAACAGCAACTGTCTGAATCTGTACTACGACGACCGGGGGCGCATCACTGAAATCCGCGGCGAACAGCAGCGTCCGTGCATCCGTCTGTATTACGAACTGGCGGCGCATCCCCGGCGGGTGACACAGATTTATCAGCATTTCCCTGATACTGCACCTTTACTGCTGCGTCGTTACAACTATGACGAGGC
>NZ_PTSB01000068.1:0-1954 GCF_002965125.1 Escherichia sp. MOD1-EC6162
TGTCACGAACGGTGCAATAGTGATCCACACCCAACGCCTGAAATCAGATCCAGGGGGTAATCTGCTCTCCTGATTCAGGAGAGCTTATGGTCACTTTTGAGACAGTTATGGAAATTAAAATCCTGCACAAGCAGGGAATGAGTAGCCGGGCGATTGCCAGAGAACTGGGGATCTCCCGCAATACCGTTAAACGTTATTTGCAGGCAAAATCTGAGCCGCCAAAATATACACCGCGACCTGCTGTTGCTTCACTCCTGGATGAATACCGGGATTATATTCGTCAACGCATCGCCGATGCTCATCCTTACAAAATCCCGGCAACGGTAATCGCTCGCGAGATCAGAGACCAGGGATATCGTGGCGGAATGACCATTCTCAGGGCGTTCATTCGTTCTCTCTCGGTTCCTCAGGAGCAGGAGCCTGCCGTTCGGTTCGAAACTGAACCCGGACGACAGATGCAGGTTGACTGGGGCACTATGCGTAATGGTCGCTCACCGCTTCACGTGTTCGTTGCTGTTCTCGGATACAGCCGAATGTTGTACATCGAATTCACTGACAATATGCGTTATGACACGCTGGAGACCTGCCATCGTAATGCGTTCCGCTTCTTTGGTGGTGTGCCGCGCGAAGTGTTGTATGACAATATGAAAACTGTGGTTCTGCAACGTGACGCATATCAGACCGGTCAGCACCGGTTCCATCCTTCGCTGTGGCAGTTCGGCAAGGAGATGGGCTTCTCTCCCCGACTGTGTCGCCCCTTCAGGGCACAGACTAAAGGTAAGGTGGAACGGATGGTGCAGTACACCCGTAACAGTTTTTA
Organism: Escherichia sp. MOD1-EC6162; assembly: GCF_002965125.1. NCBI lineage: Bacteria > Pseudomonadati > Pseudomonadota > Gammaproteobacteria > Enterobacterales > Enterobacteriaceae > Escherichia > Escherichia sp. MOD1-EC6162. Next base: position 821 of record NZ_PTSB01000068.1, read on the forward strand.
CATCCCACTAATGACTCGCCTGCGCCCGATGGGGATCACTGTCGATGTTGAAACAGCCAACCGCCACGGTCTGCGCTGGCTGCACGATGTCGCTAACCAACGAAAGCATGAAACAATCCAGGCCCGTCCCTGCGATCGCTGGCTCGAAGAGCAGCAGTCCATGATGGCACTGCCTCCGGAGAAAAAAGAGTATGACGTGCATCCTGGTGAAAATCTGGTGAACTTCGACAAACACCCCCTGCATCATCCACTCTCCATCTACGACTCATTCTGCAGAGGAGTGGCGTGATGATGGAACTGCAACATCAACGACTGATGGCGCTCGCCGGGCAGTTGCAACTGGAAAGCCTTATAAGCGCAGCGCCTGCGCTGTCACAACAGGCAGTAGACCAGGAATGGAGTTATATGGACTTCCTGGAGCATCTGCTTCATGAAGAAAAACTGGCACGTCATCAACGTAAACAGGCGATGTATACCCGAATGGCAGCCTTCCCGGCGGTGAAAACGTTCGAAGAGTATGACTTCACATTCGCCACCGGAGCACCGCAGAAGCAACTCCAGTCGTTACGCTCACTCAGCTTCATAGAACGTAATGAAAATATCGTATTACTGGGGCCATCAGGTGTGGGGAAAACCCATCTGGCAATAGCGATGGGCTATGAAGCAGTCCGTGCAGGTATCAAAGTTCGCTTCACAACAGCAGCAGATCTGTTACTTCAGTTATCTACGGCACAACGTCAGGGCCGTTATAAAACGACGCTTCAGCGTGGAGTAATGGCCCCCCGCCTGCTCATCATTGATGAAATAGGCTATCTGCCGTTCAGTCAGGAAGAAGCAAAACTGTTCTTCCAGGTCATCGCTAAACGTTACGAAAAGAGCGCAATGATCCTGACATCCAATCTGCCGTTCGGGCAGTGGGATCAAACGTTCGCCGGTGATGCAGCACTGACCTCAGCGATGCTGGACCGTATCTTACACCACTCACATGTCGTTCAAATCAAAGGAGAAAGCTATCGACTCAGACAGAAACGAAAGGCCGGGGTTATAGCTGAAGCTAATCCTGAGTAAAACGGTGGATCAATATTGGGCCGTTGGTGGAGATATAAGTGGATCACTTTTCATCCGTCGTTGACA
>NZ_PTSB01000069.1:0-1818 GCF_002965125.1 Escherichia sp. MOD1-EC6162
GCTTTACTTATTGCACCTTTATAGTTCTTAAGACGATTTATTATTATTTTTTTCAGAAATACCATGTTAACATATTGACATCGATGACAAACCACAAAAAGCTATCAATGCAATAAATAACTAACACTTTAATATATTTATTGCAGCCTCTGTTACAGATATTCTTATTTAGAGAATTGCATACTTACGCCTTGCAAGGTTTCAGGAAGAAAAGATGTGCAATAAAAAAGCATTTCGCCATTTAATTTTTAAGGATAAAAGTGAGTGATATGAAATCAGAAAAAAAAAGCTTATCGACACGGGCGATAGCCATTTATACCATATTATTTACGCCAGTATCCTTGGCTATCACCCCACCTGTAAATTCAGATAGTAATGTTGTCATTAATAATAATGAAGAGATAAAACTCATTGCGTCAGAAGGCTACGATCCCGGATGGGAGCATTTTAACTCATTGAAAGTAGGTGAAGACTCTAATGGTTCATTACTCATTGATAATCTTTCACTTACCACTTCAGCAGCCAGCATTGGTAATAATGCTGAAGGCTCCATCACTTTAACAAACCATACCAACTGGCAGTTCGACACACCTTCCTCTAATATTTTTTTAGGCACTAACGAAGGCTCCGGTACGTTATATGTGTTAGAAGGTAGTAAGATAAGTGGCCTGCAATCAATAAGAGTTGGTGAGTTTTATGGTGATGCCAGGGGGACGTTGGTTATTGATGGGGAAAGCTCATCAGTCACCTCTAAAATTGCTATTGTTGGCGATCAGGGAACAGGGAAAGTATCTGTTACTAATGGCGGAACACTCACTTCCCTGACTCAAATGAATATTGGGTATGTTGACGCCCATTCTTCTCTGTCAGCTAACCAGAGTAGCTATGGAGAAGTTCTGGTTGCCGACAAAAATTCAACAGTAAATGCTCCATATATACTTCTTGGCGGATATAATACATCTTCCGTTTCTGATACTACCGGAATTCTCACTGTCAGCAACGATGGTGTAATCAATGCGAATTCATATATCTGGGTTGGTGTCTCCTCTAACGGAACAGGAATGTTAAATATTGGAGGTGCGCAAGGTGAGGCTGCGCAGCCTGCTGGTTCAATTAATACACCCCGAATTTATTTAGGGGGGACAAATGCGTCAACCACTTCAATATTAAACTTTAATCACACCAACGCTGATTTTGTTCTGACCTCATACATAGACGGTAAAGGCCAGGTTAACCAGGTAGGTTCCGGAACAACCACATTATCCGGCTCGAATATCTATACTGGTGATACCTATATAACTAAAGGCAGCCTACGCGCTGGTAAAGTAGATACCTTCAGCCCCAACTCCGATTATATTGTCGACAGCGGTGGAGATCTCGATTTAAACGGTTATTCACAAACGTTAAAAACGCTGGCACTGGCTGGAACAGCAACATTGTCTGCATATGAAAATGGCCACGAGTTCACGCCGACCACACTGACCATTAACGGTAACTATACTGCCAATGATGGTTTGTTAGTCATGCATACGGTATTAGGCGATGATAATTCCGTAACGGATAAACTCATCGTAAAAGGTGATACTTCCGGTAGTACCCGCGTCATGGTCAACAATGCGGGCGGTCTGGGCGCGGATACTCTGGAAGGGATAAAAATTGTGGAGGTTGACGGCCTGTCAGAGGGCGTTTTCAGTAAAGAAGGTCGTATTGTTGCCGGTCCCTATGACTACAACGTGGTAAAAAGCGACAACCAGAACTGGTTTTTAACCAGTGAAATTCCCGCAGGACCGTATACCCCACCGGAACTGCCCGTCATCC
>NZ_PTSB01000006.1:0-208815 GCF_002965125.1 Escherichia sp. MOD1-EC6162
CCCCAGAGAAGTCAGTGGGTTACGCAGAGAATCGTAACGGGATACCAGATCAAGGGCCTGTCCAATGTGCATAAAAAAATCCGGAAACGAGTGAGCGTTTCCGGATTCTTACACAGCCACTGGATCGGTCAACTGATCCTTAACTGATCGGCATTACACCTTTCTGGTGGCGTTTTTTATCGCCCACGCACTACCAGTGCCTGATCCAACTCCCGATATGCCTCAACCAGTTTCTCCAGAGAAACTCGACTTAAACCGCTGGGATTCGGCAATACCCAAATCTGCGTCGAACCAATGGTCAGCGTTTGTTTCCCCCACTGCACGCCTCGCTGACTGAATCCCTGTTCATACGCCTGCTTACCCAGAATCGCCAACGCCTGCGGCTGATAATTCTCAATTTTTTCAATTAGCTTGCGCCCACCTGCGTGCAATTCCTGCTTTGACACTTCATTAGCCTGCACCGTTGGCCTGTCAACCAGTTTGGTGACGCCACAACGATAATCCAGCAGATGCTGCGCTTCCTGCGGCTTCAACTGACGGTCGGTAAACCCGGCCTGATAAATCACCTTCCAGAAGCGATTCGCCGGATGGGCAAACGGAAAACCAGACTCCGCGGAAGAAAGACCCGGATTGATGCCACAAAACACCACACGCAATCCTGGCGCAAGAATATCGTCAACCATATTAACTCCTGAACAACACAACCCGCAGGAAGTATAACGAATTGAAAACACATTGTTTATAAAAACAGCAGCCGCGCGGTAATGGCTGGATTGCGACACGGAGTTACTTTATAATCCGCTACCATGGCCCCTTAGCTCAGTGGTTAGAGCAGGCGACTCATAATCGCTTGGTCGTTGGTTCAAACCCAACAGGGGCCACCATATCTATCAAGGGGTTACGTTAACAGCGTGACCCCTTCGTTTTTTCTAGGATACCTATAGGATACCGTGACAGAGTATAAGCAGGTATAAAAACAACAAGTTACGCAACATCATACCTGTCATGAAACTTTAACTATCCGACATGATAGCTGGTCGATAATCACGGATAATCCGTTATGTGGATCCCCATATCGGCATCAGGCCCACCAGCGTGAAGCGTTTTTCATTTTTCGCGGGTATAAAAAATCGATGGGGCTGGCAGTCCGGAAGACGTCAGGGTACAGAGATTTGACCCGCCCCTCCCTGTGCATGGGCACAATAAGTAACCGAAGGCGGAATTCCGCCCTCGGTACTCACATATGAGAAACGATATTTCTTCCTCTGATAACCAAAATATGGGTATCACAAGTAACCCCCAAAATCTGGGTGTTGCTCTTACTACCCAAACTACGGGTAGTTTCCGTAATTTCATGGTCGAGTTGCAGATCTGCAACTCACCCACCAGCCAACGCAATTTTGCGTTATCGGGAATATCAGCAAGTTACCGCCGCAGCCGTTCCGGCTTCTTCCACTGGTAAGTATTTTTCGCGCTCTCCCTCCGTTGTTGAGAACGGCGACGGTATGCCAGCAACTCAAGAACTCTGGTTCGTATGTTGCGCATATCCACGCCGTTAAGCTCAATACCGTCACGGCGCATCACCTCAGCCACCACACGCGCGTAATTTTCAGCGGTGACTGTATCCGGCTGCGCGGCCTGTTCGTCAGCCAACTGGCTGATTCCACCAGCACAGCGGATTAATCGCAGTATTTCAGATTCGGTCATTATCATGCCTGTTTTGCGACCTCATTCACTACGTCATTTTTTACCATCCGGCTGATAATCTGATTACACAAATCGTCAATAATTGACTGCACTCTGTTTACTGCCATCGGTTTAAGCCCGGCATCACGTGCCAGAATATTGGGGAGTTTTGCCAGTTCCTCGCTTACGATTTCCCCCCATATAGCCATCTCTTTTCGCACATCATCGGCGGGTATGAGTTGCGCCGTTTCCTGTTCGAACCTGAGGCGCTCACGTTCGGACTGATACCAGGCCTTACGGTCATGTGGCTCCATTTCTTCCAGTGATGCCGGAACGGGAAGATCAAGAAAACAGGTCAGAATGTCAGTCACCCGATAGAGTTTCAGCTTGTCATGCCCTCCGGCTGGCTGGATGTTTTTCAACCTTGCCGCCGCAGTCTGACGACATATTCCCGCTATCGCCGCCAGTTGATTAATGTTCAGCATCAGATTTTTCAGTTCTCGATCCATACCCGCTCCAGAATGTTTTAAACATGCATCTTGCGAACAACTTTCAGAAGAGGTCAAAAAATGCGCTATATGTTGAGCATAAAACAAGCAAAATTAACATACTAAAAATAAAAATACTTAAAATTCAATATCATATAAAGATGATGATGACGAATGAAAATGCAAAAACTAGCCTTTTTCCGCGCCGCTCCCGCCCCGTGGCAGGCCACCTCACCGGGAGGACCCACCCAAAAAAGGCGACTGTCACTATTGTTTATGCTCCATGAGCGACAAAACCGCCCGCAGGCGGTTTTACATAAAACGTTTTGTATCAGCGACCAATCACCACAATCTGGCCGCCATCCCCTTCGTCTGCCGTGCTGATCTCCTGAGAGACCACCCGCGACCCCACGCGCATTTCACCGTACAGAACGGGCAGAACATTGCCCTGGGCAACCATGTTATCCAGTGAGGAGAAATAGGTGTTCTGTTTGCCGTTATCTGTACTTGCTGCCGTGGGCGTCCTGGCTTTCGGTGCCAGCATCTGCGCCACACCACCAAGTACCATACTGGCACCGAGAGAAAACAGGATACCGGTCATACCACCGGCCCCAATGGCTGCCCCCCATGCTGTAAGGGTGGCTCCGGCGGTAAAGAATGATCCGGCAATGGCGGCTGCTCCCAGGACAATCTGGAATACACCACCTGACTTGGCCCCGGCGACTCTGGGAACAATATGAATCACAGCGCCATCAGGCAGAGTCTCATGTAACTGCGCCGTTAATCCGGACGTGCTGACATCCTGCCCGGCAATCCGTACCTGATACCAGCCGTCGCTCAGTTTCTGACGAAACGCCGGGAGCTGTGTGGCCAGCGCCCGGATGGCTTCGGCCCCCGTTTTCACACGCAGATCGATGCGGCGGCCAAATCGTTGTAAATCCCCGTAAAGGCAGATGCGTGCCATGCCTGGTGACGCCAGAGGGAGTGTGTGCGTCGCTGCCATTTGTCGGTATACCTCTCTCGTTTGCTCAGTTGTTCAGGAATATGGTGCGGCAGCTCGCCGCCCCACGTGTTCAAAGTACCGCCTTGTTGTCATGCTCCATTCGATTTCAGCAATCCACGATAATCGAGGGCCGCGACACCTGCATCTATGCGCACCTTCCAGGCGACACCATCAACAGTAAAGCCCACCTGCTCCTCAAGATATGGCGTATCCATACCATCAAGATAAGCGACTTCTATTGTGTCCATCCCCTTAGCTGCGGCTACATACCATTCCTTGCTATTGGCCTTATCAAGACGTGGCTCAACAATTACTTCTGCCATATCTTTCACCACGTTAATGATGCCGGGGTTCTGATTGATAGTGCCCTCATCACCAACCGGAAAGACTGATGACGATGACAGAATGGCGCGACGCGCGGCAGATTCCAGCGCGGCAGGGACCAGAACAAAAGCAGGGGTAATATTCAGTGAGTCGCCGTTAGCATCCTCCTGGAGGCGCATCAGCTTACGGGCTTCATCAAGCCCCACCATGTCCATATCCTTCGCAATAAGATTTTTATGATCGGCATGGAATAACGCTTTACCATCCGTAAACTTGCCGTTGCTGGTTAACAGGAGATAAACCAGATTGCCAACTGTTCTGGCGGCTGCGCGTCCCATCGCCATGGGGATTGTAGTTAACTGGGTCAGGTCATCGTTGATAATGGCCTGACGGGTAACGGAAAAAATATTCCCGTACGTGGCCAGCGCAATAGGTACACCTTTATCGCTGGTGGTGATGTATTTATATTCCGCACCTTCCGGTACTTTATCCAGCTTTGAAAAACCATTCAGACCAACGCGCTTTGCTTCATGAAAGTTTGAAAGCGAACCGGTACGCGTCCATTTCTGGAACGTTTCGCCGCTGTCCTGCCAGCCTTTCAGTACAGATTTTTCAGCCCCACCAGCCAGAATATGAGAAAAATCACTGCTGCTGTGTGTAAAAGCCGCATTAACAACCTGCGAGCGATTAATAAAACCACTCACAGTGATACCACGATCAACCAGTGATGCCTGGGCCATTTCAAAAAGGCTCATCATCGCGTAAGGGTTGCCTCGTTCAGGGCGTTCATACCCAAGACGGGAATAAAGCCCCTGACGAATTGCATCACCTGTTATGTTTCCGTTTCCGGCATAGATATGAGGCGGGGTATTTTTATTGGATGGCGTGGACTCGCGCCCCAGCTCGTTCAACAGCTTTTCACGGGCCATTTCCGGTGTACATGATGCATCTTCCAGACACGCCATTTTGATCCCGTCGTAACGACTGCCGAACAGGCTAAACACTTCACTTATTCCATTGATGCGTTTCTGTTCATTACCAGCAATATTTGCCGCTCCCTGTGGCGGTGTAATCATTCCTTTAATGGTTTCCGGCATATGTAAAAAATCTCCTGTACGTTTCGATTCAATTCGCGCCATTGCTCTGACGGATGGCAACAATTCATCAGCAAAACCGTGCTTAAGGCATTCTTTCCCATCCATCCAGGTTTCATCCTCCAGCATGGCGGTAATTTCCTGTGCTGATTTGCCCGTTTTTCTGGCATAAGCAGGGATTAACACGGTTTCCACCTTATCCAGCAAATCAGCATAATCACGCATATCGCCAGCATTTCCGCCAGAGATCCCCCACGGTTTATGGATCATCATCATGGCGTTCTCCGGCATCACTACACGATCGCCAGCCATTGCGACCACCGAAGCCATTGAAGCCGCAACACCATCGATATAAACCGTAATGTCTGCCGGATGATTCCGTAGCAGGTTATAGATGGCGATGCCTTCAAACACATCACCACCTGGTGAATGGATCCTCAGATTGATATGTGAAACATCGCCAAGGGCTTTCAGGTCTTCCGCGAACTGCTTTGCAGTAACACCGAAGCCGCCAATCTCCTCATAGATAGATATATCCGCCGCTCCGCGAACATCCGCCGCCTTAATGGTGTACCAGCGATTCATTATTCCCCCACCGATGCAAAACCATTCTGATTAAGCCAGGTGTTTACGGCATGTCTGACAATCTGCGCCACACCTGGTAATGGTTTGTCAGGATGATGATTTATATGGTCGATCCTGTACTGCTTAAGGCGCATAACGGTCTGCGCATCCAGATGAACGGAACCACCCCTGATATCGCCCGTGTTCAGGTCATTAATACAACTCACAGTAACTTCCTCTTACTGACTAAACTGTGCACATTATTGATCGATAAAAGTGGTAGATAAACATATTTCTATCATAAAAACAGATTAATGAGATTCAGACACAAAAAAGCCGGAGAAAATCCGGCATAAATATCCCGCCATCTGAACACGTTTTGACACAGGCAACTCCACCTGGCAGGTGAAAAACAGATTTATTTATATATTTCAATTAATTGCAAACTGGTCTAATGACAGGGAGAAAAAAATATTGTACAGGTGAAAACAGAAATAACTTTTAATTATCAATAAATTATCACACATGCTGCCGCCGCCATGAAAATGCAAAAACCAGCCTTTTTCCGCGCCGCTCCCGCCCCGTGGCAGGTCACTACACCGGGAGGACCCATAAAAAAGCCGGATTGCTCCGGCTTCTGTCACTCGTTGCTTAAAACGGTATGTTATCCCCGTACGGATCATCATTCCCCGCCTGTTGTTTTGGTGTGCTTCGCTGTCATAGGCTTTATCTCACAGCAGTAAATTAAAATTTTTGCGTTTTAACCCTTCACCTGTTCACCTTTTGATATTTTCTCTTTTAATTCATAATGTTAAGGGGTGAACAGTTTCACAAAAACTATTCACCAACTGTTCACCACTGTTCACCCTTGAAGCTCAATAAACAATCAAAAAGGTGAACAGTGAATAGTTTGGTGAACAGTTCATAAATAACTGTTCACCCTATAATATACTGATATAAAAGATATTTATGACAGGGTGAACAGTGGTGAACAGTTATTCCATAAGTTTAATTTTAGCTATCGTCATTAGTGACCGATACACATGATGGCATCCAGTCTTCTGATTCCTCCGTCAGTGTCACGTTTGAACGCAAACCGTGCTTCGTTTTCCGTTTCATATACTCCCTGCCATATTCCGCCATTGCCCCCGGCATATCTTTACCGAAGCGCGTCAGTGTTACAGGTTTACCAAACCCATGTGCCCTCATATAAGCCAGATAGGCATGATAGAGATACCTGCGTGGGCTGAATGGCACAATTTCAGCATTACCCACTAACAGGCCATCACACATTACCGACGCCATGAGATAGCCGCAGAAGTCCACCAGCGAATCCCCCTCTCGCTTTATCGCCAGTGCTTCTTCAGATTTCTGCTGCTCATATAACAGGCGTCTGGCTTCGTCCTGGTCAGCAAACCGTGTAAGCAGATGGCGAATCACTACCGCCAGCTCACCTTCTATTTTTTCCGCCAGCATTGGATCGCGTTCGTTCTCCGGTACAACTTCCGAAAAATTGAATATCACCCGACGACGTGAGATCCCCCCGCTGCGGTCACTGAATGACATGGCGTTATTGTTAACCGCCAGCACTACTGCCGGAATACGCGTTGAGTAGGGGGCTTTGTGTTTCGGGTCAATTGCCACCTTGTCACCGCCTGTAATAGCCTTAATCCCTGCCCCATCACCAGCGTAGCGGGTCATATCCGGCATGATAATCAGCGAAAAGCCAACCACTAACGCGCGTTCCCTTGCATCTTCCAGCGCCTTCATGCTTGCCGATACTGTGTTGGCCTTACCCGCCAGCATGGTGCAAATCTCCGCCATCACGCTTTTACCACTTCCCCCTGGACCTGTTACCTCAATGAATAACTGCCAGTCGTACCGGTTCGCCAGCACCATGAATAATGCAGCCAGTACGCGATCCGCCTTGCGGTCATTCTCAGCCACCGAACGGCGTAACCACTTCCAGAAATTCGGCGCATGTGTTGCCAGCGTTTCCCCCTCTGCTGGTGGGCTGAAAGGTAATTCACTGGCAATTAACAACCAGTCGTTTTTGTTATGCTCCCGAAAATTACCTGTTCTGGTATCAAATACCCCGTTACTGAATCCAATCAGGTTACGGGCTGTATTCCCCATAACAGGCAAACTTAACTTCATGGTATCGACCGCCGATTTAATGGCGTTCTGCGAATAGCTGATCTCCGCATCAATGAAAATCTGTGCCATAGCTCGCTGTAATTCTTTATCCTGTACTGGCTCCCATACAACGCCGTTGTAATGGTGAACAGTATCAGAGTCGGCATGAATCGCCAGTTCACCGCCATAATGTGCCAGGAGAACTTCGCCGCGTTGACTTGCTCCCATCTGGTTAAGCGCCAGTGATGAAGCGTTATCGTCTTTTACCCGCTCTTTTTTCTTTACAGGCAGTTCAACTACCTTTTTCTTTTCCGCCTGCTCTGCCCGTTCACGTTCCAGATATTCGCGCCAGTTCTCCCGTTTCTGGCTGTGCATTCCTTCAGGATAATAATCAGCATCCCTGACACCGGCCGCTGCCAGTTTCTGCCCGATGGTATTAACAAGCCCCGGACGCAATAACCCCGCCTGATAGAGACGCACACGATAGCGTCCGTCCGGTACGATTTGCAGGTTGTCCAGTTCGGCAAGTTGTTGCTCTCCAAGCCAGACAGGAGGCACGTTATCGCCAGCCAGTCGCCCGTCCTGTTCCTGCCACTGCTTCGCATGTGCCCACGCATCACTACCCGCAAAAATGATGACTTCCGTCATTTTGTCACGTGGCTGGTGTTTTAAATTTGGCGCTTTTTTCATTTCTGCTCTCTCCACGCGGCAATCATGTTTTTCAGTTCCTGTAGTTTTTTATCCACATTCACACGTGACACATGGTTATTTCTGGAAAGCGGGATTTCCCGCCTGAATCTGCTAATAAAGATCTCCACGTTCAGCGAACTATGAAATGAATAGCCATCACGAATAAAATACACACGGTCAAACATTATCGATTTTACTGTTACTCTGTTGCCGTTCTTATCCCGATAAATAGCGCCGGGGATAATTTTGGGATGTGCATAACCGCTGGCAGTCAAGCCAGATAAATACGTTCTCATGATTATTTATCCCCGATTTGAATCAGTATTCGCTTTCTTTATGGCATTTAATGCATCTGTGGCATTTTCAATGGTGCACCGTAACGAAATATCAAAATGTCCAAGCATTGCCAGTAACAAACCGATATTACCCATATCAATGCGCATGGCCTTTTCGTCATAGTCCTCATTTTCTGACGCATGCCACATCAGGCTACCAATTGACGCAACGGCCATTGATATATTGTCAGTCGCCACATCCGCAGCGGAATAAACCTTTTTAGCAATATCATGCTCACAGTTAAAATGCGGATTAATCAGGTACTGGTAATTTGACATATCAGGCATGGCACACCCCCTGACGAATACGGGCGGCGAATACCATCACGCAGCCAGCCGGGGATTGCTGGCGTGCTTCCTGTTCGCTGGTGGCCACGATGGTAATCACACGCGGTTTTGCGGCGCTCAGGGCGATAAAACGCCAGGCGAATTTATTCAGGTTGTGCGAATCCCGCCCTTGCGGGTGTATGGTATGATTTCTCATAGCTACCTCGATACTCTCGTTATCGTTGGTGGTTAGAAGCCCTGCGAGTGGTAACGACACTTGCGGGGCTTTGTTTTTTGTTGCACTTACTGTTAATGTACGTACGTAATATTGATGATAATAGGAGTTACGTACGTACATGTCAACATTAAAGCGGGATAAATCACCACGCGGCGAGGGATGGTCGCCGACATTCCAGATACGAATTAGCAAAGAACTACGCCAGCAAGTAAACGAGGCAGCAACCGCCGATGGCCTAACCCTCGGCAATTGGTTTAAAGAATTAGCTCGTGCCGAACTAAAGCGACGCGGCATTGAACCTAAAGGCTGATGTATGACTGAAAAGCAGACCGATAACAAACTTTCTCTACCAGAGAATAAACCAGCAGGCTTCTTACCAAGAAAAATCCTTGATGAGATCAAACGCCGCCAGCGGCGCAAGGCCAAAGAGCAGGAGTAACCATCACCAGCGCCGTGGTGCGGTGAACTGTGGCGCACAGGGTTACAGGTATCTACGATGACTGACAAATCATTAAAGAAATTATCCTCATCCAAGAAAAAACAACGCAAAAATGCGGTAAACGAACATGAACCGGAGAGATTCGCACCATGTGCGTTTATCCTTGAGAAGTACCTTAAAGAGTATTCTAGGAAAATACGCTCATTGCAGGCATGGCAGCGAATCGAGCCAGACTGATAGCATTGCCCACCAGCCAACAACCTGGTATTCTGGATATGCTCAAGTTTAGTGTTATGCCACTGGCGGCCCTCTGCGGTCGCCTTTGTTTTATGTGCCATCACTCCCCCTTACACCGTCTGCGTTCTGCGAGTGGATGCAAGATAAGCATCGAGATCAGTGCGCATATACAGCACTTTGCGCCCCAGCTTATGGAAAGGGATTTTTACCTTGCCAGTACAGGCCCAGTTCGCCAGCGTTTGATTGTTAACGCCAAGGTAGGCAGCAGCTTCAGCACGTGTAAGGCGGTCAGTTGATAAATCAGATTTCTTTAAATTCATATCTATCACCGTGTACTTCTAAGTAACAACGGTGATAAATATCAATCAATGGGTATTTTGTTTTTAGCCCAATAGCCAGTTGCTGTGGGGAGGTTACCAGTTATTTAGCCTTAATAGCCAGCTATTAAGATACACTAGCCAGCTATTGGGGGTGAACAAGTTCAAACGAAGAATATTTATCAGGTCTTGGTGGTTGTGCTCCTGATTCTTTAATCCATTTATCCAGAGTGTTTTTACTTACTTTCCCATGATAGTAAACAGAAAGCTCGTTCAATAAACCTGTTTTACTGGCTTTAGGGTACTTTTCCCATGTTAGTTTAATTACGTGCATAACTTCATTGTAATAATGATTTCTTGGTTTGCGCGCTTTTTCTTTCTGTGATAAGGATAAAGCATCTTTTATTTTTTTATCTTTTTCATGGTTCGATATAATTTCTTCAAAAAAGTCATTAAGCAATAACTCAACACCAACCCTAGTAAGTTTGTCTGCGTGATTACGCATTCCGACATGGTACAATGCAACTGCTGAATTTAAAGTATCGACAACCTGACAAGATAGTTTACTATCAAATATTAAAAAACCACATGAATCCATTCTTATAGCTAATTCAATAGGATATTGCTCGATTTCTCTTAATTCTAAACCATAACACAAAAGAAATTCTCTTGTTGGATACTTTGATTTATAAAAATAATCTCTTATATCATCAATCAAGCGTTTTATAGCCTCTATGGTGGAGTTTTTCGGGGATAAAGATACAGGAACGTTTAAAACTGAAGAGTCTCGCCCACCAGTAATTAAATCATTCATAACCGAATAAATAATATATTGTTTGACCGATATATTGTTATCACCCATATATGTCATTCTTTTCTTGTACTATAGCAAATAGTAAACGACGTTTTTCATCATCACTCATGCCCTCCAGTGCGGAAAGTAATTGCGCATCGATAGATTTTTTACTCTCCACCAGCCCGGCATGTTCCAGAATTGCCCGTTCTATCCGTGATGCTGGCTCCAGCAGTTCATCAGCACCGAAATGTAAATACCCCTGCGTTACGTCGGCACTTCGCATAGTGCGGTGATTCATCAGGCGCTTGAGGATGTAATTACCCACGCCCACCAGCTCAGCAACCGTTCCGAACGTCCGGCGTGCGTCGTGCCACTTAAACGGGACAGGGAAGAGCATTTCATCGTTCGCCTCAGGAATGGTAGCCGCGCTTATCCGGTCTATGATGTGCCGTGTCTCCTGAATCACTCCCTTCACGCCAGGAAACACCAGCACATCATCAGCAGCTTTGTTTTTTAGCCTGCGAAGAAACATTTTCCGCAACGTATCAGTGATCGGCAGTTCAAGCGGATCCCCGTTTTTCGTGGTGTCTATCCAGAAAAAGCGACCGCCCATATTCACGCGATCCCACGTAAGGCCAAAAACTTCTGATTTCCTCAGTCCGGTAAACAGTGCCATTTCCACGGCATCACATACCGTAACAGCTATATCATCCCTTTCCTGTTCGCCCTGGTCGCGCACAGCAGCTACAGCAGCAAACCAGCGGGGAAAATCATGCAGGCGGATACGTTCCGTTTTTCTTACCGTTCCGTGCCACTGGCGCTTGGTGCTCAGTACCAGAGTCGGCGGATCCGGTAAAAGAGTATTACCCGCATCATCACGGTAATGATCATGCGCAAACCGACACACAGCACGTAGCGCACGCGCCCATAAATCGGCCTGTGCCTTGCTTCCTGTACCAACCCCAGCCCGTAACGTGGTTTTATCAGCACCGAACCATACAGCCCCATCAGTGATGGCCTTATGCCGTTGTTCCACCCGTTCGCGGGAAATACTGGCGAGGGTATGGGCCATCCAGTCACCGGAATAATTCTGTAATATGCTGCGGTACTGTTTTTCTGTGGAGGGTTTCAGGCGGTGGCCACGATTTTTTACGTAGGCGTCAATCGCCTCACTCAGCGTTATCATGGCCTTGTTGTTAGTGCGCTTTGCTATGTTCGGATTTATCCCCGTTGTGGCGACTTCGCCAAGGAGTTCCATAGCTTTAGCCCTGGCATTATCCACGCTCAGATCAGGAAAACGCCCCAGCGTTGCACGAATAAATTTTCCGTTACGCTTACGGGAAATGCAGAAACTTTTCACACCAGACGAACCTACACGGACACGCAGCCCGTTAACCTCCGTATCACCATATTCGACCTGTCCATGTTCCGGCGTTGGCAGTTCTGCAATTTTTACTTTAGAGAATCTGAATAATTTCACTCATACACCCCACCAAGCGATCTGGTATCCTGGAAAATCGCTTGTTCTGCTCCAGGATACCTATAGGATACCGTAAAGAAGTATTTTGGGGTATATACAGGTATTTATACAGTAGTTTTAAAAAATGCTAAGGTATTGAAAAGTATCGCTAAGTATCTGTAAGTAAAGGGTTATCAACCAACTCATAATCGCTTGGTCGCTGGTTCAAGTCCAGCAGGGGCCACCAGACACAGCAAAAGGCTGACGAGAAATCGTCAGCCTTTTGTTTTTTTCTTTCTGTTCAATCACTTCGCGTGCCAATAAGCCGCTGCGCGTACCCGCTGTGGATCATACTGTTCCGCTTCAAAGCGACGGCTTAAATTCTTAACCACTTTTCCTTCACCGGTTATCCAGATGAAGTAATCATCGGCAGGAATTGCCAACTGCGCCAGACGCGCGTCCACCGCCTGCTCATCATGCGTCAGCCATTCGATGTTAAAACCGTCAAGGTGCGCGAGATAATCCTGACAGGCGTTATCCCGCACGCTGACCAGCGCAGTAACTTGCGGTTTAACGGCAAGTTTGCTCAACGTTTCCAGGCGGCGGCGCAGTGCAGGCATTCCGGACTCATCGCAGACATACACCTGATACGCGTAATCCTCCGGCACCACCAGCGAACCTCGCGGTCCGGCCACCGTGAGTTTATCGCCTGGTTGCGCCTGCATCGCCCAGCCGCTGGCGACGCCGCCGTCGTGTATAAAGAAATCGATCGCCAGTTCATGGCGTTGTTCATCGTACAGCGGCGTATAGTCACGCGACGGCGGGCGCGGTCCTTCCGGCCAGACGATACCTTCTTCCGTTACTGTTGGCGGCACAAAATGAGCGTCAGTTTGAGGAAAGAAGAGTTTGCTGTGATCGTCAAAGCCGCGCGACGTAAAACCGTCCAGCGCCTCGCCGCCAAGGACAATACGCTGAAAACCGGCGCTGATACGCTCAACACGTAACACAGTCAGTTCACGGAAGCGCAGATCATTTCGAACGCGCTGTGGGTAGCGGGGAGAGTTAGTCATTGTTATCGCCTTCGTGATGGTAATCAGATATATCTAAATAAAATTCACAAATGATAATGATTGCTAATCATGATAAATGCAAGCAATTTGTAGAATTGATATATCTGAAGTATGTGAAGGCATTCAGCACCATAGCAAGGCTGCCGGATGCGGCGTGAACGCCTTATCCGGCCTACATGTTGAGCACATCTGCGTTTAAAAATCATTTTTGCACTTGCAGTAATGTTCACATTAGATATAAATTAGATATATCTAATTAAGCAACAGGAGGCTGATTATGAGCCATCATCACGAAGGGTGTTGTAAACATGAAGGCCAGCCACGCCATGAAGGCTGCTGCAAAGGTGAGAAGTCAGAACACGAGCACTGCGGGCACGGTCATCAGCATGAGCACGAGCATGGTCAATGCTGCGGTGGTCGTCACGGTCGCGGCGGTGGTCGTCGGCAGCGTTTCTTTGGTCACGGTGAATTGCGTCTGGTGATTCTGGATATTCTTTCACGCGATGACAGCCACGGTTACGAGTTGATTAAAGCGATTGAGAATCTGACCCAGGGAAATTACACCCCAAGTCCGGGCGTCATCTATCCGACGCTGGATTTTCTCCAGGAGCAGTCGCTGATTACCATCCGCGAAGAAGAAGGCGGCAAGAAGCAGATTGCGCTGACCGAACAGGGCGCGCAGTGGCTGGAAGAAAATCGCGAACAAGTGGAAATGATTGAAGAACGGATCAAAGCCCGCTGCGTTGGCGCTGCGCTACGCCAGAACCCGCAAATGAAGCGGGCGCTGGATAATTTTAAAGCGGTGCTGGACTTACGTGTCAACCAGAGTGACATCAGCGACGCGCAGATAAAAAAGATCATTGCGGTAATTGACCGCGCCGCTTTTGATATTACGCAACTGGATTAATCACCGATTGCCGGATGCGGCGTGAACGCCTTATCAGCCTACGCGCCCGTAGGCCTGATAAGATGCGCCAGCATCGCATCAGGCATTGTGTACCAACCATGATATCCGGCATACCGATTAATGCAGCACCGTCACCGCGTCTTCCAGTCGGCTGGCGCGGTGTTTAACCATCGCTGACACCTGCGCGCTCTCTTCCACCAGCTCGGCGTTTTTCTGGGTAATCAGGTTAAGTTCATCTACCGCACGGGTCAGACTGGAAAGCCCATCAGCTTGTTCCAGCGTTGAATGGCTAATCTGGGCGATCAATTGGGTGACGTTTTTCACCTGTGCCACAATATCGTCCATCGTCCGTCCGGCAGCGTGCACTTGTTGTGAACCGGATTGCACCTTATCAGCACTGGCATCGATCAGCTTGCGAATATCGTTGGCAGCATTGGCGCTGCGGCTGGCTAAATGACGTACTTCGCCCGCAACCACCGCAAAACCTTTACCCTGCTCTCCGGCACGCGCCGCTTCCACCGCCGCATTCAGCGCGAGGATATTGGTCTGAAAAGCAATATCGTTAATCAGCGAAGTAATAGTGCCAATGCGCTGAGTACTGTCTGCAATATCATCCATCGTTTTGATCACCATGGTCATCGCTTCCCCGCCCTGCACTGCCGCATTACTGGCGGTAATAGAAAGTTTATCGGCAGCCGAAGCCGTGGCAGAGTTCTGTTTTACCGACGCTGCCATCTGATTCATGGTCGCTACCGTTTGCTGAACATTATCTACCGTCTGCTGAGTATGTTCGTTAAGTTCATCGGTGCCTTTTGCCAGCGTTTCACTGCCGCTTCTGACGCTGGAAACCTGGCTTGATACGTCATTAATCAACCAGCGGCACATCAAACCAAGCTGCCCTACTGCCCGCAACGTCAACCCCAGTTCATCACTGCGATTCAGATGATCAACACTGTTACACTCACCGGTCGCCACCTTCAGCGCCTGGCTGGCGACATTTTCTATCGGACGAATAATCTGCCATTCAAAACAGGCAATTCCTGACAGCATCACTAACGCACAGAGGAAATAATTCACCACTGGTGCGGCGGCAAACCAGAGCATGGTCGCCAGCGCGATAAACATCAGCGCCATCACTCCACGCGCCCGCCAGCGAAGCGGCAATGAAGGGAGTTTTCCCAACCAGCCTTTACGCACCACTAAACCTTTATGGATACGCTTATTTGTGCGCCCGACATTCAACGCCTTGTACAGCGGCTCTACCGCTGCGATCTCTTTATCCGTCGCCCGCGTGCGAATCGACATATAGCCACTGATTTTGCCATCGCGCACCATCGGCACCGCGTTCGCCCGCACCCAATAATGATCGCCATTTTTATGCCGATTTTTCACGATTCCACTCCAGGGTTCCCCCTGTTTCAGGGTGTACCACATATCAGCAAAGGCCGCTTTCGGCATATCCGGATGGCGCACCATGTTATGCGGCTGCCCCTGTAACTCCCGCAATGTATAGCCGCTAATCTGCACAAAAGTGTCATTAGCATGTGTGATATAGCTTTGTAGATTGGTAGTAGACATCAGAGTGGTATCGTCAGCCAGCGGGATATTTTGCTGGGTGACATACGGATGAGAAGACATAATCGCGTCCTGTGCAGGTTATATTGTTGTTAACTTCTTGTCGGAAGTTATGTCGGCCCCGGCGCGGTTATCTTTAGCGGTTTAATTTGATTTAGATCGCAATTTGCGATTAAAGCACAAAATGTAATTCATTGATTTAAAATACTTTCACCATGTTACTATGCGATAACATTAATTACATTGCCCAAAAAACAGGCATTTGCTGCCCTGAAAGAGTGCATTTACATAACAAGCGCAAAATCCATACTCGATAGAAATCGTACCAAATAACAACAAATGTTAACAATCAGTATTAAATGTTGCACAGATGATTGCCGCATTTGTGTTTATCCCGATTTTCGCAATCGCAGCCGGAGTGGCGCAATCCCTGCAATACTTAAATCGGTATCATGTGATACGCGAGCCTCCGGAGCATATTTTGAACAGGTTACCTTCGAGCGCATCGGCTTTAGCGTGCAGCGCCCACGCCCTGAATCTCATTGAAAAGCGAACGCTGGATCATGAGGAGATGAAAGCACTTAACCGGGAGGTGATTGAATACTTCAAAGAACATGTCAATCCGGGATTTTTAGAGTATCGCAAATCTGTTACCGCTGGCGGGGATTACGGAGCCGTAGAGTGGCAAGCGGGAGGTTTAAATACGCTTGTCGACACCCAGGGACAGGAGTTTATTGACTGCCTAGGAGGTTTTGGAATTTTCAACGTGGGGCACCGTAATCCAGTTGTAGTTTCCGCCGTACAGAATCAACTTGCGAAACAGCCACTGCATAGCCAGGAGTTGCTCGACCCGTTACGGGCGATGCTGGCGAAAACCCTTGCCGCGCTGACGCCCGGCAAACTGAAATACAGCTTCTTCTGTAATAGCGGCACCGAGTCCGTTGAAGCGGCGCTAAAACTGGCGAAGGCTTATCAGTCACCGCGCGGCAAATTTACTTTTATTGCTACCAGCGGCGCGTTCCACGGCAAATCGCTTGGCGCACTGTCGGCCACGGCGAAATCGACCTTCCGCAAACCGTTTATGCCGCTGCTGCCGGGTTTCCGTCATGTACCGTTTGGCAATATTGAAGCCATGCGCACAGCCCTTAGCGAGTGCAAAAAAACCGGTGATGATGTTGCCGCAGTGATCCTTGAGCCAATTCAGGGCGAAGGTGGTGTAATTCTGCCGCCGCCGGGTTATCTCACCGCCGTACGTAAGCTGTGCGATGAGTTCGGCGCACTGATGATCCTCGATGAAGTGCAAACGGGCATGGGGCGCACAGGCAAGATGTTCGCCTGCGAACATGAGAACGTTCAGCCGGACATCCTGTGCCTGGCGAAAGCCCTCGGCGGCGGCGTGATGCCGATTGGCGCGACCATCGCCACCGAAGAGGTATTCTCAGTGCTGTTCGACAATCCGTTTCTGCATACCACCACTTTTGGCGGCAACCCGCTGGCCTGTGCGGCAGCGCTGGCAACCATCAACGTGTTGCTGGAACAGAATTTACCGGCCCAGGCTGAGCAAAAAGGCGATATGTTGCTGGACGGTTTCCGTCAACTGGCGCGGGAATATCCCGATCTGGTGCAGGACGCGCGCGGCAAAGGAATGTTGATGGCGATTGAGTTTGTTGATAACGAAATCGGCTACAACTTTGCCAGCGAGATGTTCCGCCAGCGCGTGCTGGTTGCCGGAACGCTCAACAATGCCAAAACGATCCGCATTGAACCGCCACTGACACTGAGCATTGAACAGTGTGAACAGGTGATCAAAGCGGCGCGTAAGGCGCTGGCCGCCATGCGAGTAAGTGTCGAAGAGGCGTAATACCGATGGCGGATAGCGAGGCAAATTCGCCATCCGCCATTTTTTATACGATACGCACACCCGCAGGCATCATCCGCTCCGGCGCTAATAACACGCTTTCACTGCCGTCATCAGTTTCTGCACACAACAGCATGCATTCCGAGGTTTCACCGCGCATTTTTGCTTTTTGCAGATTGCACAGTACCACCACCGTTTTACCCATCAGCTCTTCTTCGCGGTAGTACGGCACCAGGCTGGTCACGGTTTGCAGCGTTCTTTCACCGACATCAACCTGTACGATGTACAGCTTGTCGGCGTTTTCATGGCGTTTAACTTCCACAATCTTCCCGACACGCATTTCCAGACGCGCAAAATCAGCGTAAGCCACGGTTTCCATTGTTTCTCCCCTTCAAGTAAAATTTTACTAAACTATAGCAAAAGTTTTTCTGAATCCTGTAGGCTAAAAATAGAGAATGCAGGCGTGATCACATTCGTAAGCCACTGTGTTACCGTTACAGCGTCAAAGAAACGCGCTTTATTTACTGAAAACAGGTGACCCAATAAGCACTTCCTCTACAATGAAGGCGCACATCAGGGAAAGTAAAAAAGGTAAACATGGCAACACTAAAAGACATCGCAATCGAAGCTGGCGTATCCCTGGCGACAGTATCCAGGGTCTTAAATGACGATCCGACATTGAATGTAAAGGAAGAGACGAAACATCGCATTCTGGAGATCGCAGAAAAGCTGGAGTACAAGACCAGCAGCGCCCGTAAATTACAGACTGGTGCAGTCAACCAGCACCATATTCTGGCCATCTACAGCTACCAGCAGGAGCTGGAGATCAACGACCCTTACTATCTGGCGATCCGTCACGGCATTGAAACCCAGTGCGAAAAGCTGGCGATCGAACTGACCAACTGTTATGAGCACAACGGCTTGCCGGACATTAAAAACGTCACCGGCATTTTAATTGTCGGCAAGCCCACGCCTGCCCTACGCGCCGCCGCCAGTGCGTTAACCGATAATATCTGTTTTATCGACTTTCACGAGCCAGGCAGCAATTACGATGCGGTAGATATCGATCTGGCACGCATCAGTAAAGAAATCATCGATTTCTATATTGCTCAGGGTGTAAATCGCATCGGTTTTATTGGCGGCGAAGACGAGCCAGGCAAAGCAGATATTCGCGAAGCGGCATTTGTCGAGTATGGTCATCTCAAGCACGTTGTGCGCGAAGAGGATATCTGGCGCGGCGGTTTTTCCAGCTCGTCAGGCTATGAACTGGCAAAACAAATGCTGGCGCGGGAAAACTACCCGAAGGCATTGTTTGTCGCTTCCGATTCCATTGCTATCGGCGTACTACGGGCAATTCATGAACGTGGCCTGAACATCCCGCAGGATATTTCGCTTATCAGCGTTAACGACATTCCTACCGCGCGATTTACCTTTCCGCCGCTCTCAACCGTGCGAATCCATTCCGAGATGATGGGAAGCCAGGGCGTTAATCTGGTGTATGAAAAGGCTCGCGATGGTCGCGCGCTGCCGCTGCTAGTCTTCGTTCCCAGCAAATTAAAACTGCGCGGTACAACCCGCTAAATCCCCTCACACACTGTCTGGCAATCGTTTTTGCCGGACAGTGCTGCCGTTTATTTTCGTGATCCAGTTAAAGTAAATGCATTTACCTGCTACTTTTTAGTAAAAATTTTACTAAACTCCCCATCAATTACACAAACTACCATCGCCATAAATGGTTCCGATTTCTCTCTACCGGGAGGCCCTATGAATCGCTGGGAAAACATTCAGCTCACCCACGAAAACCGACTTACGCCGCGTGCGTACTTTTTTTCATATGATTCTGTTGCGCAGGCACGTACCTTTGCCCGCGAAACCAGCAGCCTGTTTCAGCCTTTAAGCGGTCAGTGGAATTTCCATTTTTTTGATCATCCGCTGCAAGTGCCAGAAGCCTTCACCTCTGAGCTAATGGCTGACTGGGGGCACATCACCGTCCCCGCCATGTGGCAAATGGAAGGTCACGGCAAACTGCAATATACCGACGAAGGTTTTCCATTCCCCATCGATGTGCCGTTTGTTCCCAGCGATAACCCAACCGGTGCCTATCAACGTATTTTCACCCTCAGCGACGGCTGGCAGGGTAAACAGACGCTGATTAAATTTGACGGCGTCGAAACCTATTTTGAAGTCTACGTTAACGGTCAGTATGTTGGCTTCAGCAAGGGCAGTCGCCTGACCGCAGAGTTTGACATCAGTACGATGGTTAAAACCGGCGACAACCTGTTGTGTGTGCGCGTGATGCAGTGGGCTGACTCCACCTACGTGGAAGACCAGGATATGTGGTGGTCGGCGGGGATCTTCCGCGATGTTTATCTGATCGGTAAACAACTGACGCACATTAACGATTTCACCGTGCGTACCGACTTTGACGAAGCCTATTGCGACGCCACACTTTCCTGCGAAGTGGTGCTGGAAAATCTCGCTGCCTCCCCTGCCGTAACGACGCTGGAATATACCCTGTTCGACGGCAAACGCGTGGTGCACCGCAGCGCCATTAATCACCTGGCAATTGAAAAACTGACCAGCGCCAGTTTTGCTTTTACTGTCGAACAGCCGCAGCAATGGTCGGCAGAATCCCCTTATCTTTACCATCTGGTCATGACGCTGAAAGATGCCAACGGCAATGTTCTGGAAGTGGTGCCGCAACGCGTTGGCTTCCGTGATATCAAAGTGCGCGACGGTCTGTTCTGGATCAATAACCGTTATGTGATGCTGCACGGCGTCAATCGCCACGACAACGATCATCGCAAAGGCCGCGCCGTTGGGATAGATCGCGTTGAGAAAGATATCCAGTTGATGAAACAACACAACATCAACTCTGTGCGTACTGCTCACTACCCAAACGATCCGCGTTTTTACGAACTGTGTGATATCTACGGCCTGTTTGTAATGGCGGAAACCGACGTCGAATCGCACGGCTTTGCTAACGTTGGTGATATCAGCCGCATTACCGACGATCCGCAGTGGGAAAAAGTCTACGTCGAGCGCATCGTTCGTCATATTCACGCGCAGAAAAACCATCCGTCGATCATCATCTGGTCGCTGGGCAACGAGTCCGGCTATGGCTGTAACATCCGCGCGATGTACCACGCGGCGAAGGCGCTGGATGACACGCGTCTGGTTCACTACGAAGAAGATCGCGATGCTGAAGTGGTCGATATTATTTCCACCATGTACACCCGCGTGCCGCTGATGAATGAGTTTGGTGAATACCCGCATCCAAAACCGCGCATCATCTGTGAATACGCCCATGCGATGGGTAACGGACCTGGCGGGCTGACGGAATACCAGAACGTCTTCTATAAGCACGATTGCATTCAGGGGCATTATGTCTGGGAGTGGTGTGATCACGGGATCCAGGCGCAGGATGACAACGGCAACGTCTGGTATAAATTCGGCGGCGATTACGGCGACTATCCCAACAACTATAACTTCTGTCTTGATGGTTTGATCTATTCCGATCAGACACCGGGGCCGGGTCTGAAAGAGTACAAACAGGTTATCGCGCCGGTAAAAATTCACGCGTTGGATCTGAATCGCGGCGAACTGAAAGTCGAAAATAAACTGTGGTTTACCACGCTTGATGACTACACCCTGCACGTAGACGTGCGCGCCGAAGGTGAAACGCTCGCGACGCAGCAAATTAAGCTGCGCGACGTTGCGCCGAACAGCGAAGCCCCCTTGCACATCACGCTGCCGCAACTGGACACCCGCGAAGCGTTTCTCAACATTACGGTGACCAAAGATTCCCGCACTCGCTACAGCGACGCCGGGCACCCTATCGCCACTTATCAGTTCCCGCTGAAGGAAAACACTGCGCAGCCTGTGCCTTTCGCGCCGAATAACGCCCATCCGCTGAAGCTGGAAGATGAACGTTTGAGCTGCACCGTTCGCGGCTACAACTTCGCAATCACCTTCTCAAAATTGACTGGCAAACCGACGTCATGGCAGGTGAATGGCGAATCACTGCTGACTCGCGAGCCAAAGATCAACTTCTTCAAGCCAATGATCGACAACCACAAGCAGGAGTACGAAGGACTGTGGCAACCGAATCATTTGCAGATCATGCAGGAGCATCTGCGCGACTTTGCCGTTGAGCAAAGTGATGGCGAGGTGTTGATCATCAGCCGCACGGTTATTGCCCCGCCGGTGTTTGACTTCGGGATGCGCTGCACCTACATCTGGCGCATCGCTGCCGATGGTCAGGTTAACGTGGCACTTTCCGGCGAACGTTACGGCGACTATCCGCACATCATTCCGTGCATCGGTTTCACCATGGGAATTAACGGCGAATACGATCAGGTGGCGTATTACGGACGTGGACCGGGCGAAAACTACGCCGACAGCCAGCAGGCTAACATCATCGATATCTGGCGCAGCAACGTCGATGCCATGTTCGAGAACTATCCCTTCCCGCAGAACAACGGCAACCGCCAGCATGTCCGCTGGGCGGCACTGACTAACCGCCACGGCAGCGGTCTGCTGGTGGTTCCGCAGCGCCCGATTAACTTCAGCGCCTGGCACTATACCCAGGAGAACATCCACGCAGCCCAGCACTGCAACGAGCTGCGGCGCAGCGATGACATCACTCTGAACCTCGACCACCAGTTGCTTGGCCTCGGCTCCAACTCCTGGGGTAGCGAGGTGCTGGACTCCTGGCGCGTCTGGTTCCGTGACTTCAGCTACGGCTTTACGTTGCTGCCAGTTTCTGGCGGAGAAGCCACCGCGCAAAGCCTGGCGTCGCATGAGTTCGGCGCAGGGTTCTTTTCCACGAATTTGCACAGCGAGAATAAGCAATGAGGATCATCGATAACTTAGAACAGTTCCGCCAGATTTACGCCTCTGGCAAGAAGTGGCAACGCTGCGTTGAAGCGATTGAAAATATCGACAATATTCAGCCTGGCGTTGCCCACTCCATCGGTGACTCATTGACCTATCGAGTGGAAAACGACTCCGCGACTGATGCGTTATTTACCGGACATCGCCGCTATTTTGAAGTGCATTACTACCTGCAAGGGCAGCAAAAAATTGAATATGCACCGAAAGAGATGTTACAGGTCGTGGAATATTATCGCGATGAAACTGACCGTGAATATTTAAAGGGCTGCGGAGAAACCGTTGAAGTTCATGAAGGGCAAATCATTATTTGCGATAACCATGAAGCGTATCGGTTTATCTGTAATAACGCAGTCAAAAAGGTCGTTCTCAAAGTCACCATCGAAGATGGTTATTTCCATAACAAATAACAACTACGGCGGCAAAAGGAGTTTGCCGCCACCGCTACCCTACTCATTTTCGGAGATGTGTTATGTCTGATACCAAACGTAATACAATCGGCAAATTCGGCTTGCTCTCGCTGACTTTTGCCGCCGTTTATAGCTTTAATAACGTCATCAATAATAATATTGAGCTTGGACTGGCCTCGGCACCGATGTTTTTCCTCGCGACGATTTTTTATTTTATTCCCTTCTGTCTGATCATCGCAGAATTTGTTTCGTTAAATAAAAACTCGGAAGCTGGTGTCTACGCATGGGTAAAAAGTTCGCTGGGCGGACGTTGGGCATTTATTACTGCCTATACCTACTGGTTCGTGAACCTGTTCTTTTTCACCTCATTATTGCCGCGCGTTATTGCTTACGCCTCGTATGCCTTCCTCGGCTACGAATATATTATGACGCCAGTTGCCACCACCATTATCAGCATGGTGCTGTTCGCCTTCTCCACATGGGTTTCCACCAACGGGGCGAAAATGCTGGGACCAATCACCTCCGTTACTTCAACGCTGATGCTGCTGTTAACGCTCTCCTACATTTTACTGGCAGGTACGGCGCTGGTTGGCGGCGTACAACCTGCAGACCCCATCACCGTTGACGCGATGATCCCGAACTTTAACTGGGCGTTCCTCGGCGTTACCACCTGGATCTTTATGGCCGCAGGCGGCGCAGAGTCCGTTGCTGTGTACGTTAACGACGTTAAAGGCGGATCGAAATCGTTCGTTAAAGTGATCATCCTCGCCGGGATTTTTATCGGTGTACTGTACTCCGTCTCCTCGGTGCTGATTAACGTCTTCGTCAGCAGCAAAGAGTTGAAATTTACTGGCGGATCGGTGCAGGTATTCCACGGCATGGCCGCATACTTTGGTCTGCCGGAAGCGTTAATGAACCGCTTTGTTGGCCTTGTGTCCTTTACCGCGATGTTCGGTTCCCTGCTGATGTGGACCGCAACGCCGGTGAAAATTTTCTTCTCCGAAATCCCGGAAGGGATCTTTGGTAAGAAAACCGTCGAACTGAACGAAAACGGCGTTCCGGCGCGCGCGGCGTGGATCCAGTTCCTGATCGTGATCCCACTGATGATTATCCCGATGCTCGGCTCCAATACCGTGCAGGATCTAATGAATACTATTATTAATATGACCGCGGCAGCGTCCATGCTTCCGCCGTTATTCATCATGCTGGCCTATCTGAATTTACGCGCCAAATTAGATCACCTGCCACGTGATTTCCGTATGGGTTCCCGTCGCACCGGTATTATCGTTGTTTCAATGCTGATTGCGATATTTGCCGTAGGATTTGTCGCCTCGACCTTCCCGACCGGTGCAAATATTCTGACCATCATTTTTTATAACGTCGGCGGTATTGTTATTTTCCTCGGCTTTGCGTGGTGGAAATACAGCAAATATATAAAAGGATTAACGGCTGAAGAACGCCATATTGAAGCGACGCCAGCCAACAACGTGGATTAAGCAGACTAATAAAAAATGAGCAGGCATTTTCCCTCTTCCTGGATGGGGAGAGGGAAAATAGTTTCTGCCTGAGTATTTTTAACATTATTAATTATGTCGATAAAAGGCTGTACTTTTTCTTTAGCTCATGGATTAACATTATGAAATTTAATAGTACGCCTTGCAGAGCATTAGTTGCTCTGCCGTTTTGCTACGCGTTTTTTGCGGCCGCTGATGAAGCACGTCCGGCAGAACATGACGACACAAAAACACCCGCGATTACTTCGACGTCTTCTCCTTCATTTCGTTTTTACGGCGAATTAGGGGTTGGTGGATATATGGATTTAGAGGGTGAGAATAAACATAAATACAGTGACGGCACCTATATTGAAGGTGGCCTGGAGATGAAGTATGGCTCCTGGTTCGGCCTGATTTACGGTGAAGGCTGGACCGTGCAGGCCGACCACGACGGCAATGCATGGGTGCCTGACCATAGCTGGGGCGGTTTTGAAGGTGGGATTAACCGTTTCTATGGCGGTTATCGTACCAATGATGGCACCGAAATCATGCTGAGTCTGCGTCAGGATTCCTCACTGGATGACCTGCAATGGTGGGGCGATTTCACGCCCGATCTGGGCTACGTCATTCCCAATACCCGTGACATTATGACCGCGCTGAAGGTACAAAACCTAACCGGTAATTTTCGTTATAGCGTCACCGCCACACCTGCCGGACATCATGACGAAAGCAAAGCCTGGCTGCATTTTGGCAAATACGATCGCTACGACGATAAATACACCTATCCGGCAATGATGAACGGTTACATCCAGTATGACCTTGCCGAAGGCATCACCTGGATGAACGGTCTGGAAATTACCGACGGCACAGGACAGCTTTATCTCACTGGCCTGCTTACCCCTAACTTCGCCGCACGCGCCTGGCACCATACCGGACGCGCCGACGGGCTGGACGTACCGGGAAGTGAAAGCGGGATGATGGTGAGCGCCATGTATGAAGCGTTAAAAGGCATTTATCTCTCCACCGCTTACACCTACGCCAGACATCGCCCTGACCACGCAGACGATGAAACCACCTCTTTCATGCAGTTTGGTATCTGGTACGAATACGGTGGCGGACGTTTCGCTACGGCTTTTGACAGCCGCTTCTACATGAAAAATGCCTCTCACGATCCCAGCGACCAACTCTTCCTGATGCAATATTTTTACTGGTAATAAGGACAGTAATCTCATGAAAATCAAAACCATTTTAACGCCAGTAGCCTGCACCCTGCTGATGAGCTTTTCCGCCCATGCCGCTAACGCCGACAATTATAAAAACGTGATTAACCGTACCGGCGCGCCGCAGTACATGAAGGATTACGATTACGACGACCACCAGCGTTTTAACCCATTTTTCGATCTCGGTGCCTGGCATGGCCACCTGTTGCCTGACGGCCCGAACACCATGGGTGGCTTTCCGGGCGTTGCACTGCTAACGGAAGAGTACATCAACTTTATGGCCACCAATTTCGACCGCCTGACTGTCTGGCAGGACGGCCAAAAAGTCGACTTCACACTGGAGGCATACAGTATTCCCGGTGCGCTGGTGCAAAAGCTGACAGCAAAAGATGTGCAGATAGAAATGACTCTGCGCTTCGCCACGCCGCGCACGTCACTACTGGAAACCAAAATCACCAGCGATAAACCGCTGGATCTGGTGTGGGACGGCGAGCTGCTGGAAAAACTGGAAGCGAAAGAAGGGAAACCGCTTTCTGATAAAACCATTACTGGCGAGTACCCTGATTATCAACGCAAGATCAGCGCCACCCGTGATGGCCTGAAAGTTACCTTTGGCAAAGTGCGCGCCACCTGGGATCTGCTGACCTCCGGCGAATCGGAATATCAGGTGCATAAATCATTACCGATGCAGACTGAAATCAACGGTAATCGCTTTACCAGTAAGGCGCATATCAACGGTTCGACGACACTCTATACCACCTATTCCCATCTGCTGACCGCCCAGGAAGTCAGCAAAGAACAGATGCAAATCCGCGATATTCTGGCGCGTCCGGCGTTTTATCTCACCGCCTCGCAGCGACGCTGGGAAGAGTACCTGAAGAAAGGGTTAACCAATCCGGATGCGACGCTGGAGCAGACGCGCGTCGCGGTGAAAGCGATCGAAACCCTCAACGGCAACTGGCGTTCGCCGGGCGGTGCGGTGAAATATAACACCGTCACGCCGTCGGTAACCGGGCGTTGGTTCTCCGGCAATCAGACCTGGCCGTGGGATACCTGGAAGCAGGCGTTTGCGATGGCGCATTTCAATCCGGACATCGCCAAAGAGAATATCCGCGCGGTCTTCTCCTGGCAGATCCAACCTGGCGACGCCGTGCGTCCGCAGGATGTGGGATTTGTGCCGGACCTGATTGCGTGGAACCTTAGCCCCGAGCGTGGCGGCGATGGCGGCAACTGGAATGAACGTAATACCAAACCCAGTCTTGCCGCCTGGTCGGTGATGGAAGTGTACAACGTCACCCAGGATAAAGGCTGGTTGGCAGAGATGTACCCGAAACTGGTGGCCTATCACGATTGGTGGTTACGTAACCGCGATCATAACGGCAACGGCGTACCGGAATATGGCGCAACCCGCGATAAAGCCCACAATACTGAGAATGGCGAGATGCTGTTTACAGTGAAAAAAGGCGACAAAGAAGAGACGCAGTCCGGGCTGAACAATTACGCCCGGGTAGTTGAGAAAGGCCAGTACGACAGCCTGGAAATTCCGGCGCAGGTTGCCGCGTCGTGGGAATCGGGTCGTGATGATGCAGCCGTCTTTGGTTTTATCGACAAAGAACAATTGGATAAATATGTCGCTAACGGCGGCAAACGTAGTGACTGGACGGTGAAATTCGCTGAAAACCGCAGTCAGGACGGGACGTTGCTGGGCTACTCGTTGTTACAGGAATCGGTGGATCAGGCCAGCTATATGTACAGCGATAATCATTATCTGGCCGAGATGGCGAAAATCCTCGGCAAACCCGAAGAAGCCAAACGTTATCGCCAGTTGGCAGTACAGCTCGCAGATTACATCAATACTTGTATGTTCGACCCGGCCACACAGTTCTACTATGACATACGCATTGAAGATAAACCGTTAGCGAACGGCTGCGCGGGCAAGCCGATTGTCGAGCGCGGTAAAGGGCCGGAAGGCTGGTCGCCGCTGTTTAATGGTGCAGCAACGCAGGCCAATGCCGACGCGGTGGTGAAGGTGATGCTGGACACCAAAGAGTTCAACACCTTTGTCCCACTGGGAACGGCAGCGTTAACCAATCCGGCCTTTGGCGCGGATATCTACTGGCGCGGGCGCGTATGGGTGGATCAGTTCTGGTTTGCTCTGAAAGGTATGGAGCGTTACGGTTATCGCGATGATGCCCTGAAACTGGCGGATACGTTCTTCCGGCACGCCAAAGGGTTAACCGCCGACGGCCCGATTCAGGAAAATTACAACCCGCTGACCGGCGCACAGCAAGGTGCCCCAAATTTCTCCTGGAGCGCAGCGCATTTGTATATGTTGTATAACGATTTTTTCCGTAAGCAGTAATTTACAACGGCTGGCGGATGCGGCGTGAACGCCTTATCCGCCCTACATGTACGTCCCCGTAGGCCGGATAAGACGCGGCAAGCGTCGCATCCGGCATTACCACCGGGCGTATTCTTTTTGAATCCCATCACAAACCACGCATTCCCCTTTTCCCTTTTCTCCGGCGACGGCTAAATTAGAACTCATCCGACCACACAACAATTATTTTACATACTGGACAATCTTATGAGCTACCCGTCGCTGTTCGCCCCGCTTGATTTAGGCTTCACCACGTTAAAAAACCGCGTACTGATGGGGTCAATGCACACCGGGCTGGAGGAATACCCGGATGGCGCTGAGCGGCTGGCGGCGTTTTATGCCGAACGCGCCCGCCACGGCGTGGCGCTGATTGTCAGCGGCGGTATCGCACCAGATTTAACGGGCGTTGGCATGGAAGGCGGCGCAATGCTCAACGACGCCAGTCAGATCCCACACCATCGCATTATTACCGAAGCGGTACATCAGGAAGGCGGCAAAATCGCCCTGCAAATTTTGCATACCGGGCGCTACAGTTACCAGCCGCATCTGGTCGCCCCGTCCGCATTGCAGGCTCCCATCAACCGTTTCGTTCCTCATGAGTTAAGCCATGAAGAGATCCTGCAACTGATCAACGATTTCGCCCGCTGTGCGCAACTGGCGCGGGAGGCCGGATACGATGGCGTAGAAGTTATGGGTTCCGAAGGGTATTTGATCAACGAATTTCTGACTCTGCGCACCAACCAGCGTAGCGATCAGTGGGGTGGTGATTACCCTAACCGGATGCGGTTTGCCGTTGAAGTGGTACGTGCAGTGCGCGAACGCGTCGGCAACGATTTCATTATTATCTACCGTCTGTCGATGCTCGATCTGGTAGAAGGCGGCAGCACTTTTACCGAAACGGTACAACTGGCGCAGGCCATTGAAACGGCTGGCGCAACCATTATCAATACCGGCATTGGCTGGCATGAAGCGCGGATTCCGACCATCGCCACCCCCGTGCCGCGCGGCGCATTCAGTTGGGTCACGCGCAAACTGAAAGGCCATGTATCACTGCCGCTGGTGACAACCAACCGAATTAACGATCCGCAGGTTGCCGACGATATCCTCTCGCGTGGCGATGCGGACATGGTGTCGATGGCGCGACCGTTTCTGGCTGATGCCGAGCTGCTGTCAAAAGCGCAATCGGGGAGAGCTGATGAGATCAACACCTGTATTGGCTGTAACCAGGCCTGTCTGGATCAGATCTTCGTCGGCAAAGTGACTTCGTGTCTGGTCAATCCTCGCGCCTGCCATGAAACCAAAATGCCAATCCTTCCTGCTATGCAGAAAAAAAATCTGGCGGTGGTCGGTACAGGTCCGGCGGGGCTGGCGTTTGCCATTAACGCAGCAGCACGTGGACATCAGGTAACGCTGTTTGATACTCACGGCGAGATCGGTGGGCAGTTCAACATTGCCAAACAGATCCCCGGTAAAGAGGAGTTCTACGAAACACTGCGTTACTACCGCCGGATGATCGAAGTGACGGGCGTGACGCTGAAACTCAATCACACCGTGACGGCGGATCAATTACAGGCGTTCGATGAAACGATCCTTGCCAGCGGGATCGTGCCGCGTATTCCGCCCATCGACGGGATCGATCATCCGAAAGTACTGAGTTACCTCGATGTACTGCGCGACAAAGCGCCAGTGGGCAACAAAGTCGCCATCATCGGTTGTGGCGGTATTGGTTTTGATACGGCAATGTATTTGAGTCAGCCAGGCGAATCCACCAGCCAGAATATCGCTGAATTCTGCACAGAATGGGGGATCGACAGCAGCCTGCAACAAGCTGGTGGCTTAAGTTCGCAAGGTATACAGATCCCCCGTAGCCCACGACAAATCGTAATGCTCCAACGTAAAGCCAGCAAACCAGGTCAGGGATTGGGTAAAACCACCGGTTGGATCCATCGCACCACCCTGCTCTCGCGCGGCGTGAAAATGATCCCAGGCGTAAGTTATCAGAAGATCGATGATGACGGACTGCATGTGGTGATCAACGGTGAAACGCAGGTATTCGCAGTAGATCATGTGGTGATCTGTGCAGGGCAAGAGCCAAACCGCGCACTGGCACAACCGCTCATTGATAGCGGGAAAACCGTGCATTTAATTGGCGGCTGCGATGTGGCAATGGAACTGGACGCGCGGCGAGCGATAGCTCAGGGGACGCGGCTTGCGCTGGAGATTTAAATCGTTCTTTGAAGTGCCGGATGCGACGCTTGACGCGTCTTATCCGGCCTCGGGGTAACGTGCTGAATGTAAGCCGGATAAGCGTTTACGCCGCATCCGGCAGGTAGCTCCCAACCTTATCGACGACGCCCCAGTTTCACTGCCTTCAGCACCACAAATTTATTATTCGTCGCGATAGTGGTGCAATTGCCAAAAATCTTCTTCAGTTTGTGAAAGTAATCCAGATGGCGGTTGGCAACGATATACAGCTCACCGTTGATTTTCAGGCAGCGGCGGGCGTGGTGGAACATCTCCCAGGCAACGTTATCGGTCAGCGCATGTTGCTGGTGAAACGGCGGGTTGCAGAGCACAGCATTAAAGCGAAAAGGCTCTACGCCAGAAAGTGCGTTGTTGATCATAAACTCGCAGCGATCCAGCGCTTCAGGCATGTTGGTTTCTACGTTCAATCGGCTGGAAGCAACTGCCATCGGTGATTCATCGACAAACACCACTTTCGCCTGCGGGTTTTTATCAAGCAGCGTCAGACCAATGACGCCATTACCACAGCCGAGATCGACAATCTCCCCTTCAAGATTTTCCGGCAGATGCTGCATAAAAAAACGCGCGCCAATATCCAGCCCGGTGCGGGAGAAGACATTCGCATGGTTGTGGATAGTCCAGTCGGTGCCTTCCAGTTTCCAGCTAACGGTCTGCGGTGCATCAGCCAGCGGCGGTTCATTGAAGGTACAGTTAATCAGTCGCGCTTTTTTCCATGCCAGCGTGGTGGTGGTTGGGCCGAGCACTTTTTCGAACAGTTCCAGCGTGGAAGTGTGAATGTCGCGGGCTTTAGCGCCAGCAATAATACGTGTATCCGGCGTGACCACTTTGCGCAGCGCACGCAGTTGTTGTTCCAGCAACGCCAGCGTTTTCGGCACTTTGATCAACACCACGCCCGGCTGTTGCGGGTAGTCGGCAGTGCTGTCGAGAAACTTCACGCTCGACT
The DNA here is from genome assembly GCF_002965125.1 of Escherichia sp. MOD1-EC6162. Classification (NCBI taxonomy): domain Bacteria; kingdom Pseudomonadati; phylum Pseudomonadota; class Gammaproteobacteria; order Enterobacterales; family Enterobacteriaceae; genus Escherichia; species Escherichia sp. MOD1-EC6162. The sequence goes on from NZ_PTSB01000006.1 coordinate 31,088, forward strand.
CATCAATCCCGTTGAGACGCAAATTCTCGCGCGTTGCCAGCTCGCTGATATACGAATCACCAATACTGTACGGTTTATGTTCCGCCAGCGCGCAGCTTAACGCACCAAAAGCATCATTCAGGATTAACACCGGGCCGCGGATTTCTGTGTCGTCCAACTGTTGCAGCAAATATTCATCCGCCGCTTCCCACGCCTGTAGCGGGTTAACGTCATCCGTCGCCGGAAAACGTTGTAGTGTCAGTGAACGGAAACCGTTGTCTAAGTGGCTCATCGGCCCTCCTGAATGATAAAATTTCGACGTTGCCCCTGAAAAGGGTGCGTGAGTATACCCTTTTTCTCTTTTTCATGGGCAGTTATGAGCAATCTTACTTATCTTCAGGGCTATCCCGAGCAGCTACTTTCCCAGGTGCGCACGCTAATTAATGAACAGCGTCTGGGTGATGTGCTGGCAAAACGCTATCCGGGAACGCACGACTACTCCACCGATAAAGCCCTCTGGCAATACACTCAGGATCTGAAAAATCAGTTTCTGCGTAATGCCCCGCCGATCAATAAAGTGATGTATGACAATAAGATCCACGTGCTGAAAAACGCGCTGGGATTACATACTGCTGTTTCCCGCGTGCAGGGCGGCAAGCTGAAAGCGAAGGCTGAAATTCGCGTTGCTACCGTGTTTCGCAACGCGCCGGAACCGTTTTTGCGCATGATCGTGGTGCATGAACTGGCGCATCTGAAAGAGAAGGAGCACAACAAAGCGTTCTACCAGTTGTGCTGTCATATGGAACCACAGTACCACCAGCTTGAGTTCGACACTCGCCTGTGGTTGACGCAACTGTCGCTTGGCCGGGGCAAAATCTGAAAATGGATTCAGGCGTTATATTTTCTCCCATTAACGCCTAAAATCGACGTCCCTCTTTCGTTAAGGATAACGACCATGCTGCGCGCATTTTTCCGCCTTCTTCGTCGCGTTTGTTTTTCCCGCCGGATTCTTAAGATTGCCTGTTTACTGTTGCTTGTAGCAGGCGCGACGGTTTTTATCAGCGATCGGGCGATGGTCAACGCCAGCCAGCAACTAACATGGAGCGATGTCAACGCAGTTCCGGTACGTAACGTGGGGTTATTGCTGGGAGCAAAGCCGGGTAATCGCTACTTTACCCGACGTATTGATAGCGCCGCAGAGTTGTACCACGCCGGAAAAGTGAAGTGGCTGTTGGTCAGTGGCGATAACGGACGAAAAAATTACGATGAAGCGTCAGGAATGCAGCGGGCGCTCATCGCTAAAGGCGTACCGGCGAAAGTCATCTTCTGCGATTATGCCGGATTCTCAACGCTTGATTCGGTGGTGCGCGCCAATAAAGTGTTTGGTGAGAACCATATCACCATTATTTCGCAAAAATTTCATAACCAACGCGCCATCTGGCTGGCAAAACAGTACGGCATCGATGCTATCGGTTTTAATGCCCCTGACCTGAATATGAAACAGGGTTTTTATACTCAACTGCGGGAAAAACTCGCTCGCGTCAGCGCGGTGATTGACGCCAAAATCCTCCATCGCCAGCCGAAATATCTCGGGCCGTCGGTCATGATTGGGCCATTTAGCGAACATGGCTGTCCGGCGCAGAAATAATGCGTATCCACGCACGCCGAAGATGAAAAAGGCGTGCTACATTGACGACAGAATCCCTTTATGGAGTAACCACGCGTTATGATACGTTTCGCCGTGATTGGCACGAACTGGATCACCCGCCAGTTCGTCGAGGCCGCCCATGAGAGCGGCAAATACAAGTTAACCGCCGTCTATTCCCGCAGCCTTGAACAGGCCCAGCACTTCGCCAATGATTTTTCTGTCGAGCATCTGTTCACTTCGCTGGAAGCGATGGCGGAAAGCGATGCCATTGACGCGGTGTATATTGCCAGCCCGAATGCCCTGCATTTTTCCCAGACGCAGCTTTTCCTCAGTCACAAAATGCATGTAATTTGCGAGAAACCGCTGGCGTCGAATCTGGCGGAAGTGGATGCCGCTATTGCCTGCGCGCGGGAAAATCAGGTGGTGCTGTTTGAAGCATTTAAAACGGCCAGCCTGCCTAACTTTCATTTGTTACGCCAGGCGCTGCCGAAAGTCGGCAAATTGCGTAAAGTCTTTTTTAACTACTGCCAGTACTCTTCGCGTTATCAACGTTATCTCGACGGCGAGAATCCCAATACCTTTAATCCGGCGTTCTCTAACGGCTCGATCATGGATATCGGCTTTTACTGCCTGGCGTCAGCAGTGGCGTTATTTGGTGAGCCGAAAAGCGTGCAGGCAACCGCCAGTTTGCTGGCAAGCGGCGTGGATGCCCACGGCGTGGTGGTGATGGATTACGGTGATTTCAGCGTTACGTTGCAGCACTCCAAAGTCAGCGATTCTGTACTGGCAAGCGAGATTCAGGGCGAAGCGGGATCACTGGTAATTGAAAAACTTTCCGAGTGCCAGAAAGTCTGTTTTGTACCGCGTGGCAGCCAGATGCAGGATCTCACCTTGCCGCAGCATATTAATACCATGCTCTACGAAGCAGAGCTGTTCGCCACTCTGGTGGATGAGCATCTGGTAGATCATCCGGGTCTGGCAGTCAGTCGTATCACCGCCAAACTGCTGACCGAGATCCGCCGCCAGACCGGGGTGATTTTTCCGGCAGATAGCGTAAAGCAATAATTGTTACCGTAAAGCAGTGTAAAAGGCATGTAACAGACCATTGACTGGATGAATGGTCTGTCATACTTTGTTACCTGCAAAGGGGAGTAACTTCATTGCCGGTCGATCGTCATTACGATGTGTGAAAAACCACATCCGGTCACCGGGCAACCCGAAAGGAATACGCAGACGTATTCCTTTTTTGTTGTAAGTGAGACCTTGCCGGAAGGCGAGGTCTATGCATAAAAAGCAGCGGCTGACGTCTTCCGACGTTGGCCGTTTTTTTATGTGTAAGGAACTTCTATGAATACTGTCGGCACGCCGTTGTTATGGGGCGGATTCGCTGTCGTTGTCGCTGTTATGCTGGCTATCGACCTGTTGTTGCAGGGGCGTCGGGGTGCGCACGCTATGACCATGAAACAGGCTGCAGCCTGGTCACTGGTTTGGGTGACGCTGTCGTTACTGTTTAACGCCGCTTTCTGGTGGTATCTGGCGCAGACACAGGGACGCGAAGTCGCGGACCCGCAGGCGCTGGCCTTCCTCACTGGTTATCTGATTGAGAAATCTCTGGCGGTTGATAACGTCTTTGTCTGGCTGATGTTGTTCAGCTATTTCTCTGTTCCGGCGGCATTACAACGCCGCGTGCTGGTGTATGGCGTGCTCGGGGCGATTGTCCTGCGTACTATCATGATCTTCACCGGTAGCTGGCTGATTTCGCAGTTCGACTGGATCCTGTATATCTTTGGCGCATTCCTGCTGTTTACTGGCGTGAAGATGGCATTGGCCCATGAAGACGAATCAGGGATTGGCGACAAGCCGCTGGTACGCTGGCTGCGGGGTCATTTGCGCATGACCGACACCATCGACAACGAGCACTTCTTTGTGCGTAAGAATGGCTTGCTGTATGCCACGCCGCTGATGCTGGTGTTGATTCTGGTGGAGTTAAGCGACGTGATTTTCGCCGTGGATAGCATTCCGGCAATCTTCGCCGTCACCACCGATCCGTTCATTGTGCTGACCTCAAACCTGTTTGCGATACTCGGCCTGCGTGCGATGTATTTCCTGCTGGCGGGCGTGGCGGAGCGTTTCTCGATGCTCAAATATGGCCTGGCGGTGATTCTGGTGTTTATTGGTATCAAGATGCTGATTGTCGATTTCTACCATATTCCGATCGCCGTCTCGCTGGGCGTGGTGTTTGGCATTCTGGTGACGACGTTTATTATCAACGCGTGGGTGAATTATCAGCATGATAAGCAGCGGGTAGAGTAATTCGCTGTATATTAAGCCATTACTGGAGATAACTCATTCCAGACAAAGATGAGCTATTAATTATGTAATCGACTTATAGCTCGTTACAAAAAGACCGCAGGGATGCGCGGCGAGGGCGCGTTTTACAGGGATGTTACCTCGCGCCCGTACCCGATAGCCGCAAGGGATAAGCTGAGGGAACCGCGCGGCGGCGATTTTGTTCGCCAGAGCCCGGGGTGCAGGGGGCAGCGGCGATTGGCCGCCCCCTGCGCGCTCCCTGCGCCAGTGACTTTATATGGCATTGCACATTAAAGGAGCGCAACCGTTCTCATACTCCAAATAGTTTTGCCCATATGTTATCTAATCAGCCTTAGTAGTCAGTCCTTCCCTCTGTTTATGTCAAATAAATGTAACAATTAAGTTGCAAAACATGACCTCTCTTTAAAATCCAGTATTTTTAGCTTCCCGAACCCACAACTTTCCTTATACTCAACCTTGCAAATACTTTGTTACATCCTGAAAGATGCGTCGACAGAACGCACCAGGGATGTGCGACAACACAACGAAAGGATCGAAAAATGACTACGCAACGTTCACCGGGGATATTCCGGCGTCTGGCTCATGGCAGCCTGGTAAAACAAATCCTGGTCGGCCTTGTTCTGGGGATTCTCCTGGCATGGATCTCAAAACCGGCGGCTGAAGCTGTCGGCCTGTTAGGCACCCTGTTCGTCGGCGCGCTGAAAGCTGTAGCGCCAATCCTGGTGCTGATGCTGGTAATGGCTTCCATCGCTAACCACCAGCACGGACAAAAAACCAATATCCGCCCTATTCTGTTTCTCTATTTGCTGGGTACTTTCTCCGCTGCACTGGCCGCAGTTGTCTTCAGCTTCGCCTTCCCTTCTACTCTGCATTTATCCAGCAGTGCGGGGGATATTACCCCCCCGTCAGGCATTATTGAGGTCATGCGCGGGTTGCTGATGAGTATGGTTTCCAACCCTATCGACGCCCTGCTAAAAGGTAATTACATCGGGATTCTGGTGTGGGCGATTGGCCTCGGTTTTGCCCTGCGTCATGGTAACGAGACCACCAAAAACCTGGTCAACGATATGTCGAATGCCGTCACCTTTATGGTGAAGCTGGTGATTCGCTTCGCGCCGATCGGTATTTTTGGCCTGGTTTCTTCTACGCTGGCAACCACAGGGTTCGACACGTTGTGGGGTTATGCGCAACTGCTCGCGGTGCTGGTTGGCTGTATGCTGTTGGTGGCGCTGGTGGTTAATCCACTGCTGGTATGGTGGAAAATTCGTCGTAATCCGTTCCCGCTGGTACTGCTGTGCCTACGTGAAAGCGGCGTGTACGCCTTCTTCACCCGTAGCTCTGCGGCGAATATTCCGGTGAATATGGCGCTGTGCGAAAAGCTGAATCTGGATCGTGATACCTATTCCGTTTCTATTCCGCTGGGAGCAACCATCAATATGGCGGGCGCGGCGATCACCATTACGGTATTGACGCTGGCAGCGGTCAATACGCTGGGTATTCCGGTGGATCTGCCCACGGCGCTGCTGTTGAGCGTGGTTGCTTCTTTGTGTGCCTGTGGCGCATCAGGCGTAGCAGGTGGTTCTCTGCTGCTGATCCCGCTGGCCTGTAATATGTTCGGTATCCCAAACGACATCGCCATGCAGGTGGTCGCCGTCGGCTTTATTATCGGCGTATTGCAGGACTCCTGCGAAACCGCGCTGAACTCGTCAACTGACGTGCTGTTCACCGCGGCAGCATGCCAGGCGGAAGATGAGCGTCTGGCAAATAGCGCCCTGCGTAATTAATGCTTAACCCCTTTCGTCTACGGCGGAAGGGGTTTTCTCTACTTTAAACGGATCAATTCCCCTTTTCTGCATCCGCCAGAAACGAATGATATTCAGGCCATTCATCAACAGAAAACTGCCTTCAATCATCGTGCCACCAATCGACCCGGCCCAAAAGTTGTGAATCACCCAGCAACACGTTGAAAACCACATCACGCAGCGCATAGTCAGCCCTTTACAGCGAAACAGCGCCCAGGTACTGACGATCGTGCCAATAACCGGCAGCAATTCAACAGGATGATGGAACTTCGCCAGGCCAATTCCGCCAGTGAGCACAATGAAGATTGTCATCACCCATAAGCTGCGCGTGCGTAGGGTAATCAGTGTACGGATGGCGTTAAGGATGGCACTGGCACCGGCAGGATAGGTGCCCAGGAGAAAGAAATGCACGCCGATAACGGCGCTATAGACCGAAAGCTGCTTTTTGAAGCGACGTTCGTCACGGTTGAAAAATGTTGTGATACCAATCAGAAAGGCGATGACACCCACGCCCTGGGCCAGCCAATACGCGGTCATGATAAATCCTTAGCAGGTATGGAAAAGCAAACGGCGCTTCACATTATGAAACGCCGTTTTTTATTAACAACTCATTTCGATCTTATAACGTTACGCCGCTTTTAAAGATCGCCAGTTCGCGGAAGTCGTTACGCTCGTTGCAAGTTTGCTTACCGTTGGCAAACTCAACGATGGTGTCGATAAACTCTTCCAGCAACTGCGGCATCGCTTTACCGTGGATCAACTGACCCGCGTCAAAGTCGATCCAGTGTTTTTTCTTCGCCGCCAGTTCGCTGTTGGTGGCGATTTTCACTGTTGGAACAAAACCACCATACGGCGTACCGCGACCAGTACTGAACAACACCATATGGCAGCCTGCGCCCGCCAGTGCGCTGGTTGCCACGGCATCGTTACCCGGCGCGCTTAACAGGTTCAGTCCCGGCGTTTTCAGACGTTCGCCGTAACGCAACACATCAACCACTTCACTGGAACCCGCTTTCTGAGTACAACCAAGTGATTTGTCTTCCAGCGTGGTAATACCGCCTGCTTTGTTCCCCGGTGATGGGTTTTCGTAGATCGGCTGGTCATGGGCAATAAAGTACTGTTTGAAGTCGTTAACCATAGTGACCAGTTTTTCAAACGTCGCTTCATCGCGGCAATGACTCATCAGCAACTGCTCTGCACCGAACATCTCCGGCACTTCTGTCAGTACGGTAGTACCGCCATTAGCAATCACGTAGTCAGAAAAACGCCCCAGCATCGGGTTAGCGGTAATACCAGAAAGACCGTCGGAACCGCCGCACTCCAGACCAAACTTCAGTTCACTGAGTTTGCCCGGCTCGCGCTTGTCGTTGCGCATCACGTTATACAACTGATGCAGATGTTCGATCCCGGCTTCGATTTCATCGTCCTGCTGCTGGCAGATCATGAAATGAACGCGTTCAGGATCAATATCCCCCAGCGTTTCGCGGAAAGCATCAACCTGGTTGTTTTCACAACCCAGACCAATCACCAGTACTGCGCCCGCATTCGGATGGCGCACCATGTTTTGCAGCATAGTACGAGTATTGATGTGATCGTCGCCCAACTGCGAGCAGCCGTAGGTGTGGCTGAAGAGGAACACACCATCAGTCCCTTCGGCGTTGTTAGTTTCTTTCAGGAAACGATTCTGGATCTGCCGCGCGATGCCATTGACACAGCCAACGGTCGGCAAGATCCACAACTCATTACGCACCCCGACATCGCCGTTAGCGCGACGATAGATCTGTACTTCACGATCTGCCGCTTGTGCTGGCAGATCGTGAAAATCAGGTTGATAGCGATACTGATCCAGATCGCTCAGATTCGTGCGCGTATTGTGGGCGTGAACGTGTTCCCCCGCCGCAATATCCGCCAATGCATAACCAATCGGCAGACCATATTTAATGACGTTGGCTCCTTTTGCGATATCCGTTAACGCAAATTTATGTCCACGAGCGACGTCCTGACGCAGTGTAACAGTCTGGCTATCGACACTGACTTCTGTGCCTTCAGCCAGATCCGCTAAAGCGACCGCGACGTTATCCAGCGCATGGATCTTGATGTATTGCATATCAACCCCAGACCTTAGTTCAGTTCAATGGCGAAGTAGTCACGCGCATTGTTAAAGCAAATATTTTTCACCATCTCGCCCAGCAGGTTGATATCCGCCGGTGCTTCGCCTGCTTCCACCCAGCGACCGATCATCTGGCACAGAATGCGGCGGAAGTATTCGTGACGGGTGTATGACAGGAAACTACGGCTGTCAGTCAGCATACCGACAAAGCGGCTCAGCAGACCGAGCTGCGCCAGTTGGGTCATCTGACGTTCCATACCGTCTTTCTGGTCGTTAAACCACCAGCCGGAACCGAACTGCATTTTGCCCGGCATACCTTCGCCCTGGAAGTTACCGATCATGGTGCCCAGCACTTCGTTATCGCGCGGGTTCAGGCAGTAAAGAATGGTTTTTGGCAGCAGGTTTTCTTCGTTCTGTTTGCTCAGCAGCTTAGACAGTTCTTCCGCCATCGGACGGTCGTTGATGGAGTCGAAGCCTACATCCGGCCCCAGCAGTTTGAACTGACGCAGGTTGTTATTACGCAGTGCGCCAATGTGGTACTGCTGCACCCAACCGCGACGTGCGTATTCGGCACCAAGGAACACCAGTACCGCAGTTTTAAACTGTGCCACTTCGTGCTCACTCAGAGTTTCACCAGCCAGACGGCGTGCCAGGATGCTATCCAGTTCCGCTTCGTTCGCTTCGGCAAACATCACCACATCCAGCGCGTGGTCAGACACTTTACAACCGTGAGCGGCGAAGTGATCCAGACGTTTGGTCAGGGCGGTTTGCAGATCAGCAAAGCGGCGAATGTCGGTGTCGGAAACTTCGCCCAGCTTCGCCATATAGTCGTTAAAAGTCGCCTGTTCGATGTTGAAGGCTTTATCCGGACGCCAGCTCGGCAGCACTTTAATGGTGAAAGAACCGTCTTTGGCGATCTCTGCGTGATGTTCCAGAGAATCAATCGGATCGTCGGTGGTGCCAACCATTTTCACGTTCATCTGCTGCATGATGCCGCGCGCGGAGAAGTTATCCTGCGCCAGCAATTCGTTACATTCGTTCCAGATCTCATCGGCAGTCGACGGAGACAGCAGTTTACCGGTGATACCAAACGGACGGCGCAGTTCCAGATGCGTCCAGTGGTATAACGGGTTGCCGATAGTGTGTGGAACGGTCGCCGCCCACGCATCAAACTTCTCACGGTCAGAGGCATCACCTGTACACAAGCGTTCAGCCACGCCATTGGTACGCATTGCACGCCATTTGTAGTGATCACCTTTCAACCAGATGTCATACAAATTCTTAAAGCGATAATCTTCTGCGATCTGCTGCGGCGGCAAATGACAGTGGTAATCGAAAATCGGCTGGTCTTTTGCGTAGTCGTGATACAGGCGGCGGGCAAATTCAGTATCTAACAGGAAATCTTCAGTCATAAACGGAGTCATTTTCGTCTTCCTCTCAACGAGTGAGCTAGCTTGCTTATGGTGCGATGCTGACAAAGTTATCACACCAATTTCCAGAGCCAGAAGATATTTTCGTGAGTTAGATCAATAAACGTAGTTAAAAAAATTACTCTCAAAGTGGTAAACACCGCCGCAAGCCGCGCCATTTCTGGCCTCGTCATTATCCAGTAATGTCCCTACAAATATTCGCACATTTGTGATGGCTCTCACCTTTTAAAGTTGTATGACAAGTTATCTTTCTGCCGTCGCAAATCATAAGTCGACGGAATGCAAATTGCTGATTCATTCATTTGTTAGATGAATCGGGTTGACCGGTACGGAAGCCGAATTAGCACGAAACTTTCATGGCAACGTTCGGGGCGTGCCGGTTTTTTTTCGGTTACCCGGTCGTAACTAACATCTTCAGCCTCTGGCGGGATGATGGCCGCGATTCCTGCGGATATAACAAAACGATGAGGTTTTACATGCGTAAAATTAAAGGGTTACGTTGGTACATGATCGCACTGGTGACGCTCGGCACCGTGCTTGGCTACCTGACGCGTAACACTGTAGCGGCGGCTGCGCCAACTCTGATGGAAGAGTTAAACATCTCCACCCAACAGTATTCCTACATCATCGCAGCCTATTCTGCTGCTTATACGATCATGCAACCGGTAGCGGGTTATGTACTGGATGTTCTGGGTACAAAAATCGGTTACGCGATGTTTGCCGTGTTGTGGGCAGTGTTCTGTGGCGCTACCGCGCTGGCGGGTAGCTGGGGCGGCCTGGCGATTGCTCGTGGTGCAGTAGGTGCTGCTGAAGCGGCAATGATCCCGGCGGGTCTGAAAGCCAGCTCCGAATGGTTCCCGGCGAAAGAGCGTTCCATCGCAGTAGGTTACTTTAACGTTGGTTCTTCAATTGGCGCGATGATTGCACCGCCGCTGGTAGTATGGGCAATCGTAATGCATAGCTGGCAGATGGCATTTATCATCTCTGGTGCATTGAGCTTTATCTGGGCGATGGCATGGCTGATTTTCTATAAGCATCCACGCGACCAGAAGCATCTGACCGATGAAGAACGCGACTACATTATTAATGGTCAGGAAGCCCAGCACCAGGTTGGCACGGCGAAAAAACTGTCCGTTGGTCAGATCCTGCGTAACCGTCAGTTCTGGGGTATCGCACTGCCGCGCTTCCTGGCGGAACCCGCCTGGGGTACTTTCAACGCGTGGATCCCGCTGTTCATGTTTAAAGTTTACGGCTTTAACCTGAAAGAGATCGCTATGTTTGCCTGGATGCCGATGCTGTTTGCTGACCTCGGTTGCATCCTCGGTGGTTACCTGCCGCCGCTGTTCCAGCGCTGGTTTGGTGTGAACCTGATCGTGTCCCGTAAGATGGTTGTAACGCTGGGTGCGGTACTGATGATTGGCCCGGGTATGATCGGTCTGTTCACCAACCCGTATGTAGCGATTATGCTGCTGTGTATCGGTGGTTTTGCTCACCAGGCACTGTCTGGCGCGCTGATTACGCTCTCTTCTGACGTGTTCGGTCGTAACGAAGTGGCAACGGCAAACGGTCTGACCGGGATGTCCGCATGGCTGGCAAGTACGCTGTTTGCGCTGGTTGTGGGTGCACTGGCTGACACCATCGGCTTCAGCCCGCTGTTCGCGGTACTGGCAGTGTTCGACCTGTTAGGCGCGCTGGTTATCTGGACGGTATTGCAGAACAAACCAGCGATTGAGGTGGCGCAGGAAACACATAACGATCCCGCACCGCAACATTAACGCAAAGTATAAGTTTTAGTTTCCCTTCGAAGCCGCCTTTTCAGGCGGCTTTTTCATCACTGCGAGTAGAGCAAATCTCGCAAAAGTGGTATAACAAATATAGTCTGCTGTATCATGCCTGGAGCGCATATGGAAATCTCTGAACCACGCCGTTTGTACCAACAACTTGCTGCTGACCTGAAAGAGCGCATCGAGCAGGGCGTCTATCTGGTGGGTGATAAATTACCCGCCGAACGTTTTATTGCCGATGAAAAAAACGTCAGCCGCACCGTGGTTCGTGAAGCCATCATCATGCTGGAAGTAGAAGGCTATGTAGAGGTGCGTAAAGGCTCAGGTATTCATGTGGTTTCCAACCAGCCTCGCCATCAGCAAGCGGCTGACGATAATATGGAATTTGCTAATTACGGTCCGTTTGAGTTGCTCCAGGCACGCCAGCTCATCGAAAGCAATATTGCTGAGTTTGCCGCTACCCAGGTCACTAAACAGGACATCATGAAACTGATGGCCATCCAGGAGCAGGCACGCGGCGAACAATGCTTCCGCGATTCCGAGTGGGACTTGCAGTTTCATATTCAGGTAGCCCTGGCAACGCAGAACTCGGCGCTGGCAGCCATCGTTGAGAAAATGTGGACCCAGCGTAGCCATAACCCGTACTGGAAAAAACTCCACGAACACATTGATTCTCGTACCGTCGATAACTGGTGCGATGACCACGATCAAATCCTTAAAGCGCTGATTCGCAAAGATCCCCATGCCGCTAAACTGGCAATGTGGCAGCATCTGGAAAACACTAAAATTATGTTATTTAACGAAACCAGTGATGATTTCGAATTCAATGCTGACCGTTACCTGTTTGCTGAAAACCCGGTTGTACATCTGGATACGGCTGCCAATAGCAATAAATAGCCCTCTCTTCTGACAGGCGCTGCCAGGTGCCTGTGCGCTTTATCAGTAAGCGAAAAGTATAAAGTGTCAGCCTGTGTAAATCCTCTCGCCACCCTCCCCTGCAATCAGCAAAATCAGACCCCACGGACATGTAATTTTGATAACGAACAACGTTGACCTTTGTTACAATTAGATTCAATTTGAATTTATGCTATTAAATGTTTTCTTATCTCACGTTTTAACAGGGAATAGTTCAGGCCGTGTTGGTGTCCCGACCCGCAATCCATACAAAAACAGTAATAACCTGGCGGGAGTGCATCATTTAAAACCGGCGTGGCGTTAACCGATTCACCAGGAATAATGAATGGAACTTTTGACCCAATTACTGCAAGCCCTGTGGGCGCAGGATTTTGAAACGCTGGCCAATCCATCGATGATTGGCATGTTGTATTTTGTCTTGTTTGTAATTTTGTTCCTTGAAAACGGCTTGCTTCCGGCAGCCTTTTTACCGGGCGACAGCTTACTGGTGTTGGTCGGTGTATTGATTGCTAAAGGCGCGATGGGGTATCCGCAAACGATTCTGTTACTGACCGTTGCCGCCAGCCTTGGCTGCTGGGTCAGTTACATACAGGGGCGATGGCTGGGCAATACCCGCACCGTGCAAAACTGGCTTTCCCATTTACCCGCGCACTATCACCAACGCGCACATCATCTTTTTCACAAACACGGTTTATCCGCGTTGCTGATTGGCCGCTTTATTGCGTTTGTCAGAACATTACTGCCGACTATTGCCGGGTTGTCAGGGCTGAATAATGCCCGTTTTCAGTTCTTCAACTGGATGAGCGGTCTGCTGTGGGTGTTGATCCTGACAACCTTAGGATACATGCTCGGCAAAACGCCGGTATTTTTGAAGTATGAGGATCAGCTCATGTCATGCCTGATGCTGCTCCCGGTGGTACTGCTGGTGTTTGGTCTGGCAGGTTCTTTGGTTGTGTTATGGAAAAAGAAATATGGAAATCGGGGGTAAGGGATGCAAATACCTCGCATGTCGCTTCGTCAGCTAGTCTGGTCCGGCGCTGCTTTACTGCTGGTCGGCACGCTGCTGCTGGCCTGGTCCGCGGTTCGTCAGCAAGATTCAACGCTGGCGATCCGTGCCGTTCATCAAGGCACGACGATGCCAGACGGTTTTTCCATCTGGCATCACCTTGACGCTCACGGCATTCCTTTCAAAAGCATCACTCCCAAGAATGACACTCTACTGATTACATTTGATTCCAGCGACCAGAGTGCCGCCGCAAAAGCTGTTCTCGACAGAACATTGCCTCATGGCTACATCATTGCACAGCAGGACAATAATAGTCAGGCTATGCAGTGGCTGACCCGGCTGCGAGATAACTCTCATCGCTTCGGATAACTTCCTGTTATCCGAAACATATCACTCACTTTGGTGATTTCACTGTTACTGTCTATGATTAATGAGGCGGTGGTTAACACTACCGCTTCGTTGTCTGGACAATCGTTCCTCTGTAATGGGTCCGAGTCACAATGGAAGGTTCAAGAATGAAATACCGCATCGCTTTAGCTGTTTCTCTTTTTGCTCTTAGTGTCAGTAGTTATGCCACTACTCTTTGTCAGGAAAAGGAGCAAAATATCCTTAAGGAGATCAGCTATGCTGAAAAACACCAAAACCAGAATCGTATCAACGGCCTGAACAAAGCCCTTAGAGAAGTACGGGCCAATTGTTCAGATAGCCAACTGCGAGCCGATCATCAGAAGAAAATCGCAAAGCAGAGAGATGAGGTAGCGGAACGCAAACATGATTTAGCCGAGGCCAAACAAAAAGGCGATGCGGATAAGATTGCCAAACGCGAACGGAAACTGGCAGAAGCGCAGGAAGAGCTGAAAAAGCTGGAAGCGCGCGCCTACTAATCCACAATAGTCACTACTTACTCACCTGGAGAAAACTATGTCGAAAGAACACACTACGGAACATCTGCGTGCTGAGTTGAAATCCCTGTCTGATACGCTGGAAGAAGTACTAAGCGCTTCAGGAGAGAAGTCGAAAGAAGAGTTGAGTAAGATTCGCAGCAAAGCGGAGCAGGCACTGAAACAGAGCCGTTACCGTCTGGGTGAAACCGGTGATGCAATTGCCAAACAGACCCGTGAAGCGGCGGCACGTGCCGATGAATACGTGCGTGAAAATCCGTGGACAGGCGTAGGCATTGGCGCTGCCGTCGGTGTAGTGTTGGGCGTTCTACTGTCTCGTCGTTAATTATGGCGGACACTCAGCACGCGCAAGGGCCCGGTAAAAGCGTTCTGGGCATCGGGCAGCGAATTGTCACTATCATGGTTGAAATGGTGGAGACACGTCTGCGGCTGGCGGTGGTTGAACTGGAAGAAGAAAAAGCCAATATCTTTCAGTTATTACTGATGCTGGGTCTGACGATGCTTTTTGCTGCATTTGGTCTTATGAGCCTGATGGTGCTGATTATCTGGGCGATTGATCCGCAATATCGCCTGAATGCAATGATTGCCACCACCGTGGTGTTGTTCCTTTTAGCGCTGATTGGCGGTATCTGGACATTACGCAAGTCGCGGAAATCGACCCTGTTGCGCCATACGCGCCATGAACTGGCGAACGATCGGCAACTGCTCGAGGAGGAGTCCCGTGAGCGGTAAAGTCGAACGTGAACGCCGCAAGGCACAGCTACTTAGCCAGATCCAGCAACAACGGCTGGATCTTTCCGCCAGTCGTCGTGACTGGCTGGAGGCAACAGGCGCTTACGATCGTCGCTGGAATATGCTGTTGAGTTTGCGCTCCTGGGCGCTGGTTGGCAGCAGCGTGATGGCTATCTGGACAATTCGCCATCCGAATATGCTGGTTCGCTGGGCCAGACGCGGTTTTGGCGTCTGGAGTGCCTGGCGTCTGGTTAAAAGTACGATTAATCAGCAGCAGCTTCGCGGTTAATTACCTCTCTGGCCGGAGTCATTCCGGCCTTATCCCTCAAATTTTTTGAAAATTTTTGACAGTTTTCCTTGCTAACAATCACCATTCACTACGTTTATGCTTCTCTCCATCGACAGCAACGACGCTAATACCGCGCTCTTGCAGAAAAAAACAATCAGCGGCCTGAGTGGCGCAGTGGAGAGTAAGATGAAAAAATTAGAAGATGTTGGTGTACTGGTAGCGCGTATTTTAATGCCAATTCTGTTTATTAGCGCAGGTTGGGGGAAAATTACCGGTTATGCAGGCACGCAACAATACATGGAAGCGATGGGTGTCCCGGGCTTTATGCTGCCGCTGGTGATCCTGCTTGAGTTCGGTGGCGGTCTGGCAATCCTGTTCGGTTTCCTGACGCGTACCACCGCACTGTTTACCGCTGGCTTTACACTGTTGACGGCATTTTTATTTCACAGCAACTTTGCCGAAGGCATGAACTCGCTAATGTTTATGAAAAATATGACTATTTCTGGTGGATACCTGCTTCTGGCGATTACCGGTCCGGGCGCATATAGCATCGACCGCCTGCTGAATAAAAAGTGGTAAGCACAGGCTATACTTAACGATAAAAAACGAGGAGGAAGCTCCTCGTTTTTGCTATTGGAGGAGAGAAAAATGGGTCAACTGATTGACGGTGTCTGGCATGACACCTGGTACGACACAAAATCCACCGGCGGTAAATTTCAACGTTCAGCTTCCGCATTTCGTAACTGGCTCACTGCCGATGGCGCGCCTGGGCCGACTGGCAAAGGTGGTTTTGTCGCAGAAAAAAACCGCTACCATCTCTATGTTTCACTCGCCTGCCCGTGGGCACACCGCACGCTGATTATGCGTAAACTCAAAGGTCTGGAACCGTTCATCTCTGTTTCCGTGGTGAACCCACTGATGCTGGAAAATGGCTGGACCTTTGATGACAGTTTTCCAGGTGCAACCGGCGACACGCTCTATCAACACGAGTTTCTGTATCAGCTTTACCTTCATGCCGATCCGCACTATAGCGGTCGTGTCACCGTTCCCGTGCTGTGGGACAAAAAGAATCACACCATCGTCAGCAACGAATCAGCGGAAATCATCCGCATGTTCAATACCGCTTTTGATGCGCTGGGTGCGAAAGCTGGTGATTACTACCCGCCTGCACTGCAAACGAAAATTGACGAACTCAATGACTGGATTTACGACACCGTTAACAATGGCGTCTATAAGGCCGGTTTCGCCACCAGCCAACAGGCCTATGACGAAGCAGTAGTAAAAGTATTTGAATCACTGGCGCGCCTGGAACAGATCTTAGGGCAGCATCGCTTCCTGACAGGTAACCAGCTCACCGAAGCCGATATTCGCCTGTGGACCACATTGATCCGTTTTGATCCGGTGTATGTCACCCACTTCAAGTGCGATAAGCACCGCATCAGCGATTACCTGAACCTGTACGGCTTCCTGCGCGATATCTACCAGATGCCGGGGATTGCCGAAACTGTCAATTTCGATCATATCCGTAATCACTACTTCCGCAGCCATAAGACCATCAATCCCACCGGGATTATTTCGATTGGTCCGTGGCAGGATCTCGATGAACCACACGGGCGGGATGTTCGCTTCAGCTAAACAAAGGTACCCTTCACGATGCCTTATTAATTCATCAAGTTAATATTTACTGTAATTTCATTCATGTCTATTCTTAATTTGCTGCTTTAAAAACAAGTGATTGAGCAAAATTGAGGCAAAAATGGACTGGTATCTGAAAGTACTGAAAAATTATGTCGGTTTCCGGGGACGTGCGCGGCGCAAAGAGTACTGGATGTTTATTCTGGTCAACATCATCTTTACGTTCGTGCTGGGGCTGCTGGACAAAATGTTAGGCTGGCAACGCGCCGGTGGCGAGGGCATTCTGACGACCATCTATGGCATTCTGGTGTTTTTACCGTGGTGGGCGGTTCAGTTCCGTCGCCTGCACGACACCGACCGCTCGGCATGGTGGGTGCTACTGTTCTTAATCCCGGTTATCGGCTGGCTGATTATCATCGTGTTTAACTGCCAGGCGGGTACACCAGGTGAAAACCGGTTTGGGCCAGACCCAAAACTGGAACAAGAATAATAATTAAGCACCTTGCAAAAGGTGCTTAATGGATTATTTTGCCGTAAACAATTTAGGGATTTCTCGCAAACACCAGGATTTTGCCTCCCCCATACTGTCGCGACGCCAGGCCATAATAATATCGATTTCGCTGGTCGATTCCGGGCTGACTACACGCAACCGCCCTTCAGCAATATCTTTTTCGACCATCGGGTACGGCATGGTTGCCACGCCAAGCCCCGCCAGTAACGCCTGCCGTTTATCTTCAATGGTGCTGACCGTTAAGCGCGGCTGTTTGTCCAGCAACTGCACCGTCAATACCGGACGCTCACGGGCGGTATCTGCCACCGCGATCCCACGATATTTCACACGCGTAACCTCCGAAAGCGGCTCCGGCTCCTGATGAATCGGGTGATTCGGCGCGGCGACGTAGACATTCATTAAGGTATAGAGCTTGCGCGAGTTGATCTCCGACGAAGAACGAAAATGCATATCCGGCGCGATAACAATATCTGCCCGGCCCTGCTCCAGTCGCTCCCACGCCCCCGCCAGCACCTCGGTGATGATTGCCAGTTGGGTATTGGCTTTCGCCGCCAGTTTGTCGATTAGCGGGAAAAAGGCCGATGTCGGCACCAGCGCCTCGGTCACAATAGTGAGATGTGTTTCCCAACCGCGCGCGAGGGCTTCGGCATCAGTAGTCAGTTTATCTGCTGCCTCCAGCAGAACACGTCCCCGCTCCAGCAACATACGCCCGACATTGGTGAATTTTGTCCGATGCCCCGAGCGGTCAAACAGCACCACATCCAGCTCTTCTTCCAGTTTTTGCATGGTGTAGCTAAGCGCAGAAGGCACGCGTCCCAGCTCATCTGCTGCTGCCGCAAAACTGCCACGGCGATCAATAGCATCCATAACACGCAGTGCTTCCAGCGTTAATGCCCTTTCTTTGGCCATGTCGTTCTCATTCAGGAAATTTGAACATACCGGGCAGAATATCTGGCTAACAATGTAGCGTCCAGCCCCTTACCATAAAAGGAAGTAAAGAGAGGTCAAGAATTATGATTACTACCCGAACTGCCAGACAGTGTGGACAAGCAGACTACGGATGGTTGCAGGCCCGGTATACTTTTTCCTTTGGACACTACTTCGACCCTACATTGTTAGGCTATGCCTCCCTGCGTGTACTTAACCAGGAAGTGCTGACCCCAGGTGCCGCCTTCCAGCCGCGAACCTACCCAAAAGTCGATATTTTGAATGTGATTCTGGATGGAGAAGCAGAATACCGCGACAGTGAAGGCAATCATGTTCAAGCCAGCGCTGGTGAAGCCTTATTGCTTTCTACTCAGCCGGGCGTGAGTTATAGCGAACATAACATCAGCAAGGACAAATCGTTAACGCGGATGCAGCTTTGGTTGGACGCTTGTCCACAGCGGGAGAATCCGCTGATTCAAAAACTGGCGCTTAATATGGATAAGCAGCAATTAATCGCCTCGCCCGATGGCGCGAAGGGTAGCCTGCAACTGCGCCAGCAGGTGTGGCTGCATCATATCGTGCTCGATAAGAACGAAAGTGCGAGCTTTCAACTACACGGCCCGCGTGCCTATTTGCAATCGATTCACGGTCAGTTTCATGCGATTACGCACAACGAAGAGAAAGCGGCGCTGAGCTGCGGCGACGGGGCGTTTATTCGTGACGAGACTAACATTACGCTGGTTGCCGATTCCCCACTGCGCGCTTTGCTGATAGATTTACCCGTCTAGTTGTTTTTACAGGGAGAAGATGGTGAGTAAAAAATCGACGAAGAAACGTCAACAAGTGAAGTCCGTAGTGGCGAAAGAAGCCACCCGCGCTACTAAAAACTTTGGCTATGAAGAGATGTTGAGTGAGCTGGAAGCGATAGTCGCTGATGCTGAAACGCGGTTAGCCGAGGATGAAGCTACCTCGTAAAGACAGGTTGCCGGATGCGGCGTAAACGCCTTATCCGGCCTACAAAACCAACAAATTGCACAATCCGTAGGCCGGATAAGATGCGCCAGCATCGCATCCAGCACCGGGTACAAAACCCAACAAAACCAACAAATTGCACAATCCGCAGGCCGGATAAGATGCGCCAGCATCGCATCCAGCACCGGGTACAAAACCCAACAAAACCAACAAATTGCACAACCCGTAGGCCGGATAAGATGCACCTGCATCGCATCCGGCACCGGGTACAAAACCCAACAAAACCAACAAATTGCACAACCCGCAGGCCGGATAAGATGCGCCAGCATCGCATCCGGCATCAGGTACAAAACCCAACAAAACCAACAAATTGCACAATCCGTAGGCCGGATAAGATGCACCAGCATCGCATCCGGCACCGGGTACAAAACCCAACAAAACCAACAAATTGCACAACCCGTAGGCCGGATAAGATGCGCCAGCATCGCATCCGGCACCGGGTACAAAACCCAACAAAACCAACAAATTGCACAACCCGTAGGCCGGATAAGATGCGCCAGCATCGCATCCGGCACCGGGTACAAAACCCAACAAAACCAACAAATTGCACAATCCGCAGGCCGGATAAGATGCGCCAGCATCGCATCCGGCACCGGGTACAAAACCCAACAAAACCAACCAATTGCACAATCCGCAGGCCGGATAAGATGCACCAGCATCGCATCCAGCATCAGGTATGACATCCGAAATCCGGCGCTTATCTGGCCTTGCTCGCCATAATCTCGATAATCTGCCGATCCGTTTGCTGCATCGAATGGCTTGCCAGCGCACACAGATTGGCAATCGACTGCTCAACATCATGCGCCACAATGCCTTCATTGCCGGTCACGGCAGTATCATCCAGCGCCATTAACACCGCTTTCCATGCTGCCGAAGCACTGGTCGAAACCTTCATAGCACAACTGTTCGATGCGCCATCGCAAATCATACCGCTAACATCACCGATCATACTGCTGATCGCCATTGAGATCGTTTCATAACGCCCATCCACCAGCCATGCCATCCCGGCGGCGGCCCCCATTGCAGCCGTCGTTGCAGCACACAGCGCAGACAATCGCGGCAACTGGTTATGGATGTAAATCGCGCTCAAATGCGAAAGCATCAACGCGCGCGCCAGACGCTCATCATCAGCACCGAAGTGTTCCGCTACCACTACCACAGGCATTGTCGCGGTGATCCCCTGATTACCAGAACCCGAGTTACTCATCGCCGGAAGCGTTGCGCCGCCCATACGCGCATCAGATGCCGCGCTGGTACGAATCACAATTGACGAAGAGAGATCTTTCGCCAGCAAACCGCGTGCACACTGTTTTTCCAGCGTCGCGCCAATATGCAACCCCCAGTTACCGCTTAAACCTTCCTGCGATAATGCGCAATTTAACTTCGCAGAATCGAGAATAAAGCGAATCGCCTCAAACGGCACTTCATTGACGAACTTCAGGATCTCTGCCAGCGTCGTATTAGACAGCACCGCCAGCGGCGACTCTTGCTCGCCCCCGGCCACACACGCCTGCTGAGTAAACACCACGCCATTGTGCGTCTCAATATGCACAATGTTGGTATGTCCGCCGACGATGGTGACACAAGCCCACTTCTCACCACTCCAGACTTTGGCGCGAGAGAAGAGGATTTCATCGCAAGGCTCCTGGATCTTAACCGACACTTTTCCCGCCGCCAGCAACGCTTTGGCATCGGCAATCGCCTGTGCTGTCGCATCTTTCAGCACTTCCAGCCCAGCTTTGGCATTTCCGCCTAACGCTCCCAGCGCCGCTGCAATCGGCAGCCCCACCATTCCCGTACCGGGAACGGTGACCCCCAGACCGTTCTTCATCAGATTTGGCGAAACCCAGGCTTCTACACGTTCAACCGGACCTTCCAGTTCTGCCGCAGCAACCGCCGCTGCCAGCGCCAGTGAAATAGGTTCAGTACATCCCAGCGCCGGTTTTACCTCCTCCTGTACTGCGAGGATGTAACGCTGCCATAACGGATTTAAAGTCGAATTAAACATAATAAAAACCTTAAAATTTCAGGTAAATCAAGAAAATGCCAGGAACGGTGAAACACAGAGCAACAAACCGGTGACGATAATCAGGTACAGAGAGGCACCTTTGTATTTGTGCAATGCCGGTACTTTGTAAACCAGCCACGCCGGGATCAGGCACCCCACCATGCCGAAAATCGGGCTACAGATAGAGGTGAAGCTCAACACCGGCGCGTTCAGTACGATGGCGCTCCAGGCCAGTAAAATAGCGAAAATCATGATGCCGCGCTGGACGAGATTTTCGTTAATCTTCTCGGCTGGTATCTTGCGGCGCAGGATGTTCATTACTATCCCTTGCGTGGCTTCGCGAAAGCCTAAATAGACGCCAAAGAACGCGGTCATTACGGCAAAGATATTGAGAATGACGCTGACCACTTTTACCCATGCTGCGCCATCACCGCTAATAAACTGCGCGGCAATCGCCAGGGCAGAAATATTCTGCTCATAGGCTTTTACCGCTTCGTCATGTCCCATCGCCAGGGTGAACGACACGGCATAGAAAAAGACAGTGACGAACAAAATGCCAAATGCAATGTTCATTGCCCGTAGCGCTTTATGTCGCGCCACTTCAATCGATTTTTCCCGCGAGCGATAGGAAATCACCATCGGGCTTAAAGTCTGAATAAACAGGATTGAGGTCAGAGTAAACGGCAGCGTAATAATCGCGTTTTTCACCAGCAGCCCCAGCGGCGGCAGCGAACCCACGTTATACAGATGCCACATTCCGACCATCGACACGCCTAATGCCGCGACTACCAACAGTTTGGTCAGCACCATGCCGGTTGAAATTTTGAATAACAGTTTCTCGCCGCGTGAGGAGATCGCCACCAGAATACAAATCAGTACCAGTCCATAAAACGGATTGTCTGACAGCACGCTTTCGGTCACGCCAAAAGTATGCAGATAGGAGGCACTATCGTTGGTGATGGCGGTGGAATAGACGAACATCCAGATCACCAGCATCACGAAATAAAGTGCACCTAACAGGATGCCCCAGTTTTTGCCTAAATAGCCACTGATGACGCTCGGATAATCTTTACACTCCGGCGATTCGGCCAGCGTATTAATAAACAACCGCTGAAACAGATACATTGCCGGGTAACCAATCACTGATGAGAGCAAAAATACCCACAATCCCATCAAACCGACCTGCACCGGGAGAAAAACAATCCCCGCGCCAATCGCCATCCCAATACTCATAATCACCCAACCGGTGTCGGTACTGTCGAATTTGATTGCTTCACGCCACTCACTTTCGCTCATTCCAGCACGACCCGCCGGGGTCGAAGCGTCTGCAATAACGCCTTTATTCGATGCAATTTCCATAATTTCTCGCTCAATATTTTGTAGGGCTTATTATTTTTTTCCGAGCCGCATCAAGGCGATATGCGGTCTACGTTTTTGCAGGCGAGTTATTAGAATAAAGAAATGATACGCGTGAGGTCAGAGAAAATCTTCACAATCAAGACTTTGAAATAACGGTGATGGATAATAATTTTCTACCAAATCGATAAATAGGAAATGGTTATTCTCTATTTGCGGCAGATCACAATAAAAAAGGGTGCACATTTTGTGCACCCAAGGATGAAAGCTGACAACAATGTCAGCCGCAGACCACTTTAATAGCCAGTCCTCCGCGTGAAGTTTCGCGGTATTTATCGTTCATATCTTTGCCAGTCTCATACATCGTCTCGATCACTTTATCGAGCGAAACACGTGGTGCAGAGGTACGCTGCATCGCCATCCGCGCTGCGTTCACCGCTTTCACGGCATTAATCGCATTCCGCTCAATACACGGAATTTGCACCTGCCCGGCTACCGGATCGCAGGTCAGCCCAAGGTTATGCTCCATGGCGATTTCCGCCGCATTACACACCTGAGCCGGGCTACCGCCCAGCAGTTCGGTTAGCCCTGCCGCTGCCATCGAACAGGCCACGCCAATTTCCCCCTGACACCCCACTTCCGCACCGGAAATGGAGGCATTCATTTTATATAGCGCGCCGATAGCACCAGCCGCCAGTAGAAAACGAGCGATAGAGCGCTCATTGAGCGGACGGCGGAATTTATCGTAATAGGCCAGCACCGCCGGAATAATACCGCAAGCGCCGTTAGTGGGTGCCGTCACTACACGTCCACCAGCGGCGTTTTCTTCACTGACCGCCAGAGCAAACATATTGATCCAGTCGATCACATTCATTGGATCGTTAGAGATATTGTCACTAGAAAGCAGCAAGCGGCGCAGCGCCACCGACCGGCGTGGGACATTGAGCGGGCCAGGCAATACGCCTTCGGTGTTCATGCCGCGTTCAATACCGTCAGACATCACCTGCCAGATACGCGCAAAACCAGCGTCAATTTCCGCTTTGCTGCGCAACGCCAGTTCGTTTTGCATCATCAGACCAGAAATAGACAGCCCATTGTAATCACACATTTTCAGCAGTTCGCCTGCCGAATGGAAGTCATAAGGTACTGGCATTTCGACATCATGCGTCAGGCCGAAGTGTTCGTCTTCAACAATAAAACCGCCGCCGACAGAATAATAGGTTTTGCTTAAGAGTTCTTTCTGCCCTTTCCAGGCAGTAATCCGCATTCCGTTCTCATGACGCGGCAACATTTCCGGATGAAAAATAATGTTTTTTGCTACAGGAAAATCAACCACATGTGCGCCTGCCGCCACCGGGAGTCGACTACTGCGCGTCACAAGTTCAATAAATGCAGGGATCTCATCAATAACAACATCCTGCGGACTGTTCCCTGCCAGTCCCATGATGATAGCGATATCCGTGGCATGGCCTTTGCCCGTCAGTGACAACGACCCGTAAAGATCGACCACAATGTGGCTCGTTGCGGTTAATAAACCACTACTTACCAGCCGATCGATAAAACTTTTTCCAGCATTCATTGGCCCCACGGTATGCGAACTGGAGGGACCAATACCAATTTTGAAAATATCGAATGCACTAATCATAACCACACTCTCGGATTGCCACTCTGTGAAGAGGAGTGGGACGACTCTGCGGCCGCCCCACTCCGGGCTTTACACGCTACGTACTGCGATAGCTTCGATTTCCAGCTTCACATCTTTCGGCAAACGCGCGACCTGCACGCAGCTACGGGTCGGGTAGGTCGCCTGATGCTCATCAAAGAACTGCTTATAGACTTCATTGATGGTGGCGAAGTCGTTCAGATCGGTGATAAATACCGTCATCTTGACGATATCGCCCACGGACAAACCGGCAGCGACAACAATCTCTTTGACGTTTTGCAGGCTTAAACGTGCCTGATCTTTCACATCAGCCGGGATCTCGCCGCTCTGCGGGCAAACCGGAATTTGCCCGGAAGTGAAGACCATGCTGCCTAAATCCACACCCTGAACATAAGGGCCGATTGCACCCGGGGCACGTTGCGTTTCGATAATTTTTTTCATACATCCTCCGGCGTCAGAGCGCCTGGGTAAAGGTACGTGAAATCACATCCTGTTGCTGTTCACGGGTCAGCGCGTTGAAGCGCACAGCGTAGCCAGAGACACGGATTGTCAGGTTAGGGTATTTTTCCGGGTGCTCGATGGCATCCAACAACATTTCCCGGTTCATAACGTTGACGTTGAGATGTTGACCGCCTTCGATATCCGCTTCGTGGTGGAAATAGCCATCCAGCAGACCGACAAGGTTGGTTTTGCGTACCGGATCTTCTTTGCCCAACGCCGCAGGGACAATTGAGAAGGTGTACGAAATACCGTCTTTGGCGTAGGTGAACGGCAGTTTCGCCACAGAGGTCAGCGAAGCCACGGCCCCTTTGCGGTCACGACCGTGCATCGGGTTAGCGCCAGGGGCAAACGGAGTACCCGCACGACGACCGTCCGGCGTGTTACCGGTCTTCTGTCCATACACGACGTTTGAGGTGATCGTCAGAATCGACTGGGTCGGCACGGCGTTACGATAGGTTGGTAGCGCTTTAATTTTCTTCATAAAGCGTTCAACCAGGTCGCAGGCAATACTGTCTACGCGCCCGTCGTTGTTGCCGTACTGCGGATATTCACCGTCAATTTCGAAGTCCACCGCCAGACCGTTTTCGTCACGAATCGGTTTCACGCGAGCATATTTAATTGCGGACAAGGAGTCCGTCGCCACCGACAAGCCAGCAATCCCGCATGCCATCGTGCGATAAACATCACGATCGTGCAGTGCCATCAGCGAGGCTTCGTAGCTGTACTTGTCATGCATGTAGTGGATGAGGTTCAGCGCGCTGATGTACTGCACCGCCAGCCAGTCCATGAAGTGGTCGAGGTTATCCATCACTTTGTCGTAGTCCAGCACGTCGTCCATCAGCGGAGCCATTTTCGGGCCCACCTGAATCTTCAGCTTCTCGTCCATCCCGCCGTTGATTGCATACAGCAATGTTTTCGCCAGGTTAGCGCGTGCGCCGAAGAACTGCATCTGCTTACCAATCACCATTGGGCTGACGCAGCAGGCAATCGCGTAATCATCGCTGTTGAAGTCAGTGCGCATCAGATCGTCGTTTTCATACTGCAAGGAAGAGGTGACGATAGACACTTGCGCCGCATATTTTTTGAAGGCAATCGGCAGCGCCTCCGACCACAGAATAGTCAGGTTAGGTTCCGGTGCTGGCCCCATAGTGTGCAGGGTATGCAGATAACGGAAGGAGTTTTTGGTCACCAGTGTGCGGCCATCCAGCCCCATCCCGCCGATCACTTCCGTAGCCCAGATTGGATCGCCGGAGAACAGCGAATCAAATTCTGGTGTACGCAAGAAGCGCACCATGCGGATCTTCATAATGAAGTGGTCGATCAGTTCCTGCGCCTGCTGCTCATTGAGCACACCGGCTTTAAAGTCGCGTTCAATGTAGATATCGAGGAACGACGCGGTACGACCAAGAGACATCGCACCACCGTTTTGCGATTTCACCGCCGCCAGGTAGGCGAAATAGAGCCATTGCACCGCTTCCTGCGCATTTTGCGCCGGACGGGAAATGTCAAAGCCATATTTCGCTGCCATTTCCTGAATCTGTAACAGCGCACGACGATGTTCTGCCAGTTCTTCACGCAGACGGATAGTGGCTTCCAGATCTTCGCCTTTTTCCAGACGAGACTGAAGATCGGCAAATTGCAGTTCGCGTTCACGCACCAGATAGCTGATGCCGTACAACGCCACGCGGCGATAGTCTCCGATAATACGTCCGCGACCATAACCGTCCGGCAAACCGGTCAGTACCCCAGATTTACGGCAGCGCAGCATATCCGGTGAATAAACATCAAATACACCCTGGTTATGGGTTTTACGCAGATCGGTAAAGATGTACTCAAATTCGCTGTCCATTTCACGGCCATACGCGTGGAATGAACTTTTAATCATATTAATGCCACCGAACGGATGCAGCGCGCGTTTTAACGGCGCATCCGTTTGCAGACCCACTATTTTTTCCAGCGGCTGATCAATATATCCCGCATCATGAGCGGTAATGGTGGTGGCAATATTGGTATCGAAATCTAACGGCGCGTGAGTCGCGTTTTCGATACGAATGCCCTCCATTACTTTTTCCCACAACGCCGTGGTTGCAGGCGTTGCTTCGGCAAGGAAAGATTCATCCCCTTCATAAGGTGTATAGTTGTGTTGAATAAAATCGCGGACATTAATTTCGTTTTTCCAGTCCGTACCTTTAAAGCCAAGCCATGCGTCGGCGTACAGCTTATCGCTGGTATCGATATCTACCTTCATGAAAAATAATCTCTCTACAATACTTCAACTAAATTATGCAAATTCTGCGGGGGCGTTTACTTTGCCTAAATGAATCGCATCTAAGGCAATCATTTTTTCTTCGTTGGTCGGAATAACGGCGCAAATTACGCTCGCATTTTCACTGGAAATAATTCGTTCACCGTAAGAGTTAGATCGATTATTCATTTCTGTATCAATCTCTACTCCTAATACAGCTAAATGTTCCATAACCAAACGACGAATTAAACTTGAGTTCTCCCCTATTCCACCGGTGAATATAATTCCATCCAGGCGATGTAATGAGGCAGCGTGTCCGGCAATATGGCGGGCAATTCGGTGAACAAAGGTTTTAATTGCCAGTTGTGCACGCTCATGGCCTTCATGCCAGGCTTTTTCCAGTACGCGCAAGTCGGAAGAAAGACCGGAAATACCTAATAATCCCGACTCTTTATTTACCACGCGTTCCAGGTCGCCCAGGCTCTGGTTGGTTTGACTCGCCACCCAGGACATCGCACCGAAGTCAACATCACCACTGCGCGTGCCCATCATCAACCCTTCCAGCGGCGTCATTCCCATTGAGGTATCCACGCTCTGACCATTGCGAACTGCACAGATAGATGCACCATTGCCAAGATGCGCGACCACCAGACCGGAGTCATCTTCCGCCAGATCCAGCAGCGAATAGGCGCGCTGAGAAACGTAGCGGTGCGAGGTTCCGTGGAAGCCATAACGACGCACGCCAAGCTCTTCGTAATATTTCCACGGCAGGCCATATAAATAAGCCTCTGGAGCCATTGTCTGATGGAAGCTGGTATCAAATACCGCCACCTGAGTTACACCTGGAAATAATTGCTGTGCCGATTCAATACCACTTAAATTGGCGTAATTATGCAGCGGCGCAAGCGGGGAAACACGGCGGATATTATCAATGACCTCATCGGTAATAATGGCGGACTCGGTAAAAATACTGCCGCCGTGGGCGATACGGTGGCCAATTAAGGCCACTCTGTCATTTAAATTCCGTTTTTCCAGTTCAAATGCAATTGCCTTCAATGCACCTTCGTAGCTGTGGTGAGCCAGCGGTGCTGGCTCTCCTCCATTTACGGATAAGAATGCATTTTCCGAGTTAATACCATCGGCAATACCTGACATTAATACTTCACAGTCTGAGGTATCCAGCACAGAAAACTTAATTGAAGACGAACCACAGTTAATAACTAAAACAACCGGATATTCATTCATCTCTTTTCTCATCCTGAGTTACAGATTAAAACAGTTTGTATACGATGTTCAGGATGGTCAGCAGACCAATCACGGTGACAAACACGTTATCCAGACGACCACGGTATTTCGCCAGAGACGGCGCTTTACGAATGGCGTACATCGGCAACAGGCACAGCAGTGAGGCAATAATCGGCGCACCCATCGCTTCAATCAGGTCCAGAATGTTCGGGTTGGCGTAGGCGACAACCCAGGTAGAGCCCATGATGAAGATCATGCTGATAGTATTCAGTTTACCCAGCGACACTTTGGTTTTGTCACCTTTATAACCGAACTTCAGAATCAGACCGTTCAGACCTTCCAGCGTCCCCAAATAGTGACCGAAGAAAGATTTGAAGATAGCCACCAGTGCGATGATGGAAGCCGCATATTCCAGCGTAATAGCGAACGTCGTTTTGGTGCCGGTCATGGACGCAAAGTGGTTAGCCAGATAAGAAAGTACCGGAATATTCTGCGCTTTCGCTTCCGCCATATTCGCCGGAGAAAGTGTAAACAGGCAGCTAAAGGCGAAGAACATCACTACCGCAACCATCAACATGCTGGCACGAGAGATAATTTGTGAACATTT
Organism: Escherichia sp. MOD1-EC6162; assembly: GCF_002965125.1. Taxonomy (NCBI): domain Bacteria; kingdom Pseudomonadati; phylum Pseudomonadota; class Gammaproteobacteria; order Enterobacterales; family Enterobacteriaceae; genus Escherichia; species Escherichia sp. MOD1-EC6162. The sequence continues at coordinate 59,746 of NZ_PTSB01000006.1, forward strand.
ACGCTCGGTGAAGTCGCGTCCAAAATCTTTCTCATACTCTTCACGTTTAGAAACCACGAAGGAAGAGACGATTGGCGAGAAGTTAAAGGAGAAGACCATAATGGAAATCCCCAACCAGACGGTGATCAGAATGCCATCATGACCCGTTAACGACAGCGCACCGAGATCAACTTGATCGATAACCGCAGAGTTCCAGTAAGGGATCAGCGACAGAGAAATCAGCACCAGGCTGGCGATAAACGGCCATACTAGGTAGCTCATTACTTTAACCATCAGATCCTTACCAAACCAGATGACGAAGGCCATCAACAGCAGCAGGAACAACGCCACAAAGCCGCGATTCAGTGGCGCAAAGCCGAGCTGGTTTTCCCAGAAAGTCATAAAGGTGTTGGTAATGGTAACGCCATAAATCCACAGCAGTGGGCAAATCGCGAAGAAATACAGGAAAGTAATGACCACGCCGCCGGTTTTACCAAAATGCTCTTCCACCGTTTCCGTAATGTTGCCGGAAGGGTTAGAGCCGGAAAGGCACAGACGCGCCAGCGCCCGGTGACAATAAAACGCGATTGGGTATGCCAATACCAACATCAGCAGAATCGGAATTAGTCCGCCAAAACCTGCGCGGATAGGGAAGAACAGCACCCCGGCGCCGATTGCCGTGCCAAACAAACCTAACGTCCATGTGGTATCTGATTTACGCCATGACGATTGTTTTGTCTGGCTGGATACAATGCTATCTGAAGTACTCATATCCTATCCTCAACGAATTAATTAAGCGCCAACGAAACCGGTGATTTGAGAGACGCGGGAAAGATCGATATTACCGCCGGAAATAATACTGACGGTTTTTCTGTTTTGAATATATTGGTCTAATTTACCGCTTAATAATGCAGCACATGCCAGAGCGCCCGCGCCTTCGGTGACGACTTTATTGCGCTGAATTAAGGCAATCATACTGTTTCTGATTTCGTCTTCGCTAACCAGCACGATATCATCGACTAATTCACGAACGATTTCGTAAGTTAAATTACCCGGGCGAGCGACATCACAACCATCCGCCAGGGTGCCGGTAGTTCGGTGCGTGGTTATTTCTCCCGAGTGGAAAGAAGCCGCCATACCGTGAACGTTTTCTGACTGCACACCAATAACACGGATAGTTGGGTTAATAGATTTAATCGCCACTGCAATACCGGCAATTAAACCACCACCGCCAATTGGTACAATTACGTTATCGACATCATAGAGATCTTCCATAATTTCCAGACCAATCGTTCCCTGGCCGGCAATGACTTTCGGATCATCATAAGGGGGAATAAAGATGCGACCTTCCGTTTCGACAATTTCACTTACTTTGGCGATGGTATCGTTGAAGTTATCGCCATGCAGTACGACTTCAGCGGAGTAGTCACACGTTGCCGCAACTTTGGATTTTGGCGCACCTTTCGGCATCACGACTTTACCATCAATCCCCAGCATCGCACAGGAAAGCGAAACCCCTTGTGCATGGTTGCCCGCCGAACAGGCCACTACCCCCTTGCGTTTCTCGGCATCGGTTAAGGAGCTTAATTTATTAAATGCACCTCGAATTTTAAATGAACCAGTACGCTGCATGTTTTCAAACTTCAGGAATATTTCACCTTTGCAACGTTCACTAAAGTAGTTAGAGCGAGGCATGCCTGTTTTATAAATTCGCCCAGCCAGACGTTGTTTTGCTTCAATAATGTCATCAATAGCAACCGGCAGATCGTATGTAATATGCATTATAAAACCTCTTCGCCTGAATTAAATTTGTAGGTAACCGTAACCAACACCTGTAAAAATACAGGTGGATTATTCATGTTTAAATAAAAAACAAATAACTAACCAACTTCTATTAATTGCCTTCGTCGACACCCATTATAAGATGAATACTCTTTAGCTAACTCCACCAAAACTGATGCTGCTTTTTTGATACGATAATTTTTTGACCATACTGCGGCATATCGTGCCACCGGCAACGTTTCCTCAACCGGAATAGTAATAAATTGATTAGAACCAAAAGGTGAAGTCATATCGCAGGGAATAACGGTTAAGAAATCAGCATTGAGAACAAGATTATAAATGGTGACGACCGAGTCGGTTTTAACGATGTTTTCAATACTGATGCCATTTCTTTGTAGCGTGGTGAGTAGCTCGCTGTAGTATCCCATATTCGTTTGTGGCAACACCCACTGTTCGTTCTTCAAAGACTCCAGCGTGGTGGTGCCGGTGCATGTTCGGGACTTACCGGCAACCAGCACGAATTCTGATTCGAACAGCGGCTCAACATGCAAATCCTGAAGCTTCATTTCTGCACTTAACGTACCTATCGCAAAATCCAGGCGCCCATCGCGGATAGCCGGTAAGAACGAAGACAGTTGCGCTTCATACATTGAGACCTGCGCTTTCGGGAACACCTCTTTGAATTTGTTGATCATCCCGGACATAAAGGTAAAGCCAATCAGCGATGGAAAACCAAATGAGACTTCCACTACAGCCTCAGTGGACATACCGCTAATCTCATTAACCATATTTTTCATTTCGCGGGTAATGGATTCGGAACGAGAGAGCAACAATTGACCAGCAGGCGTCAGCGTTACGCCGGTATTTTTCCGAACGACTAATTCAACGCCAAAATAATCTTCAATATCGTTAATGATTTTACTTACCGCTGGTTGAGTTAACCCTAATTCTTTTGCAGCCGATCCAATAGAGCCACTTCTGATGACTTCCTGAAAGACTACCAGGTGTTGCGTTTTAGGAAGAAGAATAGTGCTCATAACAACCTGCGTTAATTACCTCATTGACGGAATGAATTGTATCAAAATGGAATGAACAGGATATGTGCGACCACTCACAAATTAACTTTCAATAGTTTTCCAGGTAAATCCTTAAAGCGATATATCCATTTAATATCAATGAGTTAGACAATAAAAATCAACACAAAGCCTGACTTTTATCAAAAAAACAAGGGGGGATAACCATATTTTATGGCGATAACAACACGCTTGATTTTTCTTATTAGAAAATGCGCTTAGACGATATTTCAATCAATTACCGTGTATTTCGCAGACGAATTTTAAGTTAAATTTAATGAGCAAGTTATCAAATTTTATTATAAACAAATCGTTTTCATAGATAAATAATGCGGCACATCACATTTTTTTGCGCCATTTGTTGAAGATGAAACATTGATTATAGCAAAAGCTTAAAACCTAACAAACATATATTAAACAAACAAAACAATTTATTAACGTCATTTTTCCTCTCAATGGCAGGACGTCATTTTGTGAACGCAATCGTTTCCCATGATTTATTCTTGTTTTACGGTTACCGAATAGCATTTTGTGTTGAGGATCACAAAACTAATAATTGCTATTCGAAGTAAGTTATCAGCATAGACCACAGGATGGCTAAAAAGAGTGTTTATATTAAACCAACAGGCCGCGTTCTTTTGGGTATAGCGTCGTGGACAGTCATTCATCTTCCCGCCCGCCCCAAAAAGAAAAAACCCGCCAGCTTGCACTGACGGGCTTTGTTAAATCAGGTGAAACTGACCGATAAGCCGCGTTCTTTTGGGTATAGCGTCGTGGACAGTCATTCATCTTCCTGCCCGCCCCAAAAAGCAAAAACCCGCCAGCTTGCACTGACGGGCTTTGTTAAATCAGGTGAAACTGACCGATAAGCCGCGTTCTTTTGGGTATAGCGTCGTGGACAGTCATTCATCTTCCCGCCCTCCCAAAAAAGCAAAAACCCGCCAGCTTGCACTGACGGGCTTTGTTAAATCAGGTGAAACTGACCGATAAGCCGGGTTCTGTCGTGGACAGTCATTCATCTAGGCCAGCAATCGCTCACTGGCTCAAGCAGCCTACCCGGGTTCAGTACGGGCCGTACCTTATGAACCCCTATTTGGCCTTGCTCCGGGTGGAGTTTACCGTGCCACGGACTGTTACCAGCCGCGCGGTGCGCTCTTACCGCACCCTTTCACCCTTACCTGATCCCACTTGCGTGGGCCATCGGCGGTTTGCTCTCTGTTGCACTGGTCGTGGGTTTCCCCCCCAGGCGTTACCTGGCACCCTGCCCTATGGAGCCCGGACTTTCCTCCCCTCCGCCCGTCTCCCCCGAAGAGGACGACGACGAAGCGGCGACTGTCTGGTCAGCTTCGGCGCGAAGTATAGAGGGTTTGCACGCCCTTGTCACCCCGCACTGCGCATTCCAATCGCCAGTGTGGCGGCGATATTGCGTGAAGCGCGGTAAATATTGTCATAAGCCCCGCTGAAAGCTTCATCCAGGGTAACAATGCTGTTCAACACGCTGAATACGGCATCGATGCCGTGCTGATGCACAACGCCGACATCCTTCGTCAGACTCCCTGCAATACCAATTACCGGTTTATGATATTTCTTCGCGACATTCGCTACGCCAATCGGTACTTTGCCGTGGATACTCTGGCTATCAATGCGCCCTTCTCCGGTGATCACCAACGTACAATCGTGAATATGTTCTTCCAGATTCAACGCCGTAGTCACAATCTCAATGCCGCTCTTTAGCTCTGCACCAAGAAACGCCATTAGCGCCGCCCCCATACCGCCCGCAGCACCAGATCCGGGGACGTCTTTCACATCAACATACAGCGATTTTTTGATGACATCAGCATAGTGAGAGAGATTCTTGTCCAGCTCAACAATCGTGGCTTCATTAGCCCCTTTCTGCGGGCCAAAGATACGTGACGCGCCGCTGTCGCCTACCAGCGGATTGGTGACATCGCAGGCGACGCGAATCGTACAATCCTTTAAGCGTGGATCAAGGCCAGAGATATCAATGGTATTCAGGGTATTGAGGCTGCCGCCGCCAAAGCCGATTTCATTACCACTGGCATCGCTTAACTTCGCTCCCAGCGCCTGCACCATTCCCGCGCCGCCATCATTGGTAGCACTGCCGCCAATGCCGATAATAATAGTGGTTGCGCCGCTCTCCAGCGCCTGCAAGATTAACTCACCCGTACCACGAGAAGTGGTCACCAACGGATCACGCTTTTCCGCTGGAACCAACGCCAGCCCACTGGCCGCCGCCATTTCAATAAACGCGGTTTTACCGTCGCCAGAGATCCCCCAACAGGCATTCACCTTCTCACCCAGCGGCCCCGTAACCCAGGCTTGACGTTCGGCCCCCTGAGTGGCAGCAATCATCGCTTCCACCGTTCCTTCACCGCCATCAGCAACGGGAACAGAAACATAGTGTGCATCAGGAAAAATTTCCCGAAATCCCTTTTCTATCGCCTGCGCAACCTCGCTGGCAGATAAACTTTCTTTGTAAGAGTCTGGGGCGATTACGATTTTCATATCTTTGCCTGTTACCACATGACGCCGGAGGGCGTTTCTCTTATTCGGCCTGGCTCCCAGCCCGGATTGCACCACGCCATCCGGGCACGAAGTCACTCGCGAGTGACTTCGACTTTCGCCAGTTTTTCGTAGTAGCACGCCAGAGCGCTGTGGTCTGCTGTTCCCAGCCCATCGGCACGCAGCGCCTGCATCATCTCCATGACCACTGCGGTCAGCGGCAATTGCGCACCAACGTCATGGGAGGTATCCAGCGCATTTGCCAGATCCTTAATATGCAGATCGATACGGAAGCCCGGCTTGAAATTCCTGTCCATCACCATCGGCGCTTTTGCATCGAGTACAGTACTTCCCGCCAGCCCACCACGAATCGCCTGATAAACCAGATCAGGATTAACGCCCGCTTTGGTTGCCAGCGTTAACGCTTCTGACATCGCCGCAATATTCAGCGCTACAATGACCTGGTTTGCCAGTTTGGTGACGTTGCCTGCACCGATTTCTCCGGTATATACAACGGATCCCGCCATCGCTTTCATCAAGTCATAGTATTTGTCGAAAATAGCTTTGTCGCCACCCACCATCACTGACAGGGTGCCATCGATGGCTTTCGGTTCACCGCCGCTCACCGGGGCGTCCAGCATATCAATACCTTTCGCTTTCAGTGCTTCGCTGATTTCACGGCTTGCCAGCGGAGCGATTGAACTCATATCGATTAATACCGTCCCTGGTTTTGCACCTTCAATGATGCCATTTTCCCCCAGCGCCACCTCTTTCACGTGCGGAGAGTTTGGCAGCATGGTAATGATGACATCGCACTGTTCAGCGATGGCTTTAGCCGTAGACGCGGTTTCTGCGCCTGCGGTAATCACGTCAGCGATAGCTTCTGGATTACGGTCAGAAACCACCAGCGAGTAACCTGCTTTCAGAAGGTTTTTACTCATTGGTTTACCCATAATACCCAGGCCAATAAAACCAACTTTCATAGTCATATCAATTATCTCTCTTGTTGCGGTGGTCGTTATTTTTTAAAGGCATCTGCCAGTTTCTGCGTGGCGGAGCGGAAAATACCGAGGTCGCTGCCGACAGCGACAAATGTGGCACCCCATTCCAGATAACGGCGTGCATCGGCTTCAACTGGCGCGAGGATGCCACTGGGTTTACCGTAAGCGCTGGCGCGGTTGAAAATATGTTGAATCGCTTTTTGTACCTCCGGATGTGACGCATTGCCGAGATGACCTAATGCCGCCGCCAGATCGCTGGGGCCAACGAAAATGCCATCAACGCCTTCGGTCGCAGCGATGGCGTCAACGTTATCGACGCCCTGCTGGCTTTCGATTTGCGCCAGAATGGCGATGTTCTTATTCGACCGGGCGAAATAGTCCGGTACGGTGCCAAACATATTGGCGCGGTGAGAAACGGAGACGCCGCGAATACCTTCTGGTGGATAACGCGTTGATGCTACCGCCTGTACCGCGTCTTCTTCCGTTTCGACAAAGGGGATCAGGAAGTTGTAAAAACCGATATCTAACAGGCGCTTAATAATCACCGGTTCGTTGGTCGGCACCCTCACTACTGGCGCACTGGCGCTACCTTTCAACGCCATCAACTGCGGGATGAACGTGGAAATATCGTTTGGCGCATGTTCGCCATCCAGCACCAGCCAGTCAAAGCCAGCCAAACCAAGAACTTCAGTGCTGATCGGGTTAGAAAGTGCTGACCAGCAGCCAATCTGTACCTGTTTCGCAGCCAACGCGGCTTTGAACTTATTGGGGAAAATATCGTTATTCATCGCTTATACCTTTGCTTATTTCTGCAATTCCATACGTTTAATGTCACCAACCACGAAGAGGTAGCAGACCATTGCCATCAGCGCCGAACATCCCACAAATACCAGCGCCGCATTGAAGGAATGCAGTTCACTAACCAGATAACCAATCACCAGTGGAGTGACAATGGAGGCGACATTGCCAAAGACGTTAAAGACGCCGCCGCAGAGGCCAACAATCTCTTTCGGTGCGGTATCGGAAACCACCGGCCAGCCCAGTGCGCCAAATCCTTTGCCAAAGAAGGCTAACGCCATCAGCATGACCACCAGCGTGGTGTTGTTGGTGTAGTTACATAAGATGATGGTGGAAGCCAGCAACATTCCCAGCACAATTGGTAGCTTACGTGCCAGAGTCAGTGACAAACCGCGTTTGATCAGATAATCCGAGAAGACACCCCCAAGCACGCCGCCAGCAAATCCACACAATGCCGGAATCGACGCAACCAGGCCGACTTTCAGAATCGACATCCCCTTTTCCTGTACCAGATAAATCGGGAACCAGGTGAGGAAGAACCAGGTGATGGTGTTGATAAAATATTGCCCGAAAAATACCCCCAGCATCATGCGGTTAGAGAGCAATTGCTTGATGTAATGCAGCTTAGGACCGCTTGCTGTCGCACCGCCTGGCTTTTTGTGATCCATATCGACCACCGCACCATTTTCGGAGATAAACTTCAACTCTTCCGCAGACATGCGCGGATGGTCTGTCGGGTTATGAATCAACTTAATCCACAGCGCCGTTAGTACAAAACCAATCCCCCCCATAACGGTAAAGACGTGCTCCCAGCCCCAGGCGAAAGTCAGCCAGCCAAGCAGCGGCGAAAAGAGCGCCAGCGAGAAATATTGCGCCGAGTTAAAGATGGCGGAAGCTGTTCCGCGTTCTTTAGTCGGGAACCAGGCGGCAACAATACGGGCGTTCGCCGGGAATGACGGCGCTTCCGAGAAGCCCAACATAAAGCGCATGAAGAACATGGAGATCCCTGCCCAGGCAATAGGGAACATATCGACAAAGCCTTGCAGGAAGGTAAACAGCGACCAGAAAAAGAGGCTGTAAGTGTAAACTTTCTTCGATCCAAACTTATCCAGCAGCCAGCCGCCAGGGATTTGCATTAGCAGATAGGCCCAGCCAAAAGCGGAGAAAATGTACCCCATCGAAACCGTGCTTAATTGCAGTTCTTTTGCTACTTCAGTACCGGCAATCGACAGCGTTGCACGGTCGGCATAGTTAACGGCTGTCACAATAAAAATAATAAATAATATTAAATAGCGGGTATGCACGCTTTTCTTTTTTTCTTCAATGGTGTCCAGAATCATTTTATTTACCTCGGGTACTTATGTTGATTTTTATTATTGGGAAGGTATTATTTATGAGTTCCATTCATATAGTTATGACAATGGCCTCGTAAATTAGTATAAGCAGCGGGGTAATAATAATCATTGTGCAAATGCGAACTTAAATAATGTAATTTAAATATTATTTTGAGCATATGCACATAACATTGCGCGCTAAAGCACAGATTTACGCTTTGCCTTGCCGGATAGCGTCGCAATCCCTGAAATGATTGACATTGATCACATTTCTACCGTTAAACTCCTGACATTCTTATTTCACCTAATGAAGTTATTTATTTTTAAATGAGATCTAATGCTCATTTTAATATCCCCCTGGCTGGAGAATATTGAACAATGGCCAATATCGAAATAAGACAAGAAACGCCGACTGCGTTTTATATAAAAGTTCATGACACAGATAATGTGGCAATTATTGTTAATGATAATGGCCTGAAAGCAGGAACGCGTTTTCCGGACGGCCTGGAATTAATTGAGCATATTCCCCAGGGGCATAAAGTCGCATTGGTCGACATTCCTGCTGATGGCGAAATTATTCGTTATGGCGAAGTGATTGGTTACGCCATGCGCGCCATCCCACGTGGAAGCTGGATCGATGAATCGATGGTGGTTCTGCCTGAAGCGCCCCCCTTACATACTTTGCCTCTGGCAACCAAAGTGCCGGAACCTTTACCTCCGCTGGAAGGTTATACCTTTGAAGGCTATCGCAATGCCGATGGCAGTGTGGGCACCAAGAACCTGCTCGGCATCACGACCAGCGTGCATTGTGTGGCAGGCGTCGTCGATTACGTGGTGAAAATTATTGAGCGCGACCTGCTGCCGAAATACCCGAACGTCGATGGTGTGGTGGGGCTGAATCACCTGTACGGCTGTGGCGTGGCGATTAATGCCCCAGCGGCGGTGGTGCCTATTCGAACCATTCACAACATTTCGCTGAACCCAAACTTTGGCGGCGAGGTGATGGTGATTGGCCTCGGATGCGAGAAATTGCAACCAGAGCGCCTGCTGGTCGGTACGGACGATGTGCAGGCTATTCCACTGGAAAGCGCCAGTATTGTCAGCTTGCAGGATGAAAAGCATGTCGGTTTTCAGTCAATGGTTGAGGATATTTTGCAGGTTGCCGAACGCCATCTGCACAAGCTGAATCAACGTCAGCGAGAAACCTGCCCGGCTTCAGAACTGGTTGTTGGTATGCAGTGCGGCGGCAGCGATGCGTTTTCTGGCGTGACAGCCAATCCGGCGGTTGGCTATGCGTCTGATCTGCTGGTGCGCTGCGGTGCAACGGTGATGTTCTCGGAAGTGACGGAAGTACGCGACGCCATTCATCTGCTGACGCCGCGCGCCGTTAACGAAGAGGTCGGTAAGCGTCTGCTGGAAGAGATGGAATGGTACGACAACTATCTCAATATGGGGAAAACCGACCGCAGCGCCAACCCTTCGCCGGGAAACAAAAAAGGCGGTCTGGCAAACGTCGTGGAGAAGGCTCTCGGCTCCATTGCCAAATCAGGTAAAAGCGCGATTGTAGAAGTGCTGTCGCCAGGGCAGCGTCCGACCAAACGTGGATTAATTTACGCCGCGACGCCAGCCAGCGACTTTGTCTGTGGCACCCAACAGGTGGCTTCAGGAATTACCGTTCAAGTATTTACGACCGGTCGCGGCACACCTTACGGCCTGATGGCAGTGCCGGTCATTAAAATGGCAACCCGCACTGAACTGGCGAACCGTTGGTTTGATTTGATGGATATTAATGCGGGCACCATCGCCACCGGCGAAGAGACGATTGAAGAGGTGGGCTGGAAACTGTTCCACTTTATTCTCGACGTTGCCAGCGGGAAGAAGAAAACCTTCTCAGACCAATGGGGACTGCATAACCAACTGGCGGTGTTTAACCCGGCACCGGTGACTTGATAACTCAATTTGTATTATGCCCGATGGCACACGTTTATCGGGCATAGTAAGTCATAGCGAAGACGCGTTCTCCCCGACCAGAATCACCTCAACCCCGGCCTTTCGTAGCCCTTCCAGACTATCCGCAGGAATGCCTTCATCGACAATGATCATATCGATCCGCTGGGTATCAATGATCTTATGTAAACTGGAGCGATTGAACTTACTGGAATCTGTGACCACGATGATCCGTTCCGCAACTTCGCACATCCGGCGGTTCAAACGGGCTTCATCTTCATTGTGCGTACTGACGCCGCGCTCCAGATCGATAGCATCTACACCGAGAAACAGCATGTCGAAGTGGTAATTTTGCAGCGATTGTTCAGCCTGATCGCCATAAAAAGATTGTGACTGACGGCGCAAATGCCCGCCGGTCATCAGTAGCTCAACGCCCTCAGCTTCCAGCAAAGCATTAGCCACGTTCATACCGTTGGTCATCGCAATCACGTCAGTATGCTTGCGCATCAGACGGGCAATCTCAAAGGTTGTGGTTCCGGAGTCGAGGATCACGCGATGGCCAGGCTTAATCAGCTCAACAGCAGCTTTCGCAACGCTGCGTTTCATCGCAGTGTTGAGCGCACTTTTATCTTCCACCGAAGGTTCGACTGACGGTGTCGTGCTATCGCAGATCAACGCGCCACCATAAGCACGCACGGCGATCCCCTGCTTTTCCAGAAATGCCAGATCGTTACGGATCGTCACCGTAGAAACGCCGTACAATGCCGATAGATCATTAACTTGCACACTTCCTTGCTGCCGCAGGCGCTGAATGATCTGTTCTCGTCTCTCACTGGTGCCTGTTACTCGCTTCTCGCCTGAAGCGTCGGTATTACTCATAGTAAGTCCTTTCGTAAAACTTTCGTTTCATTTCGTTTTGCTTATTAACGCCTTTCTATTAACCAAATGCAAGCCCACATTGCCCATTGACGCAAGCGCCCCTCGTTTCAGAAGCTTTCATTATGTTTCTTTTGTGAATCAGATCAGAAAACTATTATCTTTCGTTTTATTTTTATCTCACCATGACGCAGTATCAATTGAAACAAAACGAAAGATCAAGGTTGCAGTAATCTAAACTGGAGAGGAAAGTGAAACATCTGACAGAAATGGTGAGGCAGCACAAAGGGGGCAAAACAAATGGGATTTATGCCGTTTGTTCCGCACATCCGCTGGTGCTGGAAGCTGCCATCCGCTACGCATTCTCAAACCAAACGCCACTACTGATTGAAGCAACGTCCAATCAGGTGGATCAGTTCGGCGGTTATACCGGAATGACGCCTGCCGATTTTCGCGGCTTTGTTTGCCAGCTTGCCGACTCGCTGAATTTCCCACAAGACATGCTAATTCTCGGTGGCGATCATCTGGGACCTAACCGCTGGCAAAACCTGCCCGCAACCCAGGCGATGGCTAATGCCGATGATTTGATAAAAAGCTACGTCACGGCGGGATTCAAAAAAATTCACCTTGATTGCAGCATGTCCTGTCAGGGCGATCCGATCCCCTTAACCGATGACATCGTTGCTGAACGCGCCGCTCGCCTGGCGAAAGTGGCGGAAGAAACCTGCCGTGAACACTTTGGCGAGGCCGATCTGGTGTATGTCATTGGAACTGAAGTTCCGGTTCCTGGCGGCGCACATGAAACCTTAAGCGAACTGGCAGTGACTACACCGGATGCCGCCCGCACCACGCTGGAAGCCCATCGTCATGCTTTTGAAAAGCAAGGTCTGAATGCCATCTGGCCACGTATTATTGCGCTGGTGGTACAACCCGGCGTCGAATTCGATCACACCAACGTTATTGATTATCAGCCTGCAAAAGCGATCGCCTTAAGTCAGATGGTCGAAAACTACGAAACACTGATTTTCGAAGCTCATTCTACCGATTATCAAACACCGCAATCGCTGCGCCAGTTGGTCATTGACCACTTTGCCATTCTGAAAGTTGGCCCGGCGCTGACCTTCGCCCTACGTGAAGCCCTGTTTTCTCTGGCGGCTATCGAAGAAGAACTGGTGCCAGCAAAAGCCTGTTCTGGTCTGCGTCAGGTACTGGAAAACGTGATGCTCGACCGTCCGGAATACTGGCAAAGCCATTACCACGGGGACGGGAACGCGCGTCGTCTGGCACGCGGCTACAGTTACTCGGATCGCGTGCGTTATTACTGGCCAGACCGGCAGATTGATGATGCTTTCGCCCACCTGGTCCGCAACCTGGCAGATGCGCCAATTCCGCAGCCACTCATCAGCCAGTACCTGCCGCTGCAATACGTAAAAGTTCGCTCCGGCGAGCTACAGCCAACGCCACGGGCACTCATTATTAACCATATTCAGGACATCCTGGCGCAGTACCACGCTGCCTGTGAAGGCCAGTAAGCCATAACAAAAACGAGGAACACGCTATGCCAAATATTGTTTTAAGCCGGATTGATGAACGCTTGATTCACGGTCAGGTCGGCGTTCAGTGGGTTGGATTTGCGGGGGCAAATCTGGTTCTGGTAGCCAATGATGAGGTTGCCGAAGATCCGGTACAACAAAACCTGATGGAAATGGTGCTGGCAGAAGGGATCGCCGTGCGTTTCTGGGCACTACAAAAAGTGATCGACAACATCCACCGCGCTGCTGATCGGCAGAAAATCTTGCTGGTTTGTAAAACACCAGCCGATTTCCTGACGCTGGTTAAAGGTGGCGTTCCGGTTAACCGCATTAACGTTGGCAATATGCACTACGCCAATGGCAAACAGCAAATCGCTAAAACGGTTTCTGTGGATGCGGGCGATATCGCGGCATTTAACGACCTGAAATCCGCAGGGGTGGAATGCTTCGTTCAGGGCGTCCCGACAGAACCTGCTGTGGACCTCTTTAAATTACTTTGAGGGATTCATCATGGAAATCAGTCTGTTGCAGGCATTCGCGTTGGGCATTATCGCCTTTATCGCTGGCCTGGATATGTTTAACGGCTTAACCCATATACACCGCCCGGTGGTTCTCGGGCCGTTGGTCGGGCTGGTACTTGGCGATCTGCATACCGGTATTTTAACTGGCGGTACACTGGAGCTGGTGTGGATGGGGCTGGCTCCGCTGGCGGGCGCACAGCCACCTAACGTGATTATCGGTACTATCGTCGGCACGGCATTTGCCATCACTACCGGCGTGAAACCGGATGTCGCGGTCGGCGTCGCCGTACCTTTCGCGGTCGCGGTACAAATGGGGATTACCTTCCTGTTCTCGGTGATGTCTGGTGTGATGTCCCGCTGCGACCGAATGGCGGAGAATGCCGATACGCGCGGTATTGAGCGCGTAAACTATCTGGCGCTACTGGCGCTCGGCACCTTCTATTTTCTCTGCGCTTTCCTGCCAATTTACTTCGGTGCGGAACATGCCAAAACCATCATTGATGTCCTGCCGCAACGGTTAATCGACGGCCTCGGCGTCGCGGGCGGCATCATGCCAGCAATCGGTTTTGCCGTACTACTGAAAATCATGATGAAAAACGTCTATATCCCTTACTTCATCCTGGGGTTCGTTGCCGCCGCCTGGCTCAAGTTACCGGTGTTGGCTATTGCCGCCGCCGCGCTGGCGATGGCGCTGATCGACCTGCTGCGTAAATCTCCTGAACCGACTCAACCTGCGGCACAGAAAGAGGAATTTGAAGATGGCATCTAATCAAACGACCCTGCCGAACGTCAGCGAAAATGAAGAAACACTGCTGAACGGCGTCAATGAAAACGTATATGAAGATCAGAGCATTGGCGCAGAGCTAACGAAAAAAGATATCAATCGCGTCGCATGGCGTTCCATGCTGTTACAGGCTTCTTTCAACTACGAACGTATGCAGGCTTCCGGTTGGCTGTACGGTCTGTTACCTGCACTGAAAAAGATCCACACCAATAAACGCGACCTGGCGCGCGCCATGAAAGGGCATATGGGTTTCTTCAATACTCACCCGTTTCTGGTGACGTTTGTTATTGGCATTATCCTCGCGATGGAGCGTTCCAAGCAGGACGTTAACAGTATTCAGAGCACCAAGATTGCTGTCGGTGCGCCGCTGGGCGGGATTGGCGATGCGATGTTCTGGCTGACGTTGCTACCAATTTGTGGCGGGATTGGTGCCAGTCTCGCGTTGCAAGGATCTATTCTCGGCGCTGTCGTATTTATTGTTCTGTTCAACGTGGTGCATCTCGGTCTGCGTTTTGGCCTTGCGCATTACGCTTATCGCATGGGCGTCGCGGCGATCCCGCTGATTAAAGCGAATACCAAAAAAGTCGGCCATGCGGCGTCTATCGTCGGGATGACGGTAATCGGCGCGCTGGTTGCAACCTATGTCCGTTTAAGCACCACTCTGGAAATCACGGCGGGCGACGCAGTGGTTAAGTTGCAGGCTGACGTTATCGACAAACTGATGCCTGCCTTCTTACCGCTGGCCTATACCCTGACCATGTTCTGGCTGGTACGTCGCGGCTGGAGTCCGTTGCGCCTGATTGCAATCACGGTGGTTCTCGGCATCGTCGGTAAATTTTGCCATTTCCTTTAAATACAATGAGGTAATAGATGTTAAGTATTATTTTGACAGGGCATGGCGGATTTGCCTGCGGCATGGAAAAAGCGATGAAACAAATTCTCGGTGAGCAATCGCAGTTTATCGCCATCGATTTTCCGGAAACCTCAAGCACCGCGCTGCTTACATCGCAGCTTGAAGAAGCCATCGCCCAACTGGATTGTGAAGACGGCATTGTTTTTCTGACGGATTTGCTCGGCGGCACGCCGTTTCGCGTGGCTTCAACGCTGGCGATGCAAAAACCGGGCTGTGAAGTGATCACCGGCACCAATTTGCAACTGTTACTGGAGATGGTGCTGGAACGTGAAGGGTTAAGTAGCGAAGAGTTTCGCGTGCAGGCGTTGGAGTGCGGACACCGTGGGCTGACCAGTCTGGTGGACGAGCTGGATCGCTGCCATGAAGAATGTCCGGTCGAGGAAGGGATATAAGGTAAGCGCCCCGCCGCTGTTAGTAAAAGACAGTGGGTGACGTTTTACACTTTCGTTTCTTTTCTGGCTTTCACTTCCCCCCGCAAGGTCTTTCTTTTGTTTTGACCTTTGCACCGGTGTCGGATGCGACGCTGACGCGTCTTATCCGACCTACGGAGCGTCGTTGCGGCGTAAATGTCGGATGTCTTATCCGACCTACGGCTGGTGACAGCCAGGCGGATAAGGCGTTTACGCCGCATCCGGCAATCAGTGCTGATATTTACACCATCATGCAATCCCTTTCACTTCCCTTATCTTTTCTTTCAACGATCACAAATTTCGTTTTATTTCTTTTTTCACCATTGAACTTTCAGTTTCTTTTCTATAAATTTTAATCAACGAAAGAAATAACCAAGTGAAATGAAACGAAAGGCAAGCGAAAGCTACCCGCCTGAAGTCAAGTTCATCAGACTAAGGATTGCGTTATGCCAGAAAATTACACCCCTGCTGCTGCAACCACCGGCACATGGACTGAAGAAGAGATCCGCCATCAGCCTCGCGCATGGATCCGTTCGCTCACCAACATCGACACGTTACGTTCTGCGCTCGATAACTTCCTTGAACCGTTACTGCGCAAAGAGGATCTGCGGATCATCCTGACCGGAGCCG
This sequence comes from Escherichia sp. MOD1-EC6162, assembly GCF_002965125.1. Taxonomy (NCBI): domain Bacteria; kingdom Pseudomonadati; phylum Pseudomonadota; class Gammaproteobacteria; order Enterobacterales; family Enterobacteriaceae; genus Escherichia; species Escherichia sp. MOD1-EC6162. The sequence goes on from NZ_PTSB01000006.1 coordinate 75,849, forward strand.
GAACCTCGGCATTTATCGGTGACATCATCGCGCCATGGCTCGCCAGCCAGACTGGAAAAAACTTCAGCGCCGTACCGACCACCGATCTGGTCACTAATCCAATGGATTACCTGAATCCAGCTCATCCTCTGCTGCTGATCTCCTTCGGTCGTTCCGGCAACAGCCCAGAAAGCGTCGCTGCCGTGGAACTGGCGAATCAGTTTGTGCCGGAGTGCTACCACTTGCCGATCACTTGTAACGAAGCGGGCGATCTCTATCAAAACGCGATTAACAGCGACAACGCGTTTGCCCTGCTGATGCCAGCAGAAACGCACGATCGCGGCTTTGCGATGACCAGCAGCATTACCACCATGATGGCCAGTTGCCTCGCGGTTTTCGCGCCAGAGACGATCAACAGCCAGACCTTCCGTGACGTGGCGGATCGTTGCCAGGTAATCCTGACCTCGCTGGGCGATTTCAGCGAAGGTGTGTTTGGTTACGCGCCGTGGAAACGGATCGTTTATCTCGGCAGCGGTGGCTTACAGGGCGCGGCACGCGAGTCGGCGTTGAAGGTACTGGAACTGACTGCGGGTAAGCTGGCGGCCTTTTATGATTCCCCAACCGGATTCCGTCATGGCCCGAAATCGCTGGTCAATGACGAAACGCTGGTGGTGGTGTTTGTCTCCAGCCACCCTTATACCCGTCAGTATGATCTTGATCTGCTGGCAGAATTACGCCGCGATAACCAGGCAATGCGCGTGATCGCCATCGCCTCTGAAAGCAACGACATTATCACCGCGGGTCCGCATATCATCCTGCCGCCGTCCCGTCACTTTATCGACGTTGAGCAGGCATTTTGCTTCCTGATATACGCTCAGACGTTTGCACTGATGCAGTCGCTGCATATGGGCAATACGCCGGATACCCCATCAGCCAGCGGCACCGTTAACCGTGTGGTGCAAGGTGTCATTATTCATCCGTGGCAGGCATAAGAGGATCGCATTATGAGCATTATCTCCACCAAATATCTGTTACAGGATGCCCTGGCCAATGGTTACGCAGTGCCTGCCTTTAACATTCATAACGCCGAGACGATCCAGGCGATCCTCGAAGTATGTAGTGAAATGCGATCGCCGGTGATCCTCGCCGGGACGCCGGGCACCTTTAAACATATCGCCCTGGAAGAGATCTACGCCCTGTGTAGCGCCTATTCCACGACCTACAACATGCCGCTCGCGCTGCATCTCGACCACCACGAATCGCTGGATGATATTCGCCGTAAAGTCCACGCCGGCGTGCGCAGTGCGATGATCGACGGCAGTCACTTCCCGTTTGTCGAGAACGTGAAGCTGGTGAAATCGGTTGTCGACTTCTGCCACTCGCAGGATTGCAGCGTGGAAGCGGAACTGGGCCGCCTGGGCGGTGTGGAAGATGATATGAGCGTTGACGCCGAAAGCGCGTTCCTTACCGACCCACAAGAAGCTAAACGCTTTGTCGAACTAACGGGCGTCGACAGCCTGGCGGTGGCGATTGGTACGGCGCACGGGTTATACAGCAAAACGCCGAAGATTGATTTCCAGCGACTGGCGGAAATTCGTGAAGTGGTGGATATTCCACTGGTGCTGCATGGTGCCAGCGATGTCCCGGATGAATTTGTCCGTCGCACTATTGAACTTGGCGTCACAAAAGTGAACGTTGCCACGGAATTAAAAATAGCCTTCGCTGGCGCAGTAAAAGCCTGGTTTGCGGAAAATCCGCAAGGTAATGATCCTCGTTATTATATGCGCGTCGGCATGGATGCAATGAAAGAAGTTGTCAGAAACAAAATTAATGTCTGTGGTTCAGAAAATAGAATTTCCGCGTAATTATTGATTTTTTTACGATTTATTTGAGTGTGCTGCCCGGTTAATATCGGGTAGTGCCTTAATGGCAAAGGAGATTATTAAAATTTAATAAATACACCAATATAATATCGCAACAGTAATATATTTAAATAAATTATATTATTCAACTTTTATGGTGAGGATTAAAAATGAGCAGTCCAAATATTCTCTTAACCCGTATTGATAATCGTCTGGTTCATGGCCAGGTTGGCGTTACCTGGACATCCACCATCGGCGCAAATTTGCTGGTGGTCGTGGATGATGTTGTCGCTAATGATGATATTCAACAGAAATTAATGGGCATTACCGCGGAAACTTACGGTTTTGGCATTCGTTTCTTTACTGTCGAAAAAACCATTAACGTCATCGGCAAAGCTGCACCACATCAGAAGATATTCCTGATTTGCCGTACACCGCAAACAGTACGTAAATTGGTGGAAGGGGGAATAGAACTGAAAGACGTTAACGTCGGCAATATGCATTTCTCGGAAGGGAAAAAGCAAATCAGCAGTAAAGTTTATGTCGATTTTCAGGATCTCGCTGATTTACGTTTTATTAAGCAACGCGGCGTGAATGTTTTTATTCAGGACGTCCCCGGTGATCAAAAAGAACAAATACCTGACTAAATCTAAAATCGCCTTAATATTGGTTTGAGGTAATAAAAATGCATGAAATAACCCTAATTCAGGGGCTATCCCTGGCGGCATTAGTTTTCGTTCTGGGGATTGATTTTTGGCTGGAAGCCTTGTTTTTATTCCGTCCGATAATCGTTTGTACCCTTACTGGAGCAATACTCGGTGATATTCAGACCGGCTTAATTACCGGTGGTCTGACAGAACTGGCGTTCGCCGGATTAACCCCTGCCGGTGGTGTTCAACCGCCCAACCCTATCATGGCGGGTCTGATGACTACCGTCATTGCGTGGTCTACGGGGGTGGATGCCAAAACGGCAATTGGTCTTGGCCTGCCGTTTAGTTTGTTAATGCAGTACGTCATTCTGTTTTTCTATTCCGCTTTCTCATTATTTATGACCAAAGCGGATAAATGCGCGAAAGAGGCGGATACGGCCGCGTTTTCCCGACTTAACTGGATAACGATGCTGATTGTTGCCTCTTCATATGCAGTGATTGCGTTTCTTTGTACCTACCTGGCGCAAGGCGCGATGCAGGCGCTGGTAAAGGCGATGCCAGCCTGGTTGACTCATGGTTTTGAAGTGGCCGGCGGTATTTTACCTGCCGTTGGTTTTGGTCTGCTGCTGCGCGTGATGTTCAAAGCGCAATACATCCCTTACCTGATCGCCGGTTTCCTGTTTGTTTGCTACATCCAGGTCAGCAACCTGTTACCGGTCGCCGTACTGGGGGCAGGTTTTGCGGTGTATGAATTTTTCAATGCGAAATCCCGGCAGCAAGCGCAACCGCAGCCCGTTGCCAGTAAAAATGAAGAAGAGGACTACAGCAATGGGATCTGAAATCAGTAAAAAAGATATCACCCGTCTGGGCTTTCGTTCATCGCTGCTGCAAGCGAGCTTTAACTACGAAAGGATGCAGGCGGGGGGATTTACCTGGGCGATGTTGCCGATCCTGAAAAAGATTTATAAGGACGACAAACCGGGCTTAAGCGCGGCGATGAAAGATAACCTCGAATTTATTAACACCCACCCGAATCTGGTCGGATTCCTGATGGGATTACTCATTTCGATGGAAGAGAAAGGGGAAAATCGCGACACCATTAAAGGCCTCAAAGTGGCGCTGTTTGGCCCAATCGCCGGGATTGGCGATGCGATTTTCTGGTTTACCTTATTGCCGATTATGGCAGGGATTTGCTCATCGTTTGCCAGCCAGGGAAACCTGTTGGGGCCGATTCTGTTTTTCGCCGTTTACCTGCTTATCTTTTTCCTGCGCGTTGGCTGGACTCACGTTGGTTATTCGGTCGGTGTGAAGGCGATTGATAAAGTGCGAGAGAACTCGCAGATGATCGCCCGTTCGGCAACTATCCTCGGGATCACGGTAATCGGCGGGCTGATCGCTTCGTATGTACATATTAACGTCGTGACGTCGTTTGCTATCGACAGTACTCACAGCGTCGCGCTGCAACAGGATTTCTTCGATAAAGTCTTCCCGAATATTTTGCCGATGGCTTACACCCTGTTGATGTATTACTTATTACGGGTGAAAAAAGCGCATCCGGTGCTGTTAATCGCCGTCACGTTCGTGCTTTCCATCGTTTGTTCCGCATTCGGTATTTTGTAAATGGAATGAGGCACTGCGCCTGACGGTGCCTCAGATTGTTGACAAAGTGCGCTTTGTTCATGCCGGATGCGGCGTGAACGCCTTGTCCGGCCTACAAAAGCACACAAATTCAATATATTGCAGAGATCACGTAGGCCTGATAAGCGTAGCGCATCAGGCAATTTAGCGTTTGTCATCGGTCTTCGCATCGCGCCTGACGGTGCCTCTCTACACAAGGAATTTCTCCTCATGCAAACCTTACAGCACTTCGATGACTACACTGCGCTCAGTGAACACGCCAGCGAACATTTGCTGACGTTAATCCGCAACAAACCCAATGCAGTCATCTGCCTCGCGACCGGCGCAACCCCCGTGCTTACCTACAGTTATCTGGTGGAAAAAATCCACCAGCAGCACGTTGATGCCAGCCAACTGACCTTCGTGAAGCTCGACGAATGGGTAGATCTGCCATTAACCGCGCCCGGCACCTGCGAAACCTTCCTTCAGCAACATATCGTGCAGCCGCTGGGGTTACGTGAAGACCAGCTCATCAGCTTTCGTTCCGAAGGGATAAACGAGACAGAGTGCGAGCGGGTAACGGATTTAATTGCACGCAAAGGTGGTCTCGATTTGTGCGTTCTCGGATTGGGGAAAAACGGTCATCTGGGACTGAACGAACCGGGAGAAAGCCTGCAACCGGCCTGCCATATCAGCCAACTTGATGTGAAAACCCAGCAACATGAGATGTTAAAAACCGCTGGTCACCCCGTGACCCGGGGGATCACCTTAGGCTTGAAGGATATTCTCAATGCCCGCGAAGTTTTGCTACTGGTGACTGGCGAAGGAAAGCAGGATGCGACAGAACGTTTTCTCACAGCCACAGTCTCCACCACTATCCCCGCTTCGTTTTTATGGCTACATAACCATTTCACATGTTTGATTGATGGGATGCGTCATCGTTGACATCCCCCTAAGCCAGGCAAAAGCAAGTGGCCCCTGGGTTCTTCAAACGGGGCCACGGAGATATATCACTCCCCTTGCTGCTCCAGCGCATACTTATACAGCGCGTTTTTCTTCACGCCGTGAATTTCTGCTGCCAGCGCCGCCGCTTTTTTCAGCGGCAGTTCTGCCTGCAACAGCGCCAGCGTGCGCAGCGCATCGGCGGGCAAATCATCCTCCTGTGCTTTATGCCCTTCGACAATCAGCACCATTTCACCTTTGCGGCGATTTTCATCTTCTTTTACCCACGCCAGCAGTTCGCCTACGGGCGCGCCGTGAATGTTTTCCCAGGTTTTGGTCAGTTCGCGAGCCAGCACTACGTAGCGCGATTCGCCCAGCACCGCGACAATATCTTCCAGGCTGTCTAACAGACGGTGGGTGGATTCATAAAAAATCAGCGTGCGCGGTTCCGTTTCAATGGCTTTTAGCGCATCACGGCGACCTTTTGATTTAGCAGGCAGGAAACCTTCATAACAAAAACGATCTGATGGCAAACCCGCGGCGCTTAATGCTGTAATGGCAGCACACGGCCCCGGTAGCGGCACCACGCGAATATCCGCTTCACGGCAGGTGCGCACCAGATGGTAGCCAGGGTCGTTAATCAGCGGCGTTCCGGCATCGGACACCAGCGCAATGTTTTGCCCCTCTTGCAGTTTCGCCAGCAGTGTTTCTGCTTTCTGTTGTTCGTTATGGTCGTGCAAGGCGAACAATCGGGCGTTAATCCCAAAATGTTGCAGCAGTAAACCGGTATGACGCGTATCCTCGGCGGCAATCAGATCAACGGCCTGCAATACCTCCAGCGCACGCTGGGTGATATCTGCCAGATTGCCGATTGGCGTCGGTACAATGTAGAGCTGACCTTGAGAATTATCCGCCGATTGGTGTTGTTTCATTGTGTCGTCCGTATTGCCGATTTAATATTGAGCATTGCGTAAAAAAAATATCACTGGATACATTATGGTACCCTCAACATTTTCTCGTTTGAAAGCCGCGCGTTGTCTGCCTGTTGTTCTGGCAGCCCTGATTTTCGCCGGTTGTGGCACCCATACCCCCGATCAGTCCACTGCCTATATGCAGGGCACGGCGCAGGCTGATTCTGCCTTTTATCTGCAGCAGATGCAGCAAAGCTCTGATGATACCAGGATCAACTGGCAATTACTCGCCATTCGTGCACTGGTGAAAGAAGGTAAAACCGGGCAAGCGGTAGAATTATTTAACCAACTGCCGCAGGAACTGAACGATACCCAGCGTCGCGAGAAAACTCTGCTGGCAGTAGAAATTAAACTGGCACAGAAAGATTTTACTGGCGCGCAAACCTTGCTGGTTAAAATTACTCCGGCAGATTTAGAGCCAAACCAGCAGGCACGTTACTGGCAGGCAAAAATCGATGCCAGCCAGGGGCGTCCTTCCATTGATTTATTGCGCGCTTTAATTGCTCAGGAACCGCTGCTCGGGGCGAAAGAAAAACAGCAAAATATTGACGCTACCTGGCAGGCGCTCTCCTCCATGACTCAGGAGCAGGCGAATACGCTGGTGATCAACGCCGACGAAAATATCCTGCAAGGCTGGCTGGATCTGCAACGCGTCTGGTTTGATAACCGCAACGATCCCGACATGATGAAGGCCGGCATTGCCGACTGGCAGAAACGTTACCCGAACAATCCGGGCGCGAAAATGCTGCCAACGCAGTTGGTAAACGTAAAAGCGTTTAAACCAGCGTCAACCAATAAAATCGCCCTGCTGTTGCCGTTGAATGGTCAGGCCGCGGTGTTTGGTCGCACTATTCAGCAAGGATTTGAAGCGGCGAAAAATATCGGTACTCAACCAGTAGCAGCGCAGGTAGCTGCCGCACCTGCCGCGGACGTCACAGAACAGCCCCAACCGCAAACCGTGGATGGCGTTGCCAGCCCGGCACAGGCCTCTGTTAGCGATCTGACGGGTGAAGAAACCGAGGCACAGCCGGTGCCTGTAAACACCCCAACTGCAACCACCGCAGCAGTAAGCGCACCAGCAAATCCGTCAGCAGAACTGAAAATCTACGATACTTCTTCACAACCGCTTAGCCAGATCCTCAACCAGGTACAGCAGGACGGCGCGAGTATTGTGGTCGGCCCGCTGCTGAAAAATAACGTTGAAGAGTTGCTGAAGAGCAACACCCCGCTGAACGTGCTGGCGCTTAACCAGCCGGAAAATATCGAAAACCGTGCCAACATCTGTTATTTCGCGCTGTCGCCGGAAGATGAAGCGCGCGATGCAGCACGTCATATTCGTGACCAGGGCAAACAAGCGCCGCTGGTGCTGATCCCGCGCAGTTCGCTGGGTGATCGCGTAGCAAATGCGTTTGCGCAAGAGTGGCAGAAACTGGGCGGCGGCACCGTTCTACAACAAAAATTCGGCTCTACCAGCGAATTACGCGCGGGTGTCAACGGCGGTTCAGGTATCGCTTTAACGGGGAGTCCGATTACCCCCAGAACGACAACCGGTTCCGGCATGACCACAAACAACCCAACGCTGCAAACCACGCCAACCGATGACCAGTTCACCAATAATGGCGGTCGTGTCGATGCGGTATACATTGTGGCAACGCCAGGCGAAATCGCCTTCATCAAGCCGATGATTACCATGCGTAACGGCAGCCAGAGCGGCGCAACGCTGTACGCCAGCTCCCGCAGCGCACAAGGCTCCGCGGGTCCTGATTTCCGCCTGGAGATGGAAGGTTTACAGTACAGTGAAATCCCAATGCTGGCAGGGAGTAACCTGTCATTAATGCAGCAGGCACTCAGTGCTGTGAACAACGATTATTCGCTGGCGCGAATGTATGCAATGGGTGTCGATGCCTGGTCACTGGCGAATCATTTCTCGCAAATGCGCCAGGTTCAGGGGTTTGAAATCAACGGTAATACCGGAGGTCTGACGGCTAACCCGGATTGCGTGATTAACAGGAAGTTATCATGGCTACAGTACCAACAAGGTCAGGTAGTCCCCGCCAGTTAACCACTAAACAGACCGGCGATGCGTGGGAAAAACAAGCGCGTCGCTGGCTGGAAGGCAAAGGACTGCAGTTTGTCGCCGCCAACGTGAACGAGCGTAGCGGCGAGATCGATCTGATAATGCGTGAAGGCCAGACCACCGTTTTTGTCGAGGTGCGTTACCGCCGCTCTGCACTCTACGGCGGCGCAGCAGCCAGTGTGACCCGTAGCAAACAACACAAATTATTACAGACTGCCCGCTTGTGGCTCGCGCGCCATAATGGGAGTTTTGATACTGTGGATTGCCGGTTCGATGTGGTAGCCTTCACCGGGAATGATGTTGAGTGGATTAAGGATGCCTTTAATGACCACTCATAATTAAGGTTTAAGGATTAGCGTGCTAGAAAGAATAAAAGCTTGCTTCACTGAAAGCATTCAAACTCAAATTGCGGCGGCAGAGGCGCTTCCGGATGCCATCTCCCGTGCAGCCATGACGCTGGTTCAGTCTCTGCTTAATGGCAACAAAATCCTCTGTTGTGGTAATGGGACTTCCGCTGCCAACGCACAGCATTTTGCTGCCAGCATGATCAACCGTTTCGAAACGGAGCGGCCCAGCTTACCTGCCATTGCACTAAATACTGATAATGTTGTCTTAACGGCGATTGCCAATGATCGCTTGCATGATGAAGTATATGCAAAACAGGTACGGGCGCTGGGACATGCGGGAGATGTGCTGTTAGCCATTTCTACTCGCGGTAACAGCCGCGATATCGTTAAAGCTGTTGAAGCCGCCGTTACGCGTGATATGACTATTGTGGCATTAACCGGCTATGACGGCGGTGAACTTGCAGGGTTGTTAGGGCCGCAAGACGTGGAGATCCGTATTCCTTCGCATCGTAGTGCTCGCATTCAAGAAATGCACATGCTGACGGTAAATTGCCTGTGCGATCTGATCGATAACACGCTTTTCCCTCACCAGGATGATTAAGGAGAATACATGAAGGCATTATCGCCAATCGCAGTCCTTATTTCCGCACTGCTGTTGCAAGGTTGTGTTGCTGCTGCCGTAGTGGGTACAGCCGCTGTGGGAACTAAAGCAGCGACCGATCCGCGCAGTGTCGGCACCCAGGTGGACGATGGCACCCTGGAAGTGCGCGTTAACAGCGCATTGTCGAAAGATGAACAAATTAAGAAAGAAGCGCGCATTAATGTAACGGCCTATCAGGGCAAAGTGCTGCTGGTTGGGCAGTCACCAAACACCGAACTTTCGGCTCGTGCAAAACAGATTGCGATGGGCGTAGACGGTGCCAACGAAGTGTATAACGAGATTCGTCAGGGCCAACCAATTGGTCTGGGCGAAGCGTCGAATGATACGTGGATCACCACTAAAGTTCGCTCGCAGTTGCTGGCAAGCGACCTGGTGAAATCGTCTAACGTGAAAGTAACCACCGAAAACGGCGAAGTGTTCCTGATGGGGCTGGTGACTGAGCGTGAGGCGAAAGCGGCGGCAGATATTGCCAGCCGGGTGAGTGGTGTGAAACGTGTGACCACGGCATTTACGTTTATTAAATAACAGCTCTTTGTAAAGCCTGATGCGACGCTGCCGCGTCTTATCAGGCCTACAATGGCACAAACCACAGGTCGGATAAGGCGCTTGCGCCGCATCCGACATGTTTTCCCTCGAATCAGAACAACAGCGCCAGACTGCCGACAATAACACCCGATACCGCCACCATCGCTCCCGTCAGCCATAATGCCTTCGCCGGAAACGCTTTGCGCAGCATAACTAACGACGGCAAACTCACCGCCGGAAGGGTCATCAATAATGCCAGCGCCGGAGCGGTTCCCATCCCTGCCAGCATCATCGTCTGCACAATCGGAATTTCTGCCGCCGTGGGAATGACAAACAAGCATCCCGCTACCGCCATCGCTATCACCCACATCAGGCTATTATCGACAGCGCCATCGGCATGGGGGAACAGCCAGACGCGAGCAGCCCCCAACGCCAGCACTGCCAGGATATAAACCGGGATCGTACTCCAGAAAAGCGTCCACAGCGCCCTGCCCCAGCGGCTAAAAAATCTGCCCTGCACTTCTGGCATGTCGATTTCGACCGGTGCCTGCGTTTGCGGTGTCTCACGCACCCATTTTTGTACCAGTGTTGCAATCAGCAACACCATCACCAGACCCGCCACCAGGCGAATCGCCGCAAAACCCCAGCCGAGAACAAAGCCCATAAACACCAGCGTTGCTGGGTTTAACAACGGATTCCCCATCCAGAATGCCAGCGCCCCTCCCATCGACACTTGTTGGCGGCGCATCCCCGCCGCGACCGGTGCCGCACAGCAGGTACACATCATTCCAGGCAGTGAAAACAGCGTTCCCAGTAACGTCCCGCGAAAGCGCGATTGTCCAAGCGTGCGCAACAACCAGTCACGAGGGATCAATACCTGAATCAACGATCCGAGGAGCACACCCAGCACCGCCGCTTTCCATACTGCAAGAAAGTAGATCATCGCGTAATCCAACGCTGCCTGCCACGGATTGGCATCCGCCTGTGCGAGGATTGATTTACCGATGCTGTGGGTTTCGGCGGCGGTAAAGGCCTTACCGTAGTAGGGTTGCCACTTCACATACCAGAGTCCGGCAATGACAACGAGAAAGAAAAGCGCGGGTTTCCACCACTGAATGGGCGTTGCCGCCTGAGATGAAGACTGACCAGCCATAGCATTCCCCAGGAAAAAGTTATGATAATTGAGCGCGAGAATATTACGCTCACCATCAATTATTGGGAATAATTATTCAGCTCTTTTGCGTAATTCTGAAGAGCTTAAAATGGTCACGCCTTCATGCTCTGGCCGCATCGCTTCTGCCAGCATTACCCGCGCCACGTCTCGCGCATCAATGGATTTCCAGTTCCCTGGTAGCAAACGGAACAGTGGCGCAAAAAGGGTTTCGTTCATCCGCTGTTTGTTACGATCGCCCAGCAACATCGACGGGCGAGCGATGGTCAGTTTCGGCCAGTTCTGAGCAATTAACGCCTCTTCCATCTCCCCTTTGACGCGGTTATAAAAAAATGGTGAATGCGCGTTTGCCCCCATCGCACTGACCACCAGCATATGCTGCGCGCCCAGCCGCCGTCCGGTTAATGCCGTATCCACCACCAGCGTGTAATCAGCGTGAATAAATGCCTCTTTACTGCCCGCCTCCCGCCGCGTGGTGCCAAGGCAACAAAAAACAATGTCTATCGGATCGGTGACCTGCGCCAGCGCGTCGGTCAATTGTGGATCGTGTGGGTTATAGACTCCCGGCATATCTGCTAATGGGCGTCGCGTCGGCGCGGCAATAGCCTGTACTTTCGGTTCATTAATCAACATCCGCAGTAGATGCCCACCCACCAGCCCCGTTGCGCCTGTAATTAAAACCTGACTCATATTGCCTCCGGCCCTGTATATGTACTCATGTTTAACTATAGGTTACCGTTGCCAGACCAGTTTTTTCCCAAAGCCCAGCGTGTTGTCGGTGAATTTTATCTCATCGAGGCGGATTTCCCACACCGGTGCCGACAGCGTCCGGGCAACCGGGAAGCGGCGATTATAGGCCTGACGTGCGAGGTCACTTTCCTCACCTTCCAGTCTGCGGATCTCACCTTTAAACTGCACGCCACGAATTAATGCCACCGTTTTCGGCTGACCATTTACCGTTCCGGCAACCGGAGCCTGCGGCCCGCTCATCTGCGCATGGCGCGTTTTTTCTTCCGTCAAAATGTAAAATGCAACTTTCTGCGCATCAAAAAGATAAAAGGCATTGGCGCACCACAGTTCCCCGTCCTGCTGCACGCACCAGGTGACAACATGTTGTTTTGCCAGCCAACGGCTAATTGCGGTGAGTGTTTCCATTTCTGTTCTCTTTTATACTGTTGGCCAGACCTTAACATGTGACACAGACGATGACACCCTGGTTCCTTTACTTGATTCGTACCGCCGACAATAAGCTTTATACCGGGATCACCACGGACGTCGAACGCCGCTATCAGCAGCATCAAAGCGGTAAAGGGGCGAAAGCACTGCGCGGGAAAGGCAAACTGACATTGGCATTTTCCGCACCGGTTGGCGACCGTTCGCTGGCATTACGGGCGGAATATCGCGTCAAGCAACTGACCAAACGACAGAAAGAATGCCTGGTTGCGGAAGGCGCTGGGTTTGCAGAGTTATTAAGTAGCCTGCAAACCCCGGAGGTTAAAAGCGATTGAAGTGATCGTGGTACTCAACCAGCCCGGTTACACCATTCAGCGCGTCATCCGCTAAACGATGTACCAGGAAGGCACTTTCTGTGCCCGGCCAGCGGCAACGCAGATCGTGATGCGCCGCCAGTTCAAAGCCAAAACGGCTGTACAGCGCCGGATCGCCCAGCGTTACCACTGCGGCATAGCCGAACTCATTAAGCGAATCCAGTCCTTCATAGACCAGTTGGCGTGCCAGCCCTTGCCCGCGATATTTTTCATCTACCGCCAGCGGAGCCATGCCAACCCATTGCAGGTCTTCGCCCTGCACATCTACCGGACTGAATGCCACATAGCCAATGACCTGGCCTTCGTCATCTGTCGCCACCAGTCCCAGCGTCAGAAAGCCATCTTCACGCAGATCGTGAACCAGCTTCGCTTCCGCATCGCTTTCGAATGAACGACGCAGCAGGGCATCAATACCCGGCGCATCAATGGGAATTTCTACTCGAATTAGCATGGTTCACCTACCGATGTCTGTTTGGTTTCAGGCGTGGTTTTCATCCCCGCCTCAACAAAATCCGCCAGTTGCAGCAGCATCATGCGTAAGGCTTTTGGCATTTGCTCCAGTTCAATGGCGTCCATCAGGTTTTTCACATACAGCCCCAGCTCCGTATCACCTTCAATCACTAGCCGACGCTGGAAGAAAAGTGTATCCGGATCCTGTTTACGCGCTGCGATCATCAGCAAATCGCTGGCGTCGGCACTAAAACTCACGTCTGCTTGCGCGTTCTGGCTAACGACCAGTTTGCCATTCACCACCGAGGTAAACCATTGCAGGTCAATATCACGCACATGAATACTTAACCAGCGGCCTTCAAGGAACTCCAGCTCGCCATCGTCCAGCGCCTGGCGGAATTGCCAGCTTAAGACTTGCTCAAGAACCTGGCGTTTTAGCGCAAATGGCGTCAGTTTTACCGGTACACTCAACAGAGATGGCCCCAAATGCACAATACGGGAACGCAGTTTATCCAACACGAGTTTTACTCCCTGTTTCAACAATCATCCTATTTTGCCATATCAGGAAAATAACATAGCGGTATAAATCAACAATTCCATATGAAATTGCTGCTACCACCAATACAACTTTAACTGCCTTAAATCAAAAATTGTCGCAGCAAGGTTAACTAAAATCCCAGTTCGTTAACATTTTTGCGTTTTGATAGCGCAACCTTCAGGAAAAATTATGGAGCTGCTCTGCCCTGCCGGAAATCTCCCGGCGCTTAAGGCGGCCATCGAAAACGGCGCAGATGCTGTTTATATCGGGCTAAAAGATGATACCAATGCCCGTCACTTCGCCGGCCTTAACTTTACCGAGAAAAAATTGCAGGAAGCGGTGAGTTTTGTCCATCAACATCGCCGCAAACTTCACATCGCGATTAACACTTTTGCGCACCCGGACGGCTACGCCCGCTGGCAACGTGCCGTGGATATGGCGGCACAACTGGGTGCCGACGCGCTGATCCTTGCCGATCTTGCCATGCTGGAGTACGCCGCCGAGCGTTACCCACATATTGAGCGTCACGTGTCGGTGCAGGCTTCAGCGACCAATGAAGAGGCAATTAACTTTTATCATCGCCATTTTGATGTCGCCCGCGTGGTGCTACCACGCGTACTGTCGATTCACCAGGTGAAACAACTGGCACGGGTCACGCCAGTTCCGCTGGAGGTCTTTGCTTTCGGCAGCCTGTGCATTATGTCGGAAGGACGTTGCTATCTGTCGTCGTATCTGACCGGTGAGTCGCCCAACACCGTGGGTGCGTGTTCTCCTGCCCGCTTCGTGCGCTGGCAACAAACGCCGCAGGGGCTGGAATCCCGCCTTAACGAGGTGCTGATCGACCGTTATCAGGACGGCGAAAACGCAGGTTATCCGACGCTGTGTAAAGGGCGTTATCTGGTGGACGGCGAGCGCTATCACGCACTGGAAGAACCAACCAGTCTCAATACCCTGGAACTGCTGCCTGAGCTAATGGCGGCGAATATTGCTTCGGTGAAAATCGAAGGCCGCCAGCGTAGCCCGGCGTATGTCAGCCAGGTGGCGAAAGTCTGGCGTCAGGCTATCGACCGTTGTAAGGCCGATCCGCAAAACTTCGTGCCACAAAACGCGTGGATGGAGACGCTCGGGTCGATGTCCGAAGGCACGCAAACCACCCTTGGCGCATATCACCGTAAATGGCAGTGAGAAAAGCAATGAAATATTCCTTAGGGCCAGTGCTGTGGTACTGGCCAAAAGAGACGCTGGAAGAATTTTATCAGCAGGCCGCCACCAGCAGCGCCGACGTGATTTATCTTGGTGAAGCGGTATGCAGCAAGCGTCGGGCAACGAAAGTTGGCGACTGGCTGGAGATGGCAAAATCGCTCGCCGGAAGTGGCAAGCAGATTGTGCTCTCCACGCTGGCGCTGGTACAGGCCTCTTCCGAGCTGGGCGAACTGAAACGCTATGTTGAGAACGGCGAGTTTCTGATTGAAGCCAGCGATCTCGGCGTGGTGAATATGTGCGCCGAACGCAAACTCCCGTTCGTCGCCGGGCATGTGCTGAACTGCTACAACGCAGTGACGCTGAAAATATTGCTCAAACAGGGCATGATGCGCTGGTGTATGCCGGTAGAACTTTCCCGCGACTGGCTGGTGAATCTGCTCAATCAGTGTGATGAACTGGGTATTCGCAACCAGTTTGAAGTGGAAGTCTTGAGCTACGGCCATCTGCCGCTGGCGTACTCAGCCCGCTGCTTCACCGCACGCTCGGAGGATCGCCCGAAAGATGAGTGCGAAACCTGCTGCATTAAATATCCGAACGGGCGCAACGTGCTGTCACAGGAAGATCAGCAGGTGTTTGTGCTCAACGGCATTCAGACCATGAGCGGCTATGTTTACAACCTCGGTAACGAGCTGGCGTCAATGCAGGGGCTGGTCGATGTGGTTCGCCTGTCACCGCAGGGCACAGACACTTTTGCTATGCTCGACGCCTTCCGCGCCAATGAAAATGGCGCTGCGCCGCTGCCGTTAACGGCTAATAGCGACTGCAACGGTTACTGGAAACGGCTGGCAGGGCTGGAACTGCAAGCGTAAGTAAATAGCTCACTTTGTTAACAACTTTAACTACTCTTTAATGCAGTATTAAAGATTAATCGGTAACAAAGTGAGCTGTTATGACTGATAAAACCATTCCGTTTTCGCTACTCGATCTGGCCCCCATCCCCGAAGGTTCAACGGCGCGAGAAGCGTTCTCCCACTCTCTGGACCTGGCTCGTCTGGCTGAAAAGCGCGGCTATCATCGCTACTGGCTGGCGGAACATCACAATATGACCGGCATTGCCAGTGCGGCGACATCGGTGTTGATTGGCTATCTGGCAGCGAATACCACCACGCTGCATCTGGGTTCCGGCGGCGTGATGTTACCTAACCATTCACCGTTGGTAATTGCAGAACAGTTCGGCACACTCAATACGCTCTATCCGGGTCGAATCGATTTGGGGCTGGGTCGTGCTCCAGGTAGCGATCAGCGGACAATGATGGCGCTGCGTCGCCATATGAGTGGTGATATTGATAATTTCCCCCGCGATGTTGCTGAGCTGGTGGACTGGTTTGACGCTCGTGATCCCAATCCACATGTACGCCCGGTGCCAGGCTATGGCGAGAAAATCCCGGTGTGGTTATTAGGCTCCAGCCTTTACAGCGCACAACTGGCGGCGCAGCTCGGCCTGCCGTTTGCCTTTGCCTCACACTTCGCGCCGGATATGCTGTTCCAGGCACTACAACTTTATCGCAGCAACTTCAACCCCTCCGCACGACTGGAGAAACCGTACGCAATGGTGTGTATCAATATCATCGCCGCTGATAGCAACCGCGACGCTGAATTCCTGTTTACCTCGATGCAGCAAGCCTTTGTGAAGCTACGCCGCGGTGAAACCGGGCAACTGCCACCACCGATTCAGAATATGGATCAGTTCTGGTCGCCGTCCGAGCAGTATGGCGTGCAGCAGGCGCTGAGTATGTCGCTGGTGGGCGATAAAGCGAAAGTGCGTCACGGTTTACAGTCGATCCTGCGCGAAACCGACGCTGATGAGATTATGGTTAACGGGCAGATTTTCGACCACCAGGCGCGGCTGCATTCGTTTGAACTGGCGATGGATGTGAAGGAAGATTTACTGGGATAGTGTGTTTTATTTTGTCGGATACGGCGGGAAGCCTTATCCGACCTGGCAACGCCGCCCTACGTAGACCTGATAACCGAAGCGCATCAGGCATTGTGCAGGCAGCAGAAATGTCGGATAAGGCACAGATGATTACTGATACACCGGCAGCAAATTAAAGCTCGATAAAATATGGATCAATGCATTGCCAATACCAAATAGCAGAATCAGAACGATCATCGGTTTGCCGCCCCAGACGCGGAATTTCGGGCTGCCAAAGCGTTTACGCGATGCGCGGGCCAGCAGAGCCGGAACAATTGCCGCCCAGATGGTAGCAGCTAAACCAGCATAACCAATGGCGTAGAGAAATCCGTTAGGGAACAGCAGGCCACCAACGACAGGTGGCGCAAAGGTCAACAGTGCCGTTTTAAAGCGCCCCAATGCCGAATCATCAAAGCCAAACAGATCCGCCAGATAGTCGAACAGACCCAGCGTTACGCCGAGGAACGAACTCGCTACCGCAAAGTTTGAGAACACTACCAGCAGCAGATCCAGACTACGACTGTTCAGCACACCGCTTAATGCCTGCACCAGCACATCAATATTTCCGCCCTTCTCTGCAATGCCAATAAACTCCGGACGCGGAATGTTGCCCATCGTCGCCAGCAACCAGATGGTATACAGCGCCAGCGCCATCAACGTACCGTACACCAGACATTTCACAATGGTTTTCGGGTCTTTGCCGTAATACTTCATCAGGCTTGGTACGTTGCCGTGATAACCAAACGACGCCAGACAGAACGGTAGTGTCATCAGCAGATACGGTGCATAAGACGCATTGCTTTCCGCAACGTTGAACAATGTCGCAGGCTGCACATGCCCCAGCAAGCTACCGAAGGTGAGGAAGAATGTAATAACTTTCGCTCCCAACACAATCGCCGTCATACGGCTGACTGCTTTGGTGCTCAACCACACCACAAACGCCACCAACAGTGCAAAACCAAAACCTGCCGCTCTGGCCGGAACATTCAGCGACATCTCCGCGAAGGTGTGATGCAAAATAGAACCGCTGGCAGAAATATAGGCGTAGGTCAGAATGTAGAGCACAAAGGCAATAGAGATACCGTTGACGACATTCCAGCCTTTGCCCAGCAAATCTTTGGTGATGGTATCAAAGCTCGAACCGATTCGATAATTCAGGTTAGCTTCCAAAATCATCAATCCGGAATGCAGCATACAAAACCAGGTGAAGATTAGCGCCGCCATTGACCAGAAAAACCACGCCCCGGACATGACCACGGGCAAGGAGAACATCCCTGCGCCAATAATGGTGCCGCCGATAATCACCACGCCGCCAAGCAGCGACGGTGACGTTTGGGTGGTGGTTAGTGTTGCCATAAGGGCTTCTCTCCAGTGAAAAATAGTGCGACTGCGTTGTTATGTGTTGCACTGTACCAGTACGTGAGTACAAAAGAAATAAAAAAAAGCCCCAATCGATATGATTAGGGCTGTATATATTATTTTACAGAATGTATTCGCTGATCAGCGCGAATTACGCATCGCCACCGAAACGACGACGACCGGTAGACTCTTCACGACGCGGTGCACGGCCTTCGCGACGTTCGCCACTGAAGCGACGACCATCACCACGACCACCTTCACGGCGTTCACCGCTGAAGTTGCGACCGCCTTCACGACGCTCGCCACCGACACCACGACCACCACCACGACGTTCAGTTTGCGGCTGTGCATCGCCCAGCAGTTGCATGTTCATCGGCTTGTTGAGGATGCGGGTACGCGTAAAGTGTTGCAGCACTTCACCCGGCATACCTTTCGGCAATTCGATGGTGGAGTGAGAAGCAAACAGCTTGATGTTACCGATGTAACGGCTGCTGATGTCACCTTCGTTAGCAATTGCGCCAACGATATGACGAACTTCAACGCCATCATCACGACCCACCTCAATGCGGTACAACTGCATATCGCCAACATCGCGACGTTCACGACGCGGACGATCTTCACGGTCACCACGCGGGCCACGGTCGTTACGATCGCGCGGACCACGATCATCACGGTCACGGAACTCACGTTTCGGACGCATCGGCGCATCTGGCGGCACGATCAGAGTACGTTCGCCCTGTGCCATTTTCAGCAGTGCGGCAGCCAGAGTTTCGAGATCCAGCTCTTCACCTTCTGCAGTCGGCTGAATTTTGCTCAGCAGTGCACGGTATTGATCCAGATCGCTGCTTTCCAGTTGCTGCTGTACTTTAGCAGCAAATTTTTCCAGACGGCGTTTGCCCAGCAGTTCTGCGTTCGGCAGTTCTACTTCTGGAATGGTCAGCTTCATAGTACGTTCAATGTTGCGCAGCAGACGACGCTCGCGGTTCTCAACGAACAGCAGCGCACGACCCGCACGACCCGCACGACCGGTACGACCGATACGGTGAACGTAAGACTCGGAATCCATCGGGATATCGTAGTTAACCACCAGGCTGATACGCTCAACGTCCAAGCCACGGGCCGCAACGTCGGTCGCGATCAGGATATCCAGACGACCATCTTTCAGACGTTCCAGAGTCTGCTCACGCAGTGCCTGGTTCATGTCACCGTTCAGGGCAGCACTGTTGTAACCGCTGCGCTCAAGGGCTTCAGCCACTTCCAGAGTCGCGTTTTTGGTACGAACGAAGATAATCGCCGCATCAAAATCTTCCGCTTCCAGGAAACGTACCAGCGCTTCGTTTTTGCGCATACCCCAGACAGTCCAGTAGCTCTGGCTGATGTCAGGGCGGGTAGTCACGCTGGACTGAATGCGCACTTCCTGCGGCTCTTTCATAAAGCGGCGGGTAATGCGACGAATCGCTTCCGGCATGGTTGCAGAGAACAGAGCGGTCTGATGACCTTCCGGGATCTGCGCCATAATGGTTTCAACGTCTTCGATGAAGCCCATGCGCAGCATTTCGTCAGCTTCATCCAGAACCAGACCGCTCAGTTTAGAGAGATCCAGAGTGCCACGTTTCAGGTGGTCCAGCAGACGGCCCGGAGTACCGACAACGATCTGCGGCCCCTGACGCAGGGCACGTAATTGCACGTCATAACGCTGGCCGCCGTAAAGGGCAACCACGTTTACGCCGCGCATGTGTTTAGAGAAATCCGTCATTGCTTCAGCAACCTGTACCGCCAGTTCGCGGGTCGGTGCCAACACCAGAATCTGTGGTGCTTTCAGCTCAGGATCAAGATTTTGCAGCAGAGGTAAAGAGAATGCTGCAGTTTTTCCGCTCCCCGTCTGGGCCATACCCAGAACGTCGCGGCCATTCAGCAGATGTGGGATACACTCTGCCTGAATTGGAGATGGTTTTTCGTAACCCAGATCGTTAAGGGCTTCAAGGATAGGAGCCTTCAGGCCCAGATCTGCAAAAGTGGTTTCGAATTCAGCCATGTAGTACGTGTGCCTCAAAATTAATGGCGGCCAGTCTACATAACTCATCATGAAATTGATCAGCAATTTTCATTGAAAAGTGTGAACCGGCTCAAAGTAGGTGTATTAACGAACAACAACGCCCTCACCCGTTAAGGTGATGGCAATCAAATAAGATTACGGGCTGATGTGTACGTCAGCTATTGCTGGTCCGATTCTGCCAGGTCATCTTGGTCCTGGCCCAGGAGCGATAATTCCAACAATGCGTATCGGTGCTCAACAAAGTTATGAACGTTGTTGGCAACCGCCAGTTTGAACAGTGCCGTGGCGCTGTCCAAATCCCCCAGACTTAGGTAGTACTTACCTAAATAGAAGTTGGTTTCACTGAGATGCTCAGCGAGCGAGGTGTTATCCGTTGCGTCCGCCTTGAGCCTTTCCATTAACGTTTGTTCGCTAATGTTGCCCAGGTAGAACTCGACAATGTTCCATCCCCACTGTTCCTTGTCCGATTTTTCGAAGTGCTGTTTCAACACTTCTTTAGCCTGCTTCTCATCGAGCTTCTGCTCAGCGAGATAAAGCCACAGACTACGGAAAGGATCATTGGGATCGTCTTGATAAAACGCCAGCAGATCATCTTGCGCTAACTTGTCACGACCGCCGTAATATAATGCGATCCCGCGATTCAAGTGCGCGTAGTTGTAAGTTGGATCAAGCTCAAGTACAGAATCAAACGCTTCATAGGCAGCATCAAAATTGCCTGCCTGCGTTAAATATATGCCTAAGTAATTGAATACTTCAGGCATATCCGGTCGGATTGCCAGCGCTTGCGAAAAATCGTTACGCGCTAATGCCCTCAGACCGAGACTATCATACAACACTCCGCGCTCATATAAAAGCTGCGCGCGTTCGTCATCGGTTAAAGCCCGACTGGCAAGGATCTGTTCCATACGTGCCAGAATCACTTCCTGCTGTAAAGTCGGTTGCAATGGTACTGCGAGGACTTCACTTTTACGCCAGGAAGTATTACTGCATCCTGCAAGCGTAAGTGCTGTCGCAACGAAACACCAGCGCAAAAAAGGCTTCATTTCCCACTCCCGAAGACCACGGTTGAATGAACGTCCTGTTCCCGGTTGCTAACAAGGCGTCCTGCCCGGTTAAAAGCCCCCCGTCAACGCGGAGGGCAAATGGCAACCTTACTCGCCCTGTTCAGCAGCCGGAGCTTCCGGTGCTACAGCAGGTTGAGACTGCTCAGTCGCTTCTTTAATGCTCAGACGGATACGGCCCTGGCGATCAACTTCCAGAACTTTTACCGGAACTTCCTGACCCATCTGCAGGTAATCAGTCACTTTCTCAACACGCTTGTCAGCGATTTGAGAGATGTGTACCAGACCTTCTTTACCGCCGCCGATGGCAACAAATGCGCCAAAGTCAACGATACGGGTCACTTTACCATTGTAGACGCGACCCACTTCGATTTCTGCAGTGATCTCTTCGATACGACGAATAGCGTGTTTTGCTTTCTCGCCGTCGGTCGCGGCGATCTTCACAGTACCGTCATCTTCGATTTCGATAGTGGTGCCGGTTTCTTCAGTCAGAGCACGGATTACAGAACCGCCTTTACCGATAACGTCTTTAATCTTGTCCGGGTTAATCTTAATGGTATGGATACGCGGAGCGAACTCAGAGATATCGCCACGCGGCGCGTTGATCGCCTGTTCCATTACGCCCAGGATGTGCAGACGCGCACCTTTAGCCTGGTTCAGCGCAACCTGCATGATCTCTTTGGTAATACCTTCAATTTTGATATCCATCTGCAGTGCAGAGATACCGTCACGGGAACCCGCAACTTTGAAGTCCATATCGCCCAGGTGGTCTTCGTCACCCAGAATGTCAGACAGTACAACGTAGTTGTCGCCTTCTTTCACCAGCCCCATTGCGATACCCGCAACAGCGGCTTTGATTGGCACACCTGCGTCCATCAGCGCCAGAGACGCACCGCACACAGAAGCCATAGAAGAAGAACCGTTGGATTCGGTGATTTCAGACACAACACGTACGGTGTACGGGAATTTGTCCATATCCGGCATTACTGCCAGCACGCCGCGCTTCGCCAGACGACCGTGACCAATTTCACGACGCTTCGGAGAACCGACCATGCCGGTTTCGCCTACGGAGTACGGAGGGAAGTTGTAGTGGAACAGGAAGGTGTCAGTACGTTCGCCCATCAGTTCATCAAGAACCTGTGCGTCACGTGCAGTACCCAGTGTTGCGGTAACCAGCGCCTGAGTTTCACCACGGGTAAACAGCGCAGAACCGTGAGTACGCGGCAGCACGCCTGTGCGCACATCCAGACCACGGATCATATCTTTTTCACGACCGTCGATACGCGGTTCGCCTGCCAGTACGCGGCTACGAACAACGTTTTTCTCGATAGCGTGCAGAATTTCACCCAGTTCGTTTTCGTCCAGGGTTTCGTCTTCAGCAAGCAACGTAGCGATGGTTTCAGATTTGATGACATCAACCTGTGCATAACGCTCTTGTTTGTCGGTGATGCGGTAAGCATCGCTCAGACGAGCTTCAGCCAGTGCAGCAACGCGCGCGTTCAGCGCTTCGTTTACCGGCTCCGGCTGCCAGTCCCAACGCGGTTTACCGGCTTCTTTCACCAGTTCATTGATGTTCTGAATAACAACCTGCTGCTGTTCATGACCGAACACCACTGCGCCCAACATGACGTCTTCGCTCAGCAGTTCTGCTTCAGATTCAACCATCAGCACAGCGGCTTCAGTACCGGCAACAACCAGATCCAGTTTGCTCTCTTTCAGCTCATCCTGAGTTGGGTTCAGTACATACTGGTCATTGATGTAACCCACGCGAGCAGCACCAATCGGACCATTGAACGGGATACCAGACAGAGACAGTGCTGCGGAAGCACCAATCATCGCAACGATATCCGGGTTAACCTGCGGGTTAACAGAAACCACGGTGGCGATAACCTGAACTTCGTTGACGAAGCCTTCCGGGAACAGCGGGCGAATCGGGCGGTCAATCAGACGCGCGATCAGGGTTTCGCCTTCGCTTGGACGGCCTTCACGACGGAAGAAGCTACCCGGGATACGACCAGCAGCGTAGGTACGCTCCTGATAGTTAACGGTCAGAGGGAAGAAGTCCTGACCTGGTTTGGCTTTTTTCTGGCCAACAACGGTAACGAATACCGCGGTGTCATCCATGCTAACCATAACTGCGGCAGTGGCTTGACGCGCCATCATGCCAGTTTCCAGTGTAACGGTATGTTGGCCGTACTGGAATTTACGAACGATCGGATTAAGCAATGTAATATCCTTTCTCTTTCTTAGACAGCACCTTAACGGCACTGGTGTTAATACCCGATCTTCTGCGCATCCTCGCGACTAATGACAACCCTAACCCAGCCTGATGTGGGTAAAGCCTCTCATTAGCCGCGCGAACCTCTGCAACGGAAGATCATTCATAGCAACAATACATTAGTTTCCAGTGAATTGCTGCCATCAGCTTGAAAAAAGGGGCCACTCAGGCCCCCTTTTCTGAAACTCGCAAGAATTAGCGACGCAGACCCAGGCGCTCGATGAGCTGGGTGTAACGTGCTACGTCTTTACGTTTCAGGTAGTCGAGCAGTTTACGACGCTGAGAAACCATGCGCAGCAGACCACGACGGCTGTGGTGATCTTTTTTGTGCTCTGCAAAGTGGCCCTGCAGGTGGTTAATCTGTGCAGTCAGCAGTGCTACCTGAACTTCGGTAGAACCGGTGTCGTTTGCACCACGACCAAACTCAGAAACGATTTTAGCTGTTGCTTCAGTACTTAGAGACATTTTAAAACTCCAAAGTATATAGAATGAAAGGACGCCGATCTCTAATTCAGCGATCCCAGTGTACGTTACGTAAAGTGTTAAACAATTTACGCGACGTTAAGCGGCAGTATTCTACTCGTAGCGACCTGTTATCGCAAGATGGATAGCATTACGCCGGGTATTCAACCACCAGGCGACGAGGCGCAACGCGGCCTTCATCGTCAATTTCGCCCATACCGATAAACTTACCGTTTTCACCTTCTGTAACACGAACCAGCCCTTCCAGTGGCGCACCGGATGTACGAACCGGGTTACCATTTTTGAAGTAAACAGAAGACGTTAGCGGAAGATTCACCACCGGGTAGTCCGAAGCTGGACTGTCCATTGGCATCAGTAATGGATCAAGTAATTGTGCCGCCGAAATACCCTGCTGTTCGGCTTGCTCGACAAGTTCACGCAGATGTTCCAGAGTCACCATTCGTTCAACCGGATATTTGCTTACAGCCAGACGGCGCAGATAAATCACATGCGCGCCACAGCCAAGTTTTTCCCCCAGGTCATCAATGATGGTGCGGATATAGGTGCCTTTTGAGCAATGAATTTCCAGCTCCAGTTCATTGCCTTCGTGACGAATAAACAGCAACTCATAAACGGTAATCGGTCGTGCTTCACGAGGCACTTCAATGCCCTGACGCGCGTACTCGTACAGTTTTTTACCCTGATATTTCAGCGCAGAATACATCGAAGGGATTTGTTCAATATCGCCACGGAATGAATCGAGTGCCGCCGCCAGTTGCTCTGCACTAAAGGTTACCGGGCGCTCCTCAACGATTTGTCCGTCTGCGTCAGAAGTATCAGTACGCTGTCCAAGACGCGCAATCACCCGATAACGTTTATCAGAGTCCAGCAGGTACTGGGAAAACTTCGTCGCTTCCCCGAGACAAATCGGCAACATGCCGGTCGCCAGCGGGTCCAGCGCGCCGGTATGTCCAGCACGATTGGCGTTATAAATGCGTTTCACTTTTTGCAGCGCATCGTTGCTGGACATACCCTGCGGTTTATCCAGCAACAAAACGCCGTTAATGTCGCGGCCGCGACGACGAGGACGACTCATTAGTCCTCCTTGCTGTCGTCCGGATTAACACGACGTTCTTCGTCATGCTTAACCACACTGGTCACCAGGTTTGACATACGCATCCCTTCAACCAGTGAGTTGTCGTAGAAGAAGGTCAGTTCCGGCACGATACGCAGGCGCATCGCTTTACCAAGCAGGCTGCGGATAAAGCCGGAGGCTTCCTGCAATGCTTTGATGCCCGCTTTTACCGCATCTTCATCTTTGTCGTTGAGGAAAGTTACATACACTTTGGCATAGGCCAGGTCACGAGACATCTCGACACCGGAAACGGTGGTCATCATGCCCAGACGAGGATCTTTAATTTCGCGTTGCAGGATGAGAGCGATCTCTTTTTGCATTTCCTGCGCTACGCGCTGCGGGCGACCAAATTCTTTCGCCATAATAAATTCTCCTGACAAAAAAGGGGCCATAAGCCCCTTTTTAAAATTAATTTCAGGTGGAAGGGCTGTTCACGTAGGCCTGATAAGACGCACGAGCGTCGCGTCAGGCAACGGCTGCCGGATGCGGCGCAAACGCCTTATCCGGCCTACACCCAATCAACCTTAGGCAATCGTACGCTGAATCTCGATGATTTCGAACACTTCGATCACATCGCCAGTGCGCACGTCGTTGTAGTTCTTAACGCCGATACCACACTCCATACCGTTACGGACTTCGTTAACGTCATCTTTGAAGCGGCGCAGGGACTCCAGCTCGCCTTCGTAGATAACCACGTTGTCGCGCAGAACGCGGATCGGGTTGTGACGTTTAACCACACCTTCGGTAACCATACAACCTGCGATGGCACCAAATTTCGGTGATTTGAACACATCGCGAACTTCCGCCAGACCGATGATCTGTTGTTTCAGTTCCGGAGAGAGCATACCGCTCATCGCCGCTTTCACTTCATCGATCAGGTTATAGATGACGGAGTAGTAACGCAGATCCAGGCTTTCAGCCTCAATCACTTTACGCGCAGAGGCATCAGCACGGACGTTGAAGCCAACCAGAATCGCGTTGGATGCAGCCGCCAGGGTCGCGTCGGTTTCGGTGATACCACCTACACCAGAACCGATGATCTTCACTTTTACTTCGTCAGTAGACAGTTTCAGCAAGGAGTCGGAAATCGCTTCTACAGAACCCTGTACGTCAGCCTTCAGAACGATGTTCACTTCATGAACTTCACCTTCAGTCATGTTGGCGAACATGTTCTCCAGTTTAGATTTCTGCTGACGCGCCAGTTTAACTTCACGGAATTTGCCCTGACGATACAGTGCAACTTCACGTGCTTTCTTCTCGTCACGTACAACGGTAACTTCATCACCCGCTGCCGGAACACCGGACAAGCCGAGGATTTCCACCGGAATGGACGGACCTGCTTCCAGTACTTCCTGACCCAGTTCGTTACGCATTGCACGAACACGACCGTATTCGAAGCCACACAGAACGATGTCACCCTTGTGCAGAGTACCTTCACGTACCAGTACAGTTGCAACCGGACCACGACCTTTATCGAGGAAAGATTCGATGACCGCACCGCTCGCCATCCCGTTACGTACGGCTTTCAGTTCCAGGACTTCGGCCTGCAGCAGGATCGCATCCAGCAGTTCGTCGATACCCGTACCCGCTTTTGCAGATACGTGTACGAACTGGCTTTCACCGCCCCACTCTTCCGGCAGGATGCCGTACTGAGACAGTTCGTTTTTAACGCGATCCGGATCGGCTTCTGGCTTATCGATTTTGTTCACTGCAACCACCACAGGCACACCTGCCGCTTTCGCGTGCTGGATTGCTTCGATGGTCTGCGGCATTACGCCGTCATCTGCAGCAACAACCAGAACTACGATGTCAGTTGCCTGCGCACCACGTGCACGCATTGAAGTAAACGCGGCGTGCCCCGGGGTGTCCAGGAAGGTGATCATGCCGTTTTCAGTTTCAACGTGGTATGCACCGATGTGCTGGGTAATGCCACCCGCTTCACCAGAAGCCACTTTCGTTGAACGAATATAGTCCAGCAGAGAAGTTTTACCGTGGTCAACGTGTCCCATGATGGTCACAACCGGTGCACGCGGTTCAGCCGCAGCACCTGTATCACGGTCACTCATTACCGCTTCTTCCAGTTCGTTTTCACGACGCAGGATAACTTTGTGGCCCATCTCTTCGGCAACTAACTGTGCGGTTTCCTGGTCAATGACCTGGTTGATGGTTGCCATTGCACCCAGCTTCATCATCGCTTTGATGACCTGAGAGCCTTTAACCGCCATCTTGTTAGCCAGTTCGCCAACAGTGATGGTTTCACCAATCACGACGTCACGGTTAACAGCCTGAGCTGGTTTCTGGAAGCTCTGCTGCAGCGAAGAACCTTTACGTTTTCCGCCTTTACCACCACGTACTGCTGCGCGCGCTTCTTCGCGATCAGCTTTAGATTCAGAATGTTTATTGCCTTTCTTCGGACGTGCTGCTTTCGCGTTACGGCCACGGCCACGACCGCCTTCGACTTCACGATCGCTTTCGTCTTCTGCCTGGCGAGCATGTTGAGAGGTGGTAACGTGATAATCACTGGAATCTTCAGTCGGTTCCGCGTTATCAGTCCATTTGTTTTCTTCCGCCATACGACGTGCTTCTTCAGCAACGCGACGTGCTTCTTCTTCGAGTTTACGACGTGCTTCTTCTTCAGCTTTGCGCTTAAGCTCTGCAGCTTCCTGCTCACGGCGGGCTTTTTCAGCCTGGGCGGTTTTAGTCATATCGTCTTGTTGATTGCTCACTTTGTCTTTTTCCGCAGCTTCACGTTTTGCTTGTTCAGCGGTTTCACGTTTCGCTTGTTCTGCGGCCTCACGTTCAGCTTTTTGTTGCGCCTCGCGTTTGGCCGATTCTTCTGCCTCACGACGGGCTTGCTCTTCCGCTTCACGCTGCGCTTGCTCTTCCGCTGCAAGGCGTTCAGCCTCTTGCGGATCGCGTTTCACAAAGGTGCGTTTCTTGCGGACTTCGATTTGTACCGATTTACTTTTTCCACCGGTACCAGGAATGTTAAGGGTGCTACGTGTTTTACGTTGCAGCGTTAATTTGTCCGGCCCTGAATTTTTCTGATTCAGGTGGTCAATTAAAGCCTGTTTCTCTTGTGCGGTCACAGAGTCGTCAGCAGACTTCCGGATACCTGCATCAGCAAATTGCTGTACCAGGCGTTCCACGGAGGTCTGTCGCTCTGCGGCCAGCGTTTTAATCGTCACATCTGTCATGCTGTTCCTTCCTGCTACAGTTTATTACGCTTCGTCACCGAACCAGCAAATATTACGGGCAGCCATAATCAGTGCTCCGGCTTTTTCGTCGGTCAACCCTTCGATATCAGCCAGATCATCAATGCCCTGTTCGGCGAGATCTTCCAGCGTACAAACGCCACGGGCGGCCAGTTTGAATGCTAAATCACGATCCATCCCTTCAAGATTCAGCAGATCGTCAGCCGGTTTGTTATCACCGAGGCTTTCTTCCTGGGCCTGTGCAATGGTGGCCAGTGCATTTTTAGCACGCTCGCGCAGTGCTTCAACAGTCGGCTCATCAAGGCCTTCAATTTCCAGCAGCTCTTTCATCGGCACGTAGGCCAGTTCTTCCAGAGTCGAGAAGCCTTCTTCTACCAGGACAGTGGCGAAGTCTTCGTCAATGTCGAGATAACGGGTGAAGGTGTCGATCGCTGCGTGCGCTTCCGCCTGATGTTTAGCTTGCAGGTCGTCAACGGTCATTACGTTAAGTTCCCAACCACTCAACTGCGAAGCCAGACGCACGTTCTGACCATTACGCCCAATCGCCTGCGCCAGGTTACCGGCTTCAACAGCGATATCCATGGTGTGTTTATCTTCATCCACTACGATAGAAGCAACGTCTGCCGGTGCCATCGCGTTAATAACGAATTGCGCCGGATTATCATCCCACAGGACGATATCGATACGCTCGCCGCCAAGCTCAGTGGAAACAGCCTGAACACGTGCACCACGCATACCCACGCAAGCACCTACCGGATCGATACGTTTATCGTTGGTTTTCACCGCGATTTTCGCACGAGATCCCGGATCGCGAGCCGCTGCTTTAATTTCAATAACTTCTTCGCCAATTTCCGGCACTTCAATGCGGAACAGTTCGATCAGCATTTCTGGCTTGGAACGGGTAACGAAAAGTTGCGCACCACGCGCTTCCGGGCGAACAGAATAGAGCACGCCACGAACGCGGTCACCTGGGCGGAAGTTCTCACGCGGCAGCATATCTTCACGCAGGATCACAGCTTCAGCATTGTTGCCCAGATCCAGAGAGATATTATCGCGGTTTACTTTTTTCACCACGCCGGTGATGATTTCACCTTCGTGTTCACGGAACTGATCAACAACCATCGCACGTTCGGCTTCACGAACTTTCTGCACGATAACCTGCTTTGCCGTCTGGGTCGTAATACGGTCAAAGGTGACAGACTCAATCTGATCTTCAACGTAATCGCCCAGGTTCAGGCTTTCATCTTCATAACGCGCGGCTTCAAGGGTGATTTCTTTAGTTGGCTGAGTGACCTCATCAACAATCAGCCAACGACGGAAGGTGTCAAAATCACCGCTTTTGCGATCGATCTGTACGCGGACGTCGATCTCTTGTTCATATTTTTTCTTGGTTGCTGTAGCCAGCGCGCTTTCCAACGCTTCGAAAATTTTCTCGCGAGGCAGCGCCTTTTCATTGGAGACGGCTTCAACTACAGCCAAAATTTCTTTGTTCATCGCGGGGTTTTCACCTCATCCAGACTATTAAAAGTGGGGAACCAGGTTCGCCTTCTGGATATTACTCAGCGCGAACACTTCATCTTTACCTTCGACGGTAACTGTGATCATTTCACCGTCTACCGCTTTGATAACGCCCTGCCATTTACGACGGTTTTGTACCGCCATACGGAGTACCAGAGTGACCTCTTCTCCGACAAAACGGGCGTAGTGTTCAGCCGTGAACAGTGGGCGATCGAGACCCGGTGAGGAGACTTCCAGGTTATAAGCAACGGTGATGGGATCTTCAACATCCAACACAGCACTTACCTGGTGGCTCACATCAGCACAATCATCAACATTGATGCCATCTTCACTATCAATATAGATGCGCAGTGTGGATGTGCGACCGCGAATAAACTCGATGCCAACCAGTTCAAAACCCAGGGCCTCAACTGGCGCAGTAATCATCTCTGTTAATTTTTGCTCTAATGTGGACAAGCCCACCCCCAAGACATAAAAAAAGGGCCTAAAGCCCAGTTATTCTGTAGTCAGATAACAAAAAACCCCGATAAATCGGGGCTTTATATAACTGAACCCTATAACCGCAAATGCGGTCTGGAGCACTTTCCAGAAGGATTTTTTCAAATCCCACTACGAAGGCCGAAGTCTTCACAGTATATTTGAAAAAGAACTCTAAGGGAAAGTGGTTGCGGGGGCCGGATTTGAACCGACGACCTTCGGGTTATGAGCCCGACGAGCTACCAGGCTGCTCCACCCCGCGCCTGAAACGTGGCAAATTCTACTTGTTTTGAGTAAAAAATGCAAATACTGCTGGGATTTGGTGTACCGAGACGGGACGTAAAATCTGCGGCCATTATAGTGATCCACGCCACATTTTGTCAACATTTATTGCTAATCATGTGAATGGATATCCAGTTCACTTTCATTTGTTGAATACTTTCATCCTCTCCTTACCTCTCTTAAGCGCATTATTTTACAAAAAACACACTAAACTCTTCCTGTCTCAGATAAAAGATGATTAAATGAAAACTCATTTATTTTGCATAAAAATTCAGTTAGAGCAGAAATACAGGCTCATCATCAGTTAATCAAGCAGGGTGTTATTTTATGACGACGATTCTCAAGCATCTCCCGGTAGGTCAACGTATTGGTATCGCTTTTTCTGGCGGTCTGGACACCAGTGCCGCACTGCTGTGGATGCGACAAAAGGGAGCTGTCCCTTATGCATATACTGCAAATTTGGGCCAGCCAGACGAAGAGGATTATGATGCGATCCCTCGTCGAGCCATGGAATACGGCGCGGAGAACGCTCGTCTGATCGACTGCCGCAAACAACTGGTGGCTGAAGGTATTGCCGCTATTCAGTGTGGTGCTTTCCATAACACCACCGGCGGTCTGACCTATTTTAACACCACGCCGCTGGGCCGCGCCGTAACCGGCACCATGCTGGTTGCTGCGATGAAAGAAGATGGCGTTAACATCTGGGGTGATGGCAGCACCTATAAAGGAAACGATATCGAACGTTTCTATCGTTACGGCCTGCTTACCAACGCCGAATTGCAGATTTACAAACCGTGGCTTGATACTGACTTTATTGATGAGTTAGGCGGTCGTCATGAAATGTCTGAATTTATGATTGCCTGCGGTTTCGACTACAAAATGTCGGTTGAAAAAGCCTACTCCACAGACTCCAACATGCTCGGCGCGACGCACGAAGCGAAAGATCTGGAATACCTCAACTCCAGCGTCAAAATCGTCAACCCGATTATGGGTGTGAAATTCTGGGACGAGAGCGTGAAGATCCCGGCAGAAGAAGTCACGGTACGTTTTGAGCTGGGGCATCCGGTAGCGCTAAACGGTAAAACCTTTAGCGACGATGTAGAAATGATGCTTGAAGCCAACCGCATTGGTGGCCGTCACGGCCTGGGCATGAGCGACCAGATCGAAAACCGTATCATCGAAGCGAAAAGCCGTGGTATCTACGAAGCTCCGGGGATGGCTCTGCTGCATATCGCTTATGAACGTCTGCTGACCGGTATTCACAACGAAGACACCATTGAGCAATATCACGCGCATGGTCGCCAGTTGGGACGTCTGCTGTATCAGGGGCGTTGGTTCGACTCCCAGGCGCTGATGCTACGAGACTCCCTGCAACGCTGGGTTGCCAGCCAGATTACAGGTGAAGTTACCCTGGAACTGCGTCGCGGTAACGACTACTCCATCCTCAATACTGTCTCTGACAACCTGACTTATAAGCCAGAGCGTCTGACAATGGAAAAAGGTGACTCAGTGTTCTCACCAGACGATCGTATTGGTCAACTGACCATGCGTAACCTGGATATCACTGACACCCGCGAGAAACTTTTCGGTTATGCCAAAACTGGCCTGCTCTCCTCTTCTGCCGCTTCGGGCGTGCCGCAGGTTGAGAATCTGGAAAACAAAGGTCAGTAATTTCAGAGAGTTAGTGCTAAAGGCCGCCATTGCGGCCTTTTTTTACGGCTAAGAGAATGTGGCCACGCTTGGGATTCACATGTCCGATTTCGGAGTTAAAGTAAAATTCAAATTAAATAAAGTAAATATCAGTCCATTCTATTTTTACTTTATTCTTTCATGCTCAGTAAAAGGAATGACCAATGAATGGTGAATATTTTGTACGCCTCGCAGTACATACTCTGAAATGTACCCAAAAAGATTTAGCAAACCAGTTAGGTGTTTCCTCAACACAAATTAGCAAGTGGAAAAAAGGGGAACATATGTCTACTGACATGGAAAAAAAATTCAGAGATATTACACAAATAGGGCATTACTCTCCTCAACTAGTTGAATGGACGGGCTCAGTCGAGAATGCTGAGAAATGGGATCGACTTATCCATTTTCTTGCTCAACAAGCTATGGAAGACTCTGAAACGGGTTATATAACACGACCTCTTACTGACGAAGATGGCTTTTTGGTTGAAGAAACAATAGGTGTGTTGAACCGCATAGGTTTTCCTTCACCTCTTTCCTTTCCCAAAGAACTTAATATTGACGGCAAAAATGCTGATCATAAAGAGGCTTTTTGGGAGGTCATAGAGAACAACGCTCATTGTTCCGTAATCAATGACATTTACCATGCTCTGAATGACGTTTATGGATTCTACATAGCATATGTTGATGAGTTAGTTCAGGATGATGATTTAGATGTCTATTCCAGCGAAGCCATCAATATTCAGAGTTCATTGATATCACTTGCCGCATGCAAAATTGAAATTGATACTCCGATTGCGTCAAACATTAAACAGTTTCGTTATAAAGTTCAAAAAGACTACGAAAATTGGTTGAATCAACTCAAGATGATGGCATTCAGGGCGGGAATCCCGTTAAGAGCCGAACTTCTGGATATGGTTTATAACACTGCTGACCAACTTAGCGTTGCAGCAGAAGCCGAAAGTTTCGATTTCAATAAATCTCGCATTCATCCTGATATATACATGAACGAGATCCTTACTGGTATGAGAATAATTCACCAGGTGCTTCCGTTAATAATGCAAAAGTTAGAAATTACAGATTTCAAACTGGATGAAACAGACTTACGGGTGGGGAAATAACTATCAGAATGTTTAACTTATAAAAACGAAAAAAGACGCTTTTCAGCGTCTTTCTTTCGGAATATTGGTACTGAGGATGGGACTCGAACCCACAAGCCCGTTAGGGCACTACCACCTCAAGGTAGCGTGTCTACCAATTCCACCACCTCAGCACAGATACTACTCTTAGTTCGGGATATCGCTGGTCGGCTTAGCCGGAGCAGCAGGCTGAGTCTGTTCGGTTTTCGCCGGAGCACTCAGATTTTCCCATTCGCTACCTTTATTGGTTTTATTACTGTTGATGTTACCCAACACCAGACTGATGATGAAGAACAACGTTGCCAGCACAGCCGTCATACGGGTCATGAAGTTACCAGAACCACTTGAACCAAACAGCGTAGCGGAAGCGCCTGCTCCGAAGGAGGCTCCCATATCAGCGCCTTTACCTTGCTGCAGCATGATCAGACCAACAAGGCCAATTGCTACAATAAGGAAAACTACTAAAAGAGCTTCGTACATAATCAACCTGTTCCTTGCGGAGTTGCCGCGTACCAATGCTTCAACCAATAAAGCGGGATAATTTAATCTTTCCCACTGAAGCGGGTTTGAATACTAACCAAAGCGAATGACCTTCGCAAGGGCAATTTTATTGCATTGTATCAACTGCGGAAAAAAACAGCAAAACCGATGTACATAAGTAGAACAAAGGCGACAATCGCCGCCTTTTTAGCCAGTTAGCAATCGCATTAAACCGCTTTTACCGCATCAGCGATACGGTGGGCAAATTCAGTCACCTGTGCTTCGTCTTCACCTTCGACCATCACGCGAATCAACGGCTCGGTGCCAGATTTACGCAGCAGCACGCGTCCACGGCTACCCAGCGCCGCTTCAACTTCCGCTGTCACGGCTTTAACTGATTCATGCTCAAGCGGATCGCCGCTGCCTGCGGTATAACGCACGTTAACCAGAATCTGCGGGAACATTTTCATGCCACTGCAAAGGTCGTGCAGACTCATGTGGTTGCGCGCCATCGCCGCCAGTACCTGCAAACCGGCAACGATGCCGTCACCGGTGGTGGTTTTATCCAGCAGAATCACATGACCGGAGTTCTCCGCGCCGATGCGCCAGCCTTTCTCCTGCATTTTTTCCAGTACATAGCGGTCGCCCACTTTTGCGCGAGCAAATGGAATACCTAGCTGTTTCAGCGCCAATTCCAGCCCCATATTGCTCATTAATGTGCCCACTACGCCACCACGCAACTGCCCCTGACGAAGACCTTCACGCGCGATGATATACATGATCTGATCGCCATCGACTTTATTGCCTTCATGGTCAACCATGATGACGCGGTCACCGTCGCCGTCAAAGGCAATGCCGAGATCCGCTTTTTCAGCCAGTACACGCGCCTGTAATGCACGAACATCAGTTGCCCCCACTTCGGCATTGATGTTTACACCATTCGGCTCACAACCGATGGCGATTACGTTCGCTCCCAGCTCGCGCAGTACATTTGGAGCGATGTGATAGGTTGCACCATTTGCGCAATCCACCACAATCTTCAGTTCACTGAGGCTAAGTTCGTTCGGGAACGTGGCTTTGCAAAATTCGATATAGCGACCCGCAGCATCAACAATACGGCTGGCTTTACCCAGTTCTGCCGAATCAACGCAGCTAATCTCTTTTTCCATTTCAGCTTCGATGGCTTCTTCGACTGCATCTGGCAGTTTAGTGCCGTCGATGGAAAAGAATTTAATACCATTATCGTAGAACGGGTTATGCGATGCAGAAATCACAATCCCGGCCTCTGCACGAAAGGTGCGTGTCAGATAAGCCACCGCCGGTGTTGGCATCGGGCCGGTGAAGAGCGCGGAAAGGCCCGCTGCCGCCAGGCCGGCTTCCAGCGCCGACTCCAACATATAGCCAGAAATACGGGTATCTTTGCCGATAATGATCTTACGGGAGCCGTGCCGCGCCAGTACTTTACCCGCAGCCCAGCCCAGTTTAAGCACAAAATCAGGTGTGATCGGCGCATCCCCAACACGACCACGAATCCCATCGGTCCCGAAATATTTACGATTACTCATAGCGTTTATTTTCCTTTGCAGACAGAGTGGCTTCCACCACCCGCATCGCTTCTACGGTTTCTTTGACGTCATGAACACGAATAATGTGCGCGCCCTGCATTGCGGCAATTACCGCACAAGCCAGACTGCCGCTCAGACGCTCAGACGGCCCAACATTCAGTAGCTGTCCAATCATCGATTTTCGTGACATACCCACCAACAGCGGCAGATTGAAATGATGAAATTCAGCCAGACGCGCCAGTAATGAATAGTTATGGGAGAGATTTTTACCGAAACCGAATCCGGGGTCGAGCAACAATTTCTCTTTTGCGATACCCGCCTGTTCACAACGTGCTATTTGCTCAATAAAGTAGCGATTCACTTCAGCAAAGACATCATCATATTTCGGTGCTTCCTGCATGGTCTTTGGATTTCCCTGCATATGCATCAGACATACGGGTAAACCGGTTTCCGCAGCCGCTTCCAGAGCACCTGGCTCGGAAAGGGATCGGATATCGTTAATGATGTGAGCGCCCACTCTTGCCGATTCCCGGATGACTTCCGGTTTAGAAGTATCGACCGAGATCCAAACTTCGAATCGTTGCGCAATTGCCTCAACCACCGGAATAACACGCTGCAACTCTTCTTCAACACTCACTTCCGCTGCCCCTGGACGCGTGGACTCTCCACCAACGTCAATGATCGTCGCGCCAGCGTTGATCATCAGGTTCGCATGTTTCACTGCATCAGTCAGTGAGTTATGCGTACCGCCATCAGAGAAAGAATCTGGCGTAACGTTGAGGATCCCCATTACGTGAGGATGGCTAAGATCCAGTGAAGAGCCCTGGGCAAAGAGTTTCATGGTGTTATCCCTGGTATAAATTGATAAGAAAAAACCCCGGAGCACGCCCCGGGGTTTTCGGTACAAATACAGTCATCTGATGCGGGAACTTACTTGTCGCCTAACTGCTCTGACATGGTATTACCCGGATTTGGCGTGCGTGGTTCATCAACCGGACGCGGTGCCTTTGGAGTGCCATTATTGTCAGAATTGTTAGATGCTCCCGACTCTTCCCAACCTGCAGGCGGACGTACATCGCGACGCGCCATCAGGTCATCAATCTGCGGTGCGTCGATGGTCTCATATTTCATGAGTGCATCTTTCATCGCATGCAGGATATCCAGGTTGTCGTTCAACAACTGACGCGCACGATTGTAGTTACGTTCAATCAGTGACTTCACTTCCTGGTCGATGATACGCGCAGTTTCATCGGACATATGTTTAGCTTTGGCCACGCTACGACCGAGGAAAACTTCACCTTCTTCTTCCGCATACAGTAGCGGACCGAGTTTCTCAGAGAAGCCCCACTGGGTCACCATGTTACGCGCCAGGTTGGTCGCAACTTTAATGTCGTTGGACGCCCCGGTAGAAACATGTTCCGGTCCGTAGATGATCTCTTCTGCCAGACGACCGCCGTACAGGGTACTGATCTGGCTTTCCAGTTTCTGACGGCTGGCACTGATAGCATCGCCTTCAGGCAGGAAGAAGGTCACACCCAACGCACGACCGCGCGGGATAATCGTTACTTTGTGTACCGGATCGTGTTCCGGCACCAGGCGACCGATAATCGCATGGCCTGCTTCGTGATACGCGGTGGACTCTTTCTGCGCTTCCGTCATCACCATGGAGCGACGTTCCGCGCCCATCATGATTTTGTCTTTCGCTTTCTCGAACTCAACCATCGAAACAACACGTTTATTGCCACGTGCTGCGAACAGTGCTGCTTCGTTCACCAGGTTAGCCAGATCTGCGCCAGAGAAGCCCGGTGTACCACGGGCGATAATCGCCGCATCAACATCTGGTGCCAGCGGTACGCGACGCATGTGAACTTTCAGGATCTGCTCACGACCACGAACATCTGGCAAACCAACCACAACCTGACGGTCGAAACGACCAGGACGCAGCAGCGCCGGGTCGAGAACGTCCGGGCGGTTAGTCGCAGCGATCACGATGATACCTTCGTTACCTTCGAAGCCGTCCATCTCAACCAGCATCTGGTTAAGTGTCTGTTCACGTTCATCGTGACCACCACCCAGCCCCGCGCCACGCTGGCGGCCTACGGCATCGATTTCATCAATAAAGATGATACACGGAGCCGCTTTCTTCGCCTGTTCGAACATGTCACGTACACGAGATGCACCAACACCAACGAACATTTCAACGAAGTCAGAACCAGAAATGGTAAAGAACGGAACTTTCGCTTCGCCTGCAATGGCTTTCGCCAGCAACGTTTTACCAGTACCCGGAGGACCAACCATCAGAACCCCTTTCGGGATCTTACCGCCCAGTTTCTGGAAGCGGCTCGGCTCACGCAGATACTCAACCAGCTCAGCAACTTCTTCTTTTGCTTCGTCGCAACCAGCAACGTCAGCAAAGGTCGTTTTGATCTGATCTTCCGTCAACATACGTGCTTTGCTCTTACCGAACGACATAGCACCTTTGCCACCGCCGCCCTGCATTTGACGCATGAAGAAGATCCAGACACCAATCAGCAACAGCATCGGGAACCAGGAGATGAAGATAGAAGCCAGCAGGCTTGGCTCTTCAGGCGGTTCACCGACAACCTTGACGTTCTTGGTCAACAGGTTATCCAGTAGTTTTGGATCCTGAACCGGAATGTAAGTGGTATAACGGTTACTATCTTTCTTGGTAACGTTGATTTCACGTCCGTTGATACGCGCTTCACGAACCTGGTCGTTATTGACCTCTTGTAGGAAGGTAGAGTAATCCACCTTACGGCCATTAGACTCGCTGGGCCCAAAGCTCTGGAATACTGACATCAGCACAACGGCAATGACCAGCCAGAGTATTAGGTTTTTCGCCATGTCACTCAAGGGATTAACCTCTTATTACAACTGTGTTAAAAACAGCGTCAGGATACTCTATATCCAGCATCTTTCAAACTTTCGTCTGAAATCTCCCGGTTAGGGTTTACGCCCGGTCGCTACAATATACACTTCCCGCGAACGTGCACGAGAAGAGTCCGGCTTACGAACTTTAACCTTCGTAAACAGGGAGCGAATTTCCCTTAGATACTCATCGAAACCTTCGCCCTGGAACACCTTCACTACAAAACTGCCACCCGGCGCTAACACATCACGACACATTTCTAGCGCCAGTTCCACCAGATACATGGCACGGGGGATATCCACCGCCGGTGTTCCGCTCATGTTTGGTGCCATATCTGACATGACAACCTGGACTTTGCTGTCGCCTACACGCTCCAGCAGAGCCTTCATGACCAGTTCATCACGAAAATCGCCCTGAAGAAAGTCCACACCAACGATAGGATCCATAGGTAAAAGATCGCAAGCGATGATACGGCCTTTGCCGCCAATTTGGGTGACTACATATTGTGACCAACCACCCGGCGCGGCGCCAAGGTCGACTACCGTCATTCCCGGTTTAAAGAGTTTGTCACTTTGCTGTATTTCATCAAGTTTAAACCAGGCACGGGAACGTAACCCCTTTTTCTGTGCCTGTTGAACATATTTATCGCTAAAGTGTTCCTGAAGCCAGCGGCTGGAACTGGCAGAACGCTTCTTACCTGTCATTTAACTTTCCCATTGGGATAACTCATCGTAACCAATTGCGTAAATTTTTACGCGCCTATTTGGTGATATATGGGAGATGGCGGTAGAATGACCCGTTTTCAATCCCAACGTAAGCAAAAAAATACGATGAATCTGAGTACTAAACAAAAACAGCACCTGAAAGGTCTGGCACATCCGCTCAAGCCAGTTGTTCTGCTTGGCAGTAATGGTTTGACCGAAGGGGTGCTGGCCGAGATTGAACAAGCGCTAGAGCACCATGAACTCATCAAGGTGAAAATCGCAACAGAAGATCGCGAAACTAAAACCTTGATCGTGGAAGCTATCGTGCGCGAAACCGGCGCCTGTAATGTACAGGTCATCGGTAAAACGCTGGTGCTTTATCGCCCAACTAAAGAACGTAAAATCTCGCTGCCACGCTAAGATTATCCTAAAGTTACACACATTTTCTGTGTAAAACGAGGGATTTTCCGCAGGCAGGAGAGCAAAATGCCACGCTCTGTTCGTTGATAAAAGGCCGCATAGCGGCCTTTTTCCTTTCTTTACAATACATCAACATTTTGAGTATTGGGTAATTCTTACAGGTATTCCACCTTAATTACTTCAAATTCTACTTCGCCGCCCGGCGTTTTGATGACCACAACATCATCTTCTTCTTTGCCGATCAAGCCACGAGCGATAGGCGAGTTTACAGAAATCAGGTTTTGTTTAAAGTCAGCTTCGTCATCACCTACGATGCGATAAGTCTGCTCTTCATCAGAATCCAGATTCAACACCGTTACGGTAGCACCAAAAATAACGCGACCATTGTTCGGCATTTTGGTGACATCGATTACCTGAGCGTTCGACAGCTTGGCTTCGATATCTTTAATACGGCCTTCGCAGAAGCCCTGCTGCTCACGAGCTGCGTGGTATTCGGCGTTCTCTTTCAGATCGCCATGTTCACGCGCTTCAGCAATAGCAGCAATGATTTCAGGACGGCGCACAGATTTCAGAAAATCCAGCTCTTCGCGTAATTTTTCAGCGCCGCGTAAGGTCATCGGAATAGCTTGCATTTGTTATACCTCTTGAATATTCCTGATGGGGCGAGTCTCCACCCACCCCGGCTGTTCGGTCAGCCCGGCATAACTCCTCACCAGGGCCAGAAGCAAAAAAATACCGACCCGGAAACAGGTCCCAGGTCAGCTACAATTCACATTTTGATGGTCATTTTACCCTGAAGTTCCCGAAGGGTCATCGTTTACTTTATAGGGTGTTGCGCCGTAGTATGACGGCTCGATTCCAGGTTGTTAGCGCGAGATTATGCGATTTTCCAGATTTATCATCGGATTGACCAGCGGTATAGCGTTCAGTGTTCAGGCCGCGAATGTTGATGAGTACATTACTCAACTCCCCGCAGGTGCCAACCTTGCCCTGATGGTGCAAAAAGTCGGCGCGTCTGCCCCCACTATTGATTACCACAGTCAGCAGATGGCGCTGCCCGCCAGTACGCAAAAAGTCATCACTGCGCTGGCGGCATTGATTCAACTCGGCCCCGACTTTCGTTTTACCACCACGTTGGAAACCAAAGGTAATGTGGAAAACGGTGTGCTTAAAGGCGACTTAGTGGCGCGATTTGGTGCCGATCCGACGCTAAAACGTCAGGATATTCGCAATATGGTAACAACCCTGAAAAAATCTGGCATCACGCAAATCAATGGCAACGTGCTTATAGATACCTCCATTTTTGCCAGTCACGATAAGGCTCCCGGCTGGCCTTGGAACGACATGACACAATGCTTTAGCGCTCCGCCAGCCGCCGCTATCGTTGACCGCAATTGCTTCTCTGTCTCGCTCTACAGCGCACAAAAGCCCGGTGATATGGCTTTTATTCGCGTGGCATCTTATTACCCCGTTACGATGTTCAGTCAGGTACGCACCCTCCCCCGTGGTTCTGCCGAAGCGCAATATTGCGAGCTGGATGTCGTGCCTGGTGACCTTAACCGCTTTACGCTAACTGGATGCCTGCCACAACGTTCTGAGCCTCTTCCATTGGCCTTTGCCGTACAGGATGGTGCCAGCTATGCTGGGGCGATTCTGAAAGATGAGCTTAAACAGGCAGGCATCACCTATACCGGCACACTGCTGCGCCAGACACAGGTTAATGAGCCGGGAACGGTGGTCGCCAGCAAACAGTCGGCCCCTTTGCATGATCTGCTTAAGATTATGCTGAAAAAATCGGACAACATGATCGCAGATACCGTCTTTCGAATGATTGGTCATGCGCGCTTTAATGTGCCTGGTACATGGCGAGCCGGCTCCGATGCCGTGCGCCAGATCCTGCGTCAGCAAGCCGGTGTCGATATTGGCAACACCATTATTGCCGATGGTTCAGGGCTTTCACGACATAACCTGATTGCGCCAGCCACCATGATGCAAGTGCTACAATACATTGCCCAGCATGATAACGAGCTTAACTTTATCTCCATGCTGCCGCTGGCAGGCTATGACGGCTCGTTACAGTACCGTGCCGGTCTGCATCAGGCGGGGGTAGATGGCAAAGTTTCGGCAAAAACTGGATCGTTACAAGGCGTGTATAACCTGGCGGGATTCATTACCACGGCAAGTGGGCAACGGATGGCATTTGTACAATATCTTTCTGGCTATGCGGTAGAACCGGCGGATCAACGTAATCGCCGCATTCCGTTGGTGCGCTTTGAAAGCCGCTTGTACAAAGATATTTATCAGAACAATTAGTTAAAAAGAAACCCCGGCGCAGTGCCGGGGTTTTGCTGATTAACGCTTGTAAATGAACTCAACGCCCTCTTCGTCGTCTTCGTCCCAGTCGTCATCCCAGTCTTCATCATCCTCTTCAGCAATCTCTTCAAGCTGCTGACGGTGATAATCATCCCACATGAATTCGACTTTCTCTGGCTGTTTCGCTTCTTCGGCCTGCACCACTGGGTTTTCGATGATAAAGGTCATCACATCCCAGCAGAGGTCTTTCACGCCCAGCCCGCTCGCTGCAGAGATCAGATAATATTTATCTTCCCAACCCAGCGCCTCAGCGATGGCTTTCGCTTTCTCTTCGGCTTCCGCTTTATCCAGCAGGTCAATCTTGTTGAAGACTAACCAGCGTGGTTTCGCCGCCAGATCCTGGCTGTATTTTTCCAGCTCGCTAATAATAATGCGCGCGTTCTCAACCGGATCGGTGCCGTCAATCGGATCGATATCGATAAGGTGCAGCAATACGCGGCAACGTTCCAGATGCTTCAGGAAGCGGATCCCCAGACCTGCACCTTCAGCAGCACCTTCAATCAGCCCCGGAATATCAGCAACAACGAAGCTCTTCTCATTGTCCATACGAACCACGCCAAGGCTTGGCACCAGAGTGGTAAACGGATAGTCCGCCACTTTCGGTTTAGCCGCAGATACTGCGCGGATAAAGGTCGATTTACCAGCGTTTGGCATCCCCAGCATCCCGACATCAGCCAGCAGCATCAGCTCCAGCAGCAGCTCACGCTTATCACCTGGTGTACCGTTGGTTTTCTGCCGGGGAGTACGGTTAACCGATGATTTGAAGCGGGTGTTGCCCAGGCCGTGCCAGCCGCCCTTAGCAACCAGCAGGCGCTGACCGTGTTTGGTCATATCGCCCATGGTTTCACCAGTGCCCTGATCGATAACACGCGTACCTACTGGCACTTTAATCGTCACGTCTTTACCACGCTTACCGGTACAGTCGCGGCTTGCACCGTTCTGGCCACGCTCTGCACGGAAAGATTTTTCAAAACGGTAATCGATAAGCGTGTTCAGGTTCTCGTCGGCTTCCATCCATACGTCGCCGCCGTCACCACCATCGCCGCCATCCGGGCCGCCTTTCGGAATATATTTTTCGCGGCGGAAGCTCACACAACCATTGCCGCCATCACCTGCAACGACCAGAATCGATGCTTCATCAACAAACTTCATTTTATTCTCCGTAAATCATTCGCCTGCGCGGGGTTGCGATACCACCGTTGTATGCTTACGTAATCCGCCCCAAATACGATGACCAATGGCGGAATACATCGCGCCCGCAACCACGACAAACGCACCGAGATAACCTAAAAGGTTTAACATCGGTCTGGCGAAGAAATCGGGCCAGGCCAGTGATAAAAGATCTGAAAAAAACAGCGTAAACAGTGGAGTAAGCGTGATGATCGCGCTCACCTGCGCTGCCTGCCAGCGTGCCATCGCTTCCGCCAGGGCGCCATATCCTACCAACGTATTCAGCCCGCAAAAAATTAAACATGCGAGTTGCCAGTTGCTAAGCTGCGCTATTACCCCTGGTTTCGCCAGTGGGAAGAGCGCCATTGTACATAAAGTGTACAGCAAAAACAGGATCTGCGGTGATGCCAACCGACGCAATAAAACCTTTTGCGCCACGCCATAACTCACCCAGACCGTTGCAGCACCGACACCAAAGATAACACCCCAGGTGTAATCGGTGAGCTTTGTAAAAATCTCAACCAGACTGGTGTTAAAGAACATCACCAGCCCACTCAGAAGCATCAATGCTCCCACTACCTGAGTGCTACGCATTTTCTCTTTCAGGATAAATACGCTGGCAACCATCATGCCAACCGGCGAGAGTTGCCCTATCACCTGCGAGGCGGTAGGACTCAAGTATTGCAAGGATGAGCTGAACAGGATGAAATTCCCAAACAGTCCGGCAGTCGCCACCGCCAGTAATATCAACCAACGTGGCTTACGAAACACGCGTAATGGCGGCAGCTTTTTCTTCACTGCAAGAATGGCACCAAGGCCAATACTCGCCATCAAGAAACGGTAAAACACGATTGTCGGAGGTTCCATCACCTCCAGCACCTGCTTCATTGCGATTGGCAACGCCCCCCAGCAAATTGCTGTGGTGAGCGCCAAAAGAATGCCAATGCCTGCCTGCTGCTTCATACCGTATTCCCTGCAAAACGCATTTGCGGATTAACGCCGCACGATGCGCATTTTTACCGGTTGTCGAATGTAAAAAGCCCCGCAACACGTTGCGGGGCTTTCATCCGTTACCGGGACGCGAAAAACTTATTCAGCTTCG
Source organism: Escherichia sp. MOD1-EC6162 (assembly GCF_002965125.1). NCBI lineage: Bacteria > Pseudomonadati > Pseudomonadota > Gammaproteobacteria > Enterobacterales > Enterobacteriaceae > Escherichia > Escherichia sp. MOD1-EC6162. The sequence continues at coordinate 119,736 of NZ_PTSB01000006.1, forward strand.
ATGCTGATAAACTTACGGTTTTTCGGGCCTTTAACTTCGAATTTCACTTTACCGTCTGCTTTAGCAAACAAAGTGTGGTCACGACCGCAACCTACGTTGGTGCCCGCGTGGAATTTAGTACCACGTTGACGAACGATGATGCTACCCGCCAGAACGGATTCGCCACCGAAACGCTTAACGCCCAAGCGTTTAGCTTCTGAATCGCGACCGTTACGTGTGGAGCCGCCAGCCTTTTTATGTGCCATTTGAAATCTCTCCTCAGGTCTTAGGCGCTGATGCCAGTAATTTTCACATCAGTGAACCACTGACGATGGCCCTGCTGCTTACGATAGTGTTTACGACGGCGAAACTTAACGATTTTAACTTTCTCGCCACGACCGTGAGCAACAACTTCAGCTTTGATTACGCCGCCATCAACGAAAGGAACGCCGATTTTGACTTCTTCACCGTTTGCGATCATCAGAACTTCTGCGAACTCAACAGTTTCGCCAGTTGCGATGTCCAGCTTTTCCAGGCGAACGGTCTGACCTTCGCTTACTCGGTGTTGTTTACCACCACTTTGGAAAACCGCGTACATATAAAACTCCGCTTCCGCGCACACCTTTTCAATGATTCAGAGCGCGCTATAAATATTCACAATAGGGCGCGAATATTACGCAAAACGCACGCCTTTGACAAGTGCTACAGTCAATACACGAAGAAAAAAAACACAACTTGTACGGTAACGTTTATCTGTGCCATTTTTTCAGTACAATCACCCTATATTCCTAACCATAAACCCTAAGTTGCCTTTGTTCACAGTAAGGTAATCGGGGCGAAAAGCCCGGCTTTTGCGATGAATTTAGAAAAAATCAATGAGTTAACCGCGCAAGATATGGCGGGTGTTAATGCGGCAATTCTCGAGCAGCTTAATTCCGAAGTCCAACTGATCAATCAGTTAGGCTATTACATCGTCAGCGGCGGGGGTAAACGCATTCGCCCGATGATTGCTGTACTGGCTGCACGAGCTGTTGGCTATGAGGGGAATGCGCATGTCACTATCGCCGCCCTGATCGAGTTTATCCACACGGCGACCCTGCTACACGACGACGTTGTGGATGAATCAGATATGCGCAGGGGTAAAGCTACCGCCAACGCCGCGTTTGGCAATGCTGCCAGCGTGTTGGTTGGTGATTTTATTTATACCCGCGCTTTCCAGATGATGACCAGCCTCGGCTCGCTCAAAGTGTTGGAAGTGATGTCCGAAGCGGTAAACGTCATCGCAGAAGGTGAAGTGCTGCAACTGATGAACGTTAACGACCCGGACATCACCGAAGAAAACTACATGCGCGTTATTTACAGCAAAACCGCGCGCCTGTTTGAGGCTGCTGCTCAGTGTTCCGGAATTCTGGCAGGTTGTACGCCAGAAGAAGAAAAAGGTCTGCAGGATTATGGTCGCTACCTCGGCACCGCTTTCCAGCTAATCGACGATTTGCTCGATTACAATGCCGACGGTGAACAGTTGGGTAAAAACGTCGGGGACGATCTGAACGAAGGTAAACCAACGTTACCGCTGCTGCATGCAATGCATCATGGCACACCGGAACAAGCGCAGATGATCCGTACCGCCATTGAGCAAGGCAACGGGCGTCATCTTCTGGAACCTGTTCTGGAAGCAATGAACGCTTGTGGTTCTCTCGAATGGACGCGTCAGCGTGCCGAGGAAGAAGCAGATAAAGCTATTGAAGCATTACAGGTACTCCCGGACACTCCGTGGCGAGAGGCATTAATCGGCCTCGCGCACATCGCTGTTCAACGCGATCGCTAATCCCTTCCCTGTATCCCGCGCATTGCGCGGGATAATTCCAGTAAGCTCCATAAAAATACTTATTCAGCGCAATACTCTCTGAATAATCAGGTCATTTTCTTTATATATTCTGAATCTTCACGCTATTTACATGAACTTTTTAGAGCAATTCGCCATCAGGAGTATAGTGATGCTCGACAGAACGCATGTTCTGAATGAAAGCGACTAACTTAAGGAGTGAGGAAAGATGGAGAATAATTTCATTGACTGGCATCCTGCCGACATCATTGCTGGTTTGCGGAAAAAAGGAACATCAATGGCTGCGGAGTCTCGCAGAAATGGTTTAAGTTCTTCGACGCTGGCAAATGCATTATCACGTCCCTGGCCGAAGGGAGAGATGATTATTGCGAAAGCATTAGGAACGGAACCTTGGGTAATCTGGCCATCACGCTATCACGATCCGCAGACACATGCGTTTATCGACAGAACACAGTTAATGCGCAGCTACACCAAACCGAAAAAATGAGTTGTCTGGCGGTAGCCCCGCGAACGGGGCTGCCAGCTTTCAGACGATTACTCGCCTTTCACACGCTCGATGTTCGCACCTAAGGCACGCAGTTTGTCTTCAATGCGTTCGTAGCCGCGATCGATGTGATAAATACGATCAACAACCGTAGTTCCTTCTGCAATACAACCAGCCAGCACCAGACTTGCTGAAGCACGCAGATCGGTCGCCATAACCTGTGCGCCGGAAAGTTTTTCGACACCGTGACAAATAACGGTATTGCTTTCAATCTCGGCATGCGCGCCCATACGGCTCAGTTCTGGCACGTGCATAAAGCGGTTTTCAAACACAGTTTCAGTGATGAATCCAGTCCCTTCTGCCACCAGGTTCAGCAACGTGAACTGGGCCTGCATATCGGTCGGAAACGCCGGATGCGGCGCGGTACGCACATTAACAGCCTTCGGACGTTTGCCATGCATATCCAGGCTAATCCAGTCCTCGCCCACTTCAATGTCCGCCCCGGCGTCACGCAACTTCGCCAGCACAGCATCGAGGGTATCTGGCTGGGCGTTACGGCAGATAATTTTACCGCGAGAGATCGCCGCAGCGACCAGGAACGTGCCGGTCTCAATACGATCCGGTAGCACGCGGTAGACGCCACCGCCTAAACGTTCCACACCTTCGATGACTATTCGATCAGTACCCTGACCGCTAATTTTCGCGCCCAGCGTAATGAGGAAGTTGGCGGTATCGACGATTTCCGGTTCACGCGCCGCGTTTTCGATAACGGTAGTGCCTTCTGCCAGAGTTGCGGCACACATGATGGTGACTGTTGCACCAACGCTGACTTTATCCATCACGATATGCGCGCCTTTCAGACGGCCATCGACGGAAGCCTTAACGTAACCTTCTTCCAGTTTGATGGTCGCGCCTAATTGCTCAAGGCCGGAAATATGTAAATCAACCGGGCGCGCACCAATTGTACAACCGCCAGGCAGCGAAACCTGTCCCTGACCGAAACGCGCTACCAGCGGCCCCAGCGCCCAAATAGAAGCGCGCATGGTTTTCACCAGCTCGTAAGGCGCGCAGAACACATTTACATCGCGGGCATCAATATGCACAGAGCCATTACGTTCCACTTTAGCACCAAGCTGACTCAGCAATTTCATTGACGTATCGACGTCTTTCAGTTTCGGAACGTTCTGGATCTCTACTGGCTCTTCCGCCAGTAGCGCGGCAAAAAGGATAGGCAGAGCAGCATTTTTAGCGCCGGAAATTGTGACTTCGCCCTGGAGCTTTGTTGGCCCCTGAACACGAAATTTATCCATTTAGTTTGTTCTCAGTTAACAATTCATATCTGCTACCGGCAAATCGCCCATAGCTCAAAAGCCGTTCAGTTTGCGATCGCGCGCCCACTCCGCAGGGGTATAAGCTTTGATCGACACAGCATGAATGCGGTTATCCGCAATATATTCCATCAGCGGACCATAAACCGTCTGCTGTTTTTTAACCCGGCTCATGCCGTCAAACATCTCACCCACGGCAATAACCTGAAAGTGGCTGCCATCGCCGGAAACGTGGACTTCCTGGAGGGAGAGAGCGTTCATCAGCACGCTCTGAATTTCATTATTTTCCATGGGATCTTCATTCATCAGTTAATAAGCCAGCGAAACATCTTAGAGCAAAGTTGCGCAGTCATAAATAAGCAAAAAGCCTTGCTGATGTATCAAACAAGGCTCAACTTGCAGGCAGATTTGCTGGACAGGCGGTTAACGCCTTATCCAGCCTGAAAAAATTTAACGAGGCAGGACATCAGACGGCAAATTATACAACTTTGCCAGGGTATAGACTTTATCGTTTACCCCCTGAAGCGTCACGCTGTGACCCTGCTTTTTCGCCAGATTGATAAGGTGGAGCAGCAACGCCAACCCACCTGTATCAACGCGGGACACGCGACTGAGATCGATGCAGGTAATTCCCTTCATCGCTTCTTCACGCACTTCCCAAAGCGGTAGCAGTACGTCTTGATCCAACTCTCCAGCTAATGCCAGAGTGTCACCCGTCTGCACCCAGCTCAGTGACTCACTCATTATTTTTTCTCTTCCAGAGTGATTTTCTGTTGAGAAATCGATTTCAGTTGCGCAGTCAGGCCGTCGATACCTTTGGTACGCAGCAGCGTTCCCCACTCGTTTTGTTTGGTGGTGATCATGCTGACGCCTTCGGCAATCATGTCGTAAGCCTGCCAGTTGCCAGTTTGGGAATTTTTGCGCCACTGGAAATCCAGACGTACCGGCGGGCGGCCATTCGGGTCAATAATGGTGACGCGAATAGGCACAATGGTTTTGTCGCCCAGCGGCTGTTCTGGCGCAATCTGGTAAGTCTGACCGTGATACATCGCCAGTGCCTGACCGTAAGCCTGCTTCAGGTACTCACGGAAAGCGGCAAAGTACGCGTCACGTTGGGCCGGAGTAGCACTCTTGTAATACTGACCCAGCACCAGTGCACCAGCGTATTTCACCTGCACATACGGCAGTAGCTCCTGATCAACAATAGTACGCAGATAATCCGGGTTAGCCCGAATTTGCGGTTGCTCATTCTTCAGGCGATCGAACGTTTTCTGCGCCGCCTCGTCCATCAGCTTATACGGATTGGTCTGGTCTGCCGCGGTTGCCGCACTCAACGGTGCAATCACCAGCAAAGCGACCATCATTAAACGTTTAAACATGCGTCGGTTCTCCTGAAATTATTTCGTTGTACCCACAGGTTCAGTGGTTTCATTATTACCTGGCGCAGTAGCTGGCGCATCGCCACTATTCTTATTGTCATCGCCTTTACTACCGTAAAGGAACTGACCAATGAGATCTTCCAGCACCATCGCAGACTTGGTGTCCTGAATTGTATCGCCATCCTTCAGGATAGCAGTACCCAGTTCGGGATCTTCAAAACCGACGTTTAACGCCAGATATTGCTCCCCAAGCAGACCGGAAGTACGAATGCTCAGCGAACTGGTGTCAGGAATGTGGTTATAACGTTGTTCAATTTCCAGCGTCACGCGTGGCAAATAGGTTTTTGGATCCAGCGTAATATCTGCCACCCGACCGACTACAACGCCACCAATACTAACCGGAGAGCGCGCTTTCAGACCGCCGATGTTATCGAACGTCGCATAGAGCGTGTAGGTTGGTTCAGTACGTATTGACGTCACGTTTGCCGCCTTCAGGCAAACAAACAGCGCCGCCAGCAGTGCTGCTAATAAAAAGATTCCCACCCAAATTTCATTTTTTTTCGTTTGCATGAACTCAATTCCCAAACATCAATGCGGTCAGCACAAAATCCAGCCCCAGAACAGCCAGAGACGAGTGGACAACGGTGCGAGTGGTTGCCCGGCTAATCCCGGCAGAAGTCGGGATAGCGTCGTAACCGTTAAACAACGAAATCCACGTCACCGTAATGGCGAACACCACGCTCTTAATCAGACAGTTGACCAAATCCATACGCCAGTCGACGGCGTTTTGCATTGCCGACCAGAAGAATCCGCTATCAATACCTTTCCAGCTAACGCCGACCAATGATCCGCCCCAGATCCCCACGGCGACGAAAATAATCGTCAGCAGCGGCAATGAAATAACCCCAGCCCAGAAACGTGGAGAAATAACCCGACGCAGCGGATCGACCGCCATCATCTCCATACTGGAGAGTTGTTCTGTGGCGCGCATCAAACCAATTTCAGCAGTTAACGCCGAACCGGCGCGTCCGGCAAACAGCAACGCGGCAACCACCGGCCCCAGTTCACGCAGCAGCGATAACGCCACCAGCATCCCCAGACTGGTTTCCGCACTATAGGTGGTCAGAACCAGATAACCTTGTAGACCCAGCACCATTCCGATGAATACGCCAGAAACCACAATAATCAGCATCGACAGGACGCCGACATTATAGAGCTGACGCACCAGCAGCGGCGCGTGTTTACGAAATTCCGGCTTGCCGACCAGCGCATTGAATAACATTAACCCGGCCCGCCCGAACGTTCTCAGGGTTTTAATCCCTTTATGTCCAAGCGACGCCAGCGCATTTAACAGCATGAGTGGCTTAACTCCCTGGTAAAAGATCAGCGTGATAATCGCCGGCAGGATAGCGGAACGGAACAGGCCCGTCAGCTATCCCGTCCAGAAACTGACGGACACGCGGATCGGGATTCTCCTGCAACGCCTGAGCGCTACCGTGAGCAACAATCTTTTTGTCCGCCAGAATCCAGGCGTGATCCGCAATACTTAAGACTTCCGGCACATCGTGAGAAACCACCACACAGGTGACGCCCAGCGCGCTGTTCAGCTCAGAAATCAGCTTCACCAGTACGCCCATAGTGATGGGATCTTGCCCAACAAACGGTTCATCAAACATGATGAGATCTGGCTCCAGGGCAATTGCGCGCGCCAGTGCGGCGCGACGAGCCATCCCGCCGGAAAGTTCAGAAGGCATAAGTTTAGCCGCTCCACGCAGCCCCACCGCTTCCAGCTTCATCATTACCGTACTATGCAACAATGGTGCGGGGAGCTGGGTGTGTTCGCGCAGTGGATAGGCAACGTTGTCAAATACGTTCATATCGGTGAACAACGCCCCGGACTGAAACAACATGCTCATGCGTTTACGCACCGTGTACAGGCGCGAACGAGACATCGCCGGAATATTCTCACCATCAAAAAGGATCTCACCGTGATCAGGTGCGATTTGCCCACCAATCAGTCGGAGTAGCGTCGTTTTACCGATGCCCGATGGCCCCATGATTGCCGTGATCTTCCCTCGCGGCACGGTCAGGGAAATATTATCGAAGATGCAGCGATTGCCACGCGTAAAACTGACATCGCGCATATCGACTAAATTCGCCACAGACTGCTCCATAATTCACCCTTCGTCTTGCGTTGATTTTTTAAGCATGACGCTCAATTTAACCTTGAACCCAACATATTTACAGAATATTACCCGCCGTGGTTAGCGAAAGCTGGCATTTGTTTTACTTTTTAGCCGCATAAAGTCAAAATTAAGAATCCATTACGGCTTTCTGAAAATCTTCAGCGGACCGGCGAGTATACCTGAAGAAAGGACGTTAGATGCTTTTAGCTACGGCACTGTTAATTGTTGGTTTACTTTTGGTCGTATACAGTGCCGACCGACTGGTATTTGCCGCTTCCATTCTTTGTCGCACTTTTGGCATTCCACCGCTGATCATTGGTATGACCGTAGTCAGTATTGGTACGTCACTTCCAGAGATTATTGTTTCACTTGCCGCGTCGCTGCACGAACAACGAGATTTAGCTGTCGGTACGGCGCTTGGCTCAAACATTATCAATATATTGCTGATCCTCGGTCTGACCGCGCTGGTACGCCCTTTTACCGTCCATTCTGATGTTCTGCGCCGTGAATTACCCTTAATGTTATTGGTCAGCGTTGTAGCCGGTTCCGTACTCTATGACGGACAACTTAGCCGCAGCGATGGTATCTTTCTCCTCTTTCTGGCTGTGCTATGGCTGCTGTTCATTGTTAAACTTGCACATCAGGCTGAACGTCAGGGAACTGACAGCCTGACCAGGGAGCAACTTGCAGAACTGCCGCGTGAAGGTGGTTTACCCGTTGCTTTTTTATGGCTCGGCATTGCACTGATCATCATGCCAGTAGCAACGCGGATGGTGATTGATAACGCTACCGTGCTGGCAAATTACTTTGCCATCAGCGAGTTGACTATTGGTCTGACGGCAATCGCTATCGGCACGAGTCTGCCAGAACTGGCAACCGCGATAGCCGGTGTACGCAAAGGTGAGAACGACATCGCCGTCGGTAATATCATCGGCGCGAATATTTTTAATATCGTCATCGTGCTGGGTCTACCGGCGCTGATTACCCCAGGGGAGATTAACCCACTGGCGTATAGCCGTGACTACAGCGTGATGTTGTTGGTAAGCATTATTTTTGCGTTGCTGTGCTGGCGGCGCTCCCCTCAACCTGGCCGTGGCGTAGGGGTATTATTAACAGGCGGATTTATCGTATGGCTGGCGATGTTGTACTGGTTATCGCCAATACTCGTTGAATAACTGGAAACGCATTATGTCGCACGTAGAGTTGCAACCGGGTTTTGACTTTCAGCAAGCAGGTAAAGAAGTCCTGGCGATTGAACGTGAATGCCTGGCGGAGCTTGATCAATACATCAATCAGAATTTCACACTCGCTTGTGAAAAGATGTTTTGGTGTAAAGGTAAAGTCGTAGTTATGGGGATGGGCAAATCGGGACACATCGGGCGCAAAATGGCAGCCACCTTTGCCAGCACCGGTACTCCGTCATTTTTCGTCCATCCTGGCGAAGCCGCGCATGGCGATTTAGGCATGGTTACGCCACAAGACGTGGTGATTGCTATCTCTAATTCGGGTGAATCCAGTGAAATCGCAGCATTGATTCCGGTGCTTAAGCGTCTTCACGTGCCGTTAATCTGCATTACCGGTCGCCCGGAGAGTAGCATGGCGCGTGCCGCTGACGTGCATCTGTGTGTTAAAGTAGCGAAAGAAGCCTGTCCGTTGGGGCTGGCACCGACCAGCAGCACCACCGCCACGCTGGTGATGGGCGATGCTCTCGCCGTCGCCCTGTTAAAAGCGCGCGGCTTTACCGCCGAAGATTTTGCGCTCTCACATCCCGGCGGCGCACTGGGTCGTAAACTTCTGCTGCGCGTAAGCGATATTATGCATACGGGTGATGAGATCCCGCATGTCAAAAAAACCGCCAGCCTGCGCGATGCATTACTGGAAATTACCCGCAAAAATCTTGGTATGACTGTCATTTGCGATGACAATATGATGATTGAAGGCATCTTTACCGACGGTGATTTACGCCGTGTCTTCGATATGGGTGTGGATGTCCGTCAATTAAGCATTGCCGATGTGATGACGCCGGGGGGAATCCGCGTGCGCCCTGGCATTCTGGCCGTTGAGGCACTGAACTTAATGCAGTCCCGCCATATCACCTCCGTAATGGTTGCCGATGGCGACCATTTACTCGGTGTGTTACATATGCATGATTTACTGCGTGCAGGCGTAGTGTAAAGATTCAAGGATAAACAACAATGAGCAAAGCAGGTACGTCGCTTGAGACCTGTTACGGCCCTGTCAGCGCCGACGTTATGGCAAAAGCGGAGAACATTCGTCTGCTAATTCTCGACGTCGATGGCGTGCTGTCAGATGGCCTGATTTATATGGGCAACAACGGCGAAGAACTTAAAGCGTTCAATGTTCGGGACGGTTATGGCATTCGTTGTGCGCTCACCTCTGATATTGAAGTCGCCATCATTACCGGGCGAAAGGCTAAACTGGTAGAAGATCGTTGTGCCACATTGGGAATTACCCATTTGTATCAGGGGCAGTCGAACAAACTTATCGCCTTTAGCGATCTGCTGGAAAAACTGGCGATCGCCCCGGAAAACGTGGCTTACGTTGGGGATGATCTCATCGACTGGCCAGTAATGGAAAAAGTAGGCTTAAGCGTGGCTGTGGCCGATGCACATCCGCTGTTGATTCCGCGCGCTGATTACGTGACGCGCATTGCTGGTGGTCGTGGCGCAGTTCGTGAAGTTTGCGACTTATTACTCCTGGCGCAGGGCAAACTGGATGAAGCCAAAGGGCAATCGATATGAGTAAAGCCAGACGTTGGGTTATCATTGTGTTATCACTGGCGGTTCTGGTGATGATCGGCATTAACATGACCGAGAAAGACGATACCGCCCAGGTGGTCGTCAACAACAATGATCCCACCTATAAAAGCGAGCATACGGACACGCTCGTCTATAACCCTGAAGGGGCGCTAAGCTATCGATTGATTGCTCAACACGTTGAATATTATTCCGATCAGGCCGTTTCGTGGTTTACGCAACCGGTACTTACCACGTTTGATAAGGATAAAATCCCGACATGGTCGGTAAAAGCGGATAAAGCCAAGCTGACTAATGATCGGATGCTCTATTTATATGGACACGTTGAAGTCAACGCACTCGTGCCGGACTCTCAACTTCGCAGAATCACGACGGATAACGCGCAGATCAATCTGGTGACGCAGGATGTTACCTCTGAAGACCTCGTCACGTTATACGGAACAACATTTAACTCCAGCGGTCTGAAAATGCGCGGCAACTTACGCAGCAAGAACGCCGAGCTGATTGAAAAGGTTAGAACATCCTATGAAATTCAAAACAAACAAACTCAGCCTTAATCTTGTGCTTGCCAGCTCACTTCTGGCCGCCAGTATTCCGGCATTTGCCGTTACCGGAGACACTGACCAGCCGATTCACATTGAGTCGGATCAGCAATCTCTTGATATGCAAGGCAACGTGGTCACCTTTACCGGTAATGTCATCGTTACCCAGGGCACCATCAAAATTAATGCCGATAAAGTGGTCGTTACTCGTCCGGGCGGCGAACAAGGTAAAGAAGTGATTGACGGCTACGGTAAACCGGCAACGTTCTATCAGATGCAGGACAACGGTAAACCAGTCGAAGGTCACGCTTCCCAGATGCATTACGAACTGGCGAAAGATTTTGTCATCCTGACCGGTAATGCTTATCTGCAGCAGGTCGATAGCAATATAACGGGCGATAAAATTACTTATCTGGTGAAAGAGCAGAAAATGCAGGCTTTCAGCGATAAAGGCAAGCGCGTAACCACCGTTCTGGTGCCGTCGCAGTTGCAGGACAAAAACAACAAAGGCCAGACCCCGGCGCAGAAGAAGGGTAATTAATTCGTTATGGCAACATTAACAGCAAAGAACCTTGCAAAAGCCTACAAGGGTCGCCGCGTGGTGGAAGACGTCAGCCTGACCGTTAACTCCGGGGAAATTGTCGGGCTGCTGGGGCCAAACGGTGCCGGTAAAACCACCACTTTCTATATGGTCGTCGGTATTGTGCCGCGCGATGCGGGCAACATCATTATTGATGATGACGATATCAGCCTGCTGCCGCTGCATGCACGCGCGCGTCGCGGTATCGGCTATCTGCCGCAGGAAGCTTCAATTTTCCGCCGTCTTAGCGTTTACGATAACCTGATGGCAGTACTGCAAATTCGTGACGATTTATCCGCTGAACAACGTGAAGATCGTGCGAACGAATTGATGGAAGAGTTTCACATTGAGCATCTGCGCGACAGCATGGGTCAATCGCTCTCCGGTGGTGAACGCCGTCGTGTAGAAATTGCCCGCGCGCTGGCTGCAAATCCGAAATTTATCCTGCTCGATGAACCGTTTGCCGGGGTTGACCCGATCTCAGTCATCGACATTAAACGCATCATTGAGCATTTACGCGACAGCGGCCTGGGTGTACTTATCACCGACCACAACGTGCGTGAAACGCTGGCTGTTTGTGAACGTGCTTATATCGTCAGTCAGGGACATTTAATCGCCCACGGCACGCCGACAGAAATCTTACAAGACGAACATGTTAAGCGTGTATACCTTGGGGAAGACTTCAGACTCTGATAGGGTAGAAGCTCGCGACGTTTTAGCAGGAGAGTACGATTCTGAACATGAAGCAAGGTTTGCAACTCAGGCTTAGCCAGCAACTGGCGATGACGCCTCAGCTACAACAGGCAATTCGTCTGTTGCAGTTGTCCACGCTGGAACTTCAACAGGAGCTGCAGCAGGCGCTGGAAAGTAATCCACTGCTTGAGCAAATCGACACTCATGATGAAATCGACACTCACGAAACGCCAGACAGCGAAACGTTAGACACTGCTGACGCGCTCGAACAAAAAGAGATGCCGGAAGAACTGCCGCTTGATGCCAGTTGGGATACCATCTACACCGCCGGTACGCCATCCGGCACCAGCGGTGACTACATCGACGACGAGCTACCGGTCTATCAGGGCGAAACGACGCAGACCTTGCAGGATTATCTGATGTGGCAGGTTGAGCTGACGCCATTTTCTGACACTGACCGCGCCATCGCCACCTCGATTGTCGATGCCGTTGATGACACGGGATATCTCACCGTTCCACTGGAAGATATTCTCGAAAGTATGGGCGATGAAGAGATCGACATCGATGAAGTTGAAGCTGTCCTCAAACGAATCCAACGCTTTGATCCGGTTGGCGTGGCAGCGAAAGATCTGCGTGACTGTCTGCTGATCCAACTCTCCCAATTCGACAAAACTACGCCGTGGCTGGAAGAGGCCAGACTCATCATTAGCGATCACCTCGATCTGCTGGCAAATCACGACTTCCGCACACTGATGCGCGTAACACGCCTGAAAGAAGATGTGCTGAAAGAAGCCGTCAACTTGATCCAGTCGCTCGATCCTCGCCCTGGTCAATCGATCCAGACCGGCGAACCGGAATATGTCATTCCAGATGTGTTGGTACGCAAGCATAACGGTCAATGGACGGTTGAACTCAACAGCGACAGCATTCCACGGCTACAAATTAACCAGCACTACGCCTCAATGTGTAATAACACACGCAATGATGGCGATAGCCAGTTTATCCGCAGCAATCTGCAGGATGCCAAATGGTTGATTAAGAGTCTGGAAAGCCGTAACGATACGCTACTGCGCGTGAGTCGCTGTATCGTTGAACAGCAGCAAGCCTTCTTTGAGCAAGGCGAAGAATATATGAAACCGATGGTACTGGCAGATATCGCTCAGGCTGTCGAAATGCATGAATCGACGATCTCTCGCGTGACCACGCAAAAGTACCTGCATAGTCCACGAGGCATTTTTGAACTGAAGTATTTTTTCTCCAGTCACGTCAATACCGAGGGCGGCGGCGAAGCCTCGTCCACGGCGATTCGCGCGCTGGTGAAAAAATTAATCGCGGCGGAAAACCCAGCGAAACCGTTGAGCGACAGCAAGTTAACTTCTTTGCTGTCGGAACAAGGTATCATGGTGGCACGCCGCACTGTTGCGAAGTACCGAGAGTCTTTATCCATTCCGCCGTCAAACCAGCGTAAACAGCTCGTTTGACCCAACCGATAAGGAAGACACTATGCAGCTCAACATTACCGGAAATAACGTCGAGATCACCGAGGCCCTGCGAGAATTTGTTACCTCAAAATTTGCCAAACTTGAGCAATATTTTGACCGAATCAACCAGGTCTATGTTGTTCTGAAAGTGGAGAAAGTCACCCATACCTCAGATGCAACACTGCATGTAAACGGTGGCGAAATTCATGCCAGCGCGGAAGGTCAGGACATGTACGCTGCCATTGATGGCTTAATCGATAAGTTGGCACGCCAACTGACCAAACATAAAGATAAATTGAAACAACACTAATTGTCCGGGCGATTAGCAAGTGCATGGTGGCCTGTTGTGTGGCACAACGGGCCATTTGTACGGTTAATGCTCCGAGCCTGTTCCACTGTTTGAGTGGACAGGCTCTTAGGTGAAATTATGATAAATAATGATACAACTCTACAGCTTAGCAGTGTTCTTAACAGGGAATGTACGCGAAGCCGCGTCCACTGCCAGAGCAAAAAACGCGCACTGGAAATCATCAGCGAACTGGCGGCGAAACAACTTAGCCTGCCGCCTCAGGTGGTTTTTGAAGCTATCCTGACGCGGGAAAAAATGGGCAGTACCGGTATTGGTAATGGTATTGCAATTCCGCATGGCAAACTGGAAGAAGATACTCTGCGTGCTGTTGGCGTTTTCGTTCAGCTCGAAACGCCTATCGCTTTTGATGCCATCGATAACCAACCGGTTGACTTGCTTTTTGCCCTGCTAGTACCGGCTGACCAAACCAAAACGCATCTGCATACTCTTTCGCTGGTGGCGAAACGTCTGGCGGACAAAACCATCTGCCGCCGTTTACGCGCAGCCCAAAGCGATGAAGAGCTGTATCAAATCATTACGGATACCGAAGGTACTCCGGATGAAGCGTAGTTATTCTGTAATGTCTCTTTTAGACGTTGTGAGGAGAAACAGTACATGGTACTGATGATCGTCAGTGGACGTTCGGGTTCAGGTAAATCTGTCGCCCTGCGTGCGCTGGAAGATATGGGTTTTTACTGCGTGGATAACCTTCCCGTGGTGTTGTTACCCGATCTGGCCCGTACCCTGGCCGATCGCGAGATTTCTGCCGCCGTCAGCATTGATGTTCGTAATATGCCGGAGTCGCCAGAAATATTCGAACAGGCGATGAGCAACCTGCCTGATGCTTTCTCACCGCAACTGCTGTTCCTGGATGCCGACCGTAACACGTTAATACGCCGTTACAGCGATACGCGCCGCCTGCACCCACTTTCCAGTAAAAATCTGTCGCTGGAGAGCGCTATCGACAAAGAAAGCGATCTGCTGGAGCCACTGCGTTCGCGGGCGGATTTGATTGTCGATACGTCAGAAATGTCCGTTCACGAGCTGGCGGAAATGCTGCGTACCCGTCTGCTGGGTAAACGCGAGCGTGAACTGACGATGGTCTTTGAGTCCTTCGGCTTCAAGCACGGCATTCCTATTGATGCGGATTATGTCTTTGACGTGCGTTTCCTGCCGAACCCGCACTGGGACCCGAAACTGCGTCCGATGACCGGCCTTGATAAACCTGTCGCTGCGTTCCTCGACCGTCACACAGAAGTACACAATTTCATCTACCAGACGCGCAGCTATCTTGAGCTATGGTTACCTATGCTGGAAACCAACAACCGTAGCTACCTGACGGTCGCCATTGGTTGTACTGGCGGGAAGCACCGTTCGGTGTA
The DNA here is from genome assembly GCF_002965125.1 of Escherichia sp. MOD1-EC6162. Taxonomy (NCBI): domain Bacteria; kingdom Pseudomonadati; phylum Pseudomonadota; class Gammaproteobacteria; order Enterobacterales; family Enterobacteriaceae; genus Escherichia; species Escherichia sp. MOD1-EC6162. Next base: position 134,742 of record NZ_PTSB01000006.1, read on the forward strand.
TATTGCAGAACAACTGGCAGACTACTTCCGCTCACGCGGTAAAAACGTCCAGTCACGCCATCGCACGCTGGAAAAACGCAAACCATGACCGTCAAGCAAACTGTCGAAATCACTAACAAGCTGGGCATGCATGCCCGGCCTGCTATGAAACTCTTTGAATTAATGCAAGGTTTTGACGCTGAAGTGCTGTTACGTAATGACGAAGGCACCGAGGCTGAAGCCAACAGCGTTATTGCGCTCTTGATGCTGGACTCTGCCAAAGGACGACAGATTGAAGTCGAAGCGACAGGCCCACAGGAAGTCGAAGCGCTGGCTGCGGTTATTGCTCTCTTTAATTCCGGTTTCGATGAAGATTAATCTTCATCCCTCTGACATTTAAATTCCCCCTCCTCAGCCCTTCAGGGCAATAAGAAAAGCGCGTACTGAAATCGTCATCAATGAACGTCATTTGTACATTTCGTGCGCTTTTTCATACACACAAAACCTTAAGAAAACCTTAAAAAGCCTTGTTTAGGTTTCGTTTAAGTTAAGCCCCCATACTGGAGACTGTCAGAAAATATTTCCAGGAGATGGCATGATTCGCTTATCTGAACAAAGTCCCCTGGGCACCGGAAGACATCGGAAATGTTACGCGCATCCGGAAGATGCCCAACGCTGTATCAAGATTGTCTACCACCGTGGCGACGGTGGCGATAAAGAGATCCGCCGCGAGTTAAAGTACTATGCGCACCTTGGTCGTCGTTTGAAAGACTGGAGCGGTATTCCACGCTATCACGGTACAGTTGAGACTGATTGCGGAACCGGTTATGTCTACGATGTCATTGCCGATTTTGATGGCAAGCCGTCTATTACATTGACCGAATTTGCTAAACAATGCCGTTACGAAGAAGATATCGCGCAACTGCGCCAGTTACTGAAACACCTGAAGCGTTATTTGCAGGATAATCGCATCGTGACGATGTCGCTGAAGCCGCAGAATATCCTCTGCCACCGTATCAGCGAGTCAGAAATTATTCCCGTCGTCTGTGACAACATTGGTGAAAGCACGTGGATTCCGCTGGCGACCTGGTCGAAGTGGTGTTGTCAACGTAAGCAAAAGCGATTGTGGCAACGTTTTATCGCGCAACCCGCGCTAGCTGTTGCGCTGCAGAAAGAGACGCTATCTTGTGAGAACAAGAAACTCTCACTCACTTCGCACGAAGCTTAATATAGTTGGTGTTGTCGCATAAACGACTCACCGCCTAATTGATGCATTTGCCGCAAAATCCACGCCTGACGGCTACGCACGTAGCCTGATGGTGCAGAGACTTTGAAACGGAGTGGGTTGGGTAATACTGCAGCCAGTAACGCCGCTTCCGACTGGGTGAGTTTGCTGGCAGGTTTATGGAAATAACGTTGCGCTGCGGCTTCAACACCAAATACCCCTTCACCAAATTCGGCTACATTCAGGTAAACCGTCAGGATACGCTTTTTGCTCCAGACCGTTTCTATCCCCAATGTTAACCCGGCTTCCAGCCCTTTTCGTACCCAACTACGCCCATCCCATAAAAAGAGATTTTTGGCTGTCTGCTGTGAAATTGTTGATGCGCCGCGAACGCGGTTTTCATTGCGTTCATTGTGCGCCAGCGCTTTCTCAATAGAAGCCACATCAAAGCCCCAATGGTCGGGGAATTTCTGATCTTCTGCGGCAATCACCGCCAGCCCCATCCACGGCGAGATTTGATCCAGACTAACCCAATCAGAATGCGCCACGTAACGAAAGTTACCATGCAACCAGGCACTCACCTGACGCTCAGCCATTACCGCCGAGAACGGAACTGGCGCTATGCTAAACAACGCGATGCCCCCACCCCAGAACACGGCAAGGGCAACCACTAACCGCAGAAGAAAACGGCGGACGAAACCGAACGCCGTTAAGCGGCTTTTACTCATTCAGCCAGAACCAGCACGCGGGAAACCAGCTTATCAATGCCGCTCGCCGCTTCCGCAATGTTCTGCGCCAGCATATACGCTGGTGTAGTGACAATCTTATTGTCTTCATCAACAACGATATCATCGACCGGGCACGGCACATGCTCTGCGCCCATCTCTTCCAGCACTTCTGCGGTATCGATATCTGTGCCAATGGTCAAACGCAGCGGGACATCGAAAATTTTAGGCAGCATCGCCGGGGCAATGCACATAAAGCCAAGCGGTTTACCTGCCTGATGCATCGCTTGCGCCAGCGCCTTTAATTCACGGTCAACGGTGCATTCACTGCCAAGGCTGGCAAAATTGCTTAAATTTTTCGCCGCACCAAAACCACCAGGCACAATCAACGCATCCAGTTCGGCGGCATCGGCCTGAGCCAGAGGACGGATCTCACCACGCGTTATACGTGCTGCTTCAATCAACACATTGCGCGTTTCCGCCATCGGCTCGCCAGTTAAATGGTTGATAACATCAACCTGCTGCTTATCCGGCGCAAAGCAGACCGCCTGCGCACCGTTGCGTGAAATTGCTAATAACGTCAAAACCGCTTCATGGATTTCAGAACCGTCATAGACACCGCACCCGCTCAGAACTACGCCAATTTTCTTCATTGTGATCATCCTTTCGCAACTGACTGAAACACATTAATCTTTTTAATAAGAATGCTACGCATCACACATTTAACTGATTCATGTAACAAATCATTTAAGATTTGCTATCTTAACTGCGTGCGGCCTGAAAAACAGTGCTGCGCCCTTGTAACTCATCATAATAATTTACGGCGCAGCCAAGATTTCCCTGGTGTTGGCGCAGTATTCGCGCACCCCGGTCTAGCCGGGGTCATTTTTTAGCAGCTTTCGCAACCCACGCTTTCAGTACTTCTACGTCGTGACGCCACTCTTCTTTCATCTCTTCAATCCATTCACCAACATTATCTTCCCACGCAGGAAGATCGGGAGACTGGATCTGCTGACCAAGCTGCTGCAGATGGCGTAACCCCACTGACCCCGCCGCACCTTTAATTTTGTGACCTTCCTCGACGATGCCTTTTTTATCTTGCGCCGTCAGATTCGATTCCAACACGCTCACATAACCCGGCATCATTTTCTCAAACACCGCTAACCCGTCAGTGATCAGCTTCGGCCCTACAAGTTCGAGATACTGTTCCAGCATAGGAATATCAAGCAATGCTTCCGATTTACCGCTCTCTTCTGTCGTCATCGTGCTTTCCTCATCATCCTGGGTATCCCAGAATTTCTTGATCATCGCAGTTAGCGCCGGCACAGAAAGCGGCTTACTCAGCACATCATCCATTCCGGCATTGAGGTACTCTTGTTTATCTTTCAGCACATTGGCAGTTAAAGCCACCAGCGGCGGTAAATCTTCGCGCGGATAACGCTTCGTCAGTTCACGAGAGATATCCAGCCCGGTCATATCCGGTAACTGAATATCCAGCAACACCAGGTCGTATTCGCCAGGTTTAAACATCTCCAGCGCCGCCTTACCGGTCATCGCTACGTCGACAGTATTGCCGAGCTTTTCCAGCACCGAGCGTGCAACAATAACGTTCAGTTCAATATCTTCTACCAGCAGCACATTCAGCGCCGGTAAAGGCATATCATCTTCGTCAAACGCATCATCCACTTCTTCCGCCACCGACGGTGCATGGATCGTCAAAGTAAAGGTTGAACCTTTCCCTTGTTCGCTGGTGACGGTGATATCCCCCCCCATATTTTTCGCCAGCCGACGAGAAACCGCCAGACCAATACCGGTGCCGGTGGCAGGTTTACCGCCGTGGCTGTCTTTCACCTGGTAATACATAGCAAAAATTTTATCCAGTTCATCCTGCGGAATACCGATGCCAGAATCTTCCACTTCAAAATGCAACATGCCCCCTTCGTCATAACGCACACGAACGGTCACTTGCCCCTTCTGAGTGAATTTGACGGCGTTACTGATTAAGTTCCACAGGATCTGGCGTAAACGTGTGCCGTCGGTAATGATCTGATGCGGCAACGGCAGCGTCGGTTCCAGAATAAAACGCAGCCCTTTTTGCTGTGCCTGTAATGCGGAGAGGTTTTCCAGATCGGCAAGAAAGCTGGTGAAATCAACCGGCTGGTTATCAAGTTGAACTTTACGCCGCTCCATCTTATCCATGTCGATAATATCGTTGAAGATATTCCCCAATGTGACGGCGGAAACATGGATAGTTTTGAGATATTTTTCCTGCTCAGCGGTGAGTTCCGTATCCAGCAAGATACGACTTAATCCAACGATACCGTTCAGCGGCGTACGCAACTCATGGCTGATTGTCGAGATAAAAGTAGTTTTGTCGCGGCTGGCGCGTTCGAGCGCATCCTGATAACGCTTACGCTCGGTAATGTCGCGACCAAAGCCCATCAAACCGTGGCGTTTACCTACACGGTCGTAGTACGGCACTTTACGGATTTCAAAGCAGGCTTTGCGCCCGTCCGGATAATCCAGCCACTGTTCATAGGTCAGCGACACATTATGACGGAACACTTTCTCATCGGTTTCAATGACTTTTGCTGCGGCTTCCGGCGAGTAAACATCAGCAGGCTTCAGATGCACCAGTTGTTTTTCACTTTTCCCGGTCAGCAGCTCCATCGCGCGATTACAGCCGGAAAACTCTTTATCTTCGTTACGATAAAAAACCAGGTCGGGTGAAGCATCAAGGAAGGAACGTAAGAATGAGGATTGCTGTTCGAGCTGAATCTGCGTCTCTTCGCGCTCTTTGATTTCAATTTTCAACTGACCGAAGGTTTCCTGCAATTCAGCTTCTGCTTTTTCACGAACGGCAATTTCCTGATTAAGCTGGGTAATATTATCTTTCAGTTGTACGTTGAGGCTCAGATCGCGCTCGCGCATCTCCTCCAGCTTTTGCACCAGCCGGGACAGACGTTGCCGTGATTCTTCCAGTTGCTCCACCACTACCGAAAGAAAGTAAACCGCCCACGGTGTAATCAACAAACCAAAGAAGATGGAACGGATAACATCAATACTTTCAACTTCACCATGCAGCACCATGGTCACCGCCATTTGAACCACAATAGCGAGCACCACCAGCGCCAGCGCCAGTAGCATTGAGAAGCGCACCAGACCTAACTTCATCATCAGGTCAACATAGTACTGCGCCAACAAACGAATTTGCTTCATTTAAGGAATTCCTTCACGACAACCTGCCACAATAATACCCAATTCTGACAGTTACGCTGAAAATTGTGTGAGAAATGCGGAATTCCCCAGATTAACTACGAGGAAGGTGGCATCCACGGGCGTCCCAACGCCGATCCCTGCACGCCGTGTTCAGTAAGATAGCGATCCAGCTCGACCATTCCCGTCCAGCGATTTTCACACCACAGTGGGGCAAGTAGCGTCGGGCGACGGGCGCTGGCGGAAATACGATGATAGATAACTTCCGGTGGTGTATGGCGGATCATTTCTCCCGCTGTCAGCGTGTAATCGTCCAGTTCAATACCGTTCAAACGCCCCGCTTCCCATGCTTTCGCCATAATGCTGCCTTTCACGATATGCAGCGGATGCAGTTTTATGCCGTCAACACCGGTTTCCACCACCTGCTCCAGCGTTTGCAGACATTCAGTGCGTCCTTCACCCGGCAGGCCGACAATTAAGTGCGAGCACACTTTCAGCCCGCGTTCACGTGCCCGTTGCGTCGTGCGTTGATAACAGGCGAAATCATGGCCACGGTTAATACGGTGTAGCGTTTTGTCATGAGCGGTTTGCAGTCCCAGTTCCAGCCACACTTCATAACCCTGATCTTTATATTCGCAAAGCAGATCCAGCACAGCATCCGGTACGCAGTCCGGGCGGGTGCCAACACACAAACCGACAATATTGGCCTGACTCACCGCCTGCTGATACATAGAGCGCAGTACCTGAACTTCCGCAAAGGTGCTGGTATAAGCCTGAAAGTAAGCCAGATAGCGTTTCGCGCGATTAACTAAATTTGCCTGATGCGCCAGTTGTTCGGCAATAGAACGATGTTGCTGTTCTTCGTCGGCAAACGAGGCAACATTACAGAATGTGCAGCCACCGCGTCCGATGGTGCCATCACGATTCGGGCAGCTAAAACCACCGTGCAGCGTCAGTTTATGCACCTTTTGCCCGTAACGACGGGTAAGATCTCCACCAAACATATTGACTAATTTCTGTAACTGCATAATCTGATAGACCGCGCCTTGAAAAGAGGCCAAAGCCTGCCATTTTTAGCTCAATTCCGCGATGACCTGGATCAATCGCCCTGGCCTGCCTTTACCAACTGCATATTCAATCACAATTACTGAAATTTAATGCAATATCGTATTAATTACTTTTCCTTATCTTGCGTCGGATTTTTTTATCCGCTAATGGATTTTAAACAAAAACAGTAGTATGAAACGCCTTTATCTCTCAATGCAGTATAAAATGCTGGTTTAAGCGTCAGTTCAAGGCAGGATAAGGGTTAACACGCCTCTATAGTAGTCAGGAACTCAACGTTTTCCTTTTTCCCCCCACTTTAATTCAAAATAAGATATTTCATTTAATTTCAATAAATTAATGAATATTTTTGCGCTAAAGCACATTTCTATACCAATAAGCTTGCCATTTGACCTGTGTCGCCTTTACCGATAAGTTGGAAATCCGCTGGAAGCTTTCTGGATGAGCAGCCTGCTCATCATATTTATGCAGTAATTGAGATCCCCTCTTCACCGTATTAACCGATGCGAAAAGGACAAAAAAAGGGGGCGAATGCGAGGTAAGCGTATGAAACGCAAACCCCGTCGCCACGCTCTTTCTGTGCCCGTGCGTTACGGTTCGGAAGTGGGGTTCCCGCAGAGCCTGGGGGAGGTTCACGATATGTTGTACGATAAATCCCTTGAGAGGGACAACTGTGGTTTCGGCCTGATCGCCCACATAGAAGGCGAACCTAGCCACAAGGTAGTGCGTACGGCAATACACGCACTGGCCCGCATGCAGCACCGTGGCGCGATTCTCGCTGATGGTAAAACCGGCGACGGTTGCGGCTTGCTGTTACAAAAACCGGATCGCTTTTTTCGCATCGTTGCGCAAGAACGCGGCTGGCGTTTAGCGAAAAACTACGCCGTCGGGATGATCTTTCTGAATAAAGATCCCGAACTCGCCGCTGCCGCACGCCGCATCGTTGAAGAAGAGCTGCAACGCGAAACATTGTCGATTGTGGGCTGGCGTGATGTCCCCACCAACGAAGGCGTACTGGGTGAAATTGCCCTCTCCTCTCTGCCACGCATTGAGCAAATTTTCGTTAACGCTCCGGCTGGCTGGCGTCCGCGCGATATGGAACGCCGTCTGTTTATCGCCCGTCGCCGCATTGAGAAACGTCTCGAATCCGATAAAGACTTCTACATCTGTAGCCTGTCGAATCTGGTCAACATCTATAAAGGTCTGTGTATGCCGGCGGATTTGCCGCGCTTTTACCTGGATCTTGCGGATCTGCGTCTGGAATCAGCTATCTGCCTGTTCCATCAACGCTTCTCCACCAACACCGTGCCGCGCTGGCCACTGGCGCAGCCATTCCGTTACCTCGCACATAACGGTGAAATCAACACCATCACCGGTAACCGTCAGTGGGCGCGTGCCCGTACTTATAAATTCCAGACGCCGCTAATCCCCGATTTACACGACGCAGCACCGTTTGTGAACGAAACCGGCTCCGACTCCAGCTCGATGGATAACATGCTGGAACTGCTGCTGGCGGGCGGGATGGATATCATCCGCGCCATGCGTCTGTTAGTGCCACCTGCCTGGCAGAACAACCCGGATATGGACCCGGAACTGCGCGCGTTCTTCGACTTTAACTCCATGCATATGGAGCCGTGGGATGGCCCGGCGGGCATCGTGATGTCCGACGGTCGTTTCGCCGCCTGTAACCTCGACCGTAACGGTCTGCGTCCGGCACGCTACGTCATCACCAAAGATAAGTTGATCACCTGCGCCTCTGAAGTCGGCATCTGGGATTATCAGCCTGATGAAGTGGTGGAAAAAGGCCGCGTCGGGCCAGGTGAGCTGATGGTGATCGACACTCGCAGTGGGCGTATTCTGCACTCGGCGGAAACCGATGATGACCTGAAAAGCCGCCATCCGTACAAAGAGTGGATGGCGAAAAACGTCCGCCGTCTGGTGCCGTTTGAAGACTTGCCTGATGAAGAAGTGGGGAGTCGCGAACTGGACGACGACACGCTTGCCAGCTACCAGAAACAGTTTAACTACAGCGCGGAAGAGTTGGATTCCGTGATCCGCGTACTGGGCGAAAACGGCCAGGAAGCCGTCGGTTCGATGGGCGACGACACCCCATTCGCCGTGCTCTCCAGCCAGCCGCGTATTATTTACGACTACTTCCGTCAGCAATTTGCCCAGGTGACTAACCCGCCAATCGACCCCCTGCGTGAAGCGCATGTCATGTCGCTCGCCACCAGCATCGGTCGTGAAATGAACGTCTTCTGCGAAGCAGAAGGCCAGGCGCACCGCTTAAGCTTTAAATCGCCAATTCTGCTCTACTCCGATTTCAAACAGCTCACGACCATGAAAGAGGAGCACTATCGCGCAGATACGCTGGATATCACCTTTGACGTTAGCAAAACCACGCTTGAAGCGACGGTTAAAGAGCTGTGCGATAAAGCCGAAAAAATGGTACGTAGCGGCACCGTGCTACTGGTACTTTCAGACCGAAATATCGGTAAAGATCGCCTGCCGGTTCCGGCTCCGATGGCGGTTGGCGCGATCCAGACCCGTCTGGTCGATCAAAGCCTGCGTTGCGATGCCAACATCATCGTCGAAACCGCCAGCGCCCGCGATCCGCACCACTTCGCTGTGCTGCTGGGCTTCGGTGCAACCGCCATTTATCCGTACCTTGCCTATGAAACGCTGGGACGCTTAATCGACACCCATGCGATTGCCAAAGACTATCGTACCGTGATGCTGAACTACCGTAACGGCATCAACAAAGGCTTGTACAAAATCATGTCCAAAATGGGCATCTCCACCATCGCCTCTTACCGCTGCTCGAAACTGTTCGAAGCAGTCGGTCTGCACGATGACGTGGTGAGCCTGTGCTTCCAGGGCGCAGTCAGCCGCATTGGCGGCGCGAGCTTTGAAGATTTCCAGCAGGATCTGCTGAATCTTTCAAAACGTGCCTGGCTGGCGCGTAAACCCATCAGCCAGGGCGGCTTGTTAAAATACGTGCATGGCGGCGAATACCACGCCTACAACCCGGACGTCGTGCGCACACTGCAACAGGCAGTTCAGAGTGGCGAGTACAGCGACTATCAGGAATACGCGAAGCTGGTTAACGAGCGTCCGGCAACGACACTGCGCGATCTGCTGGCGATTACTCCGGGTGATGATGCGGTCAACATTGCTGATGTTGAACCAGTCAGTGAACTGTTTAAACGCTTCGATACCGCAGCGATGTCTATCGGCGCATTAAGCCCGGAAGCCCACGAAGCGCTGGCGGAAGCGATGAACAGCATCGGCGGTAACTCTAACTCCGGGGAAGGCGGTGAAGATCCGGCGCGTTACGGCACCAATAAAGTCTCACGTATCAAACAAGTCGCTTCTGGCCGCTTCGGCGTAACCCCGGCGTATCTGGTTAACGCCGACGTGATTCAGATTAAAGTCGCTCAGGGCGCGAAACCGGGCGAAGGTGGTCAGTTACCTGGCGATAAAGTCACGCCGTATATCGCCAAACTGCGCTACTCCGTGCCGGGCGTAACGCTGATCTCCCCGCCGCCGCACCACGATATCTACTCTATCGAGGATTTAGCGCAGCTTATTTTCGACCTGAAACAGGTTAACCCGAAAGCGATGATCTCCGTCAAACTGGTTTCTGAACCAGGCGTCGGAACTATCGCAACTGGCGTTGCGAAAGCGTATGCCGATTTAATCACCATCGCGGGCTATGACGGCGGCACCGGCGCAAGCCCGCTCTCCTCGGTGAAATACGCAGGCTGCCCGTGGGAGCTGGGTCTGGTGGAAACTCAGCAGGCACTGGTGGCTAACGGCCTGCGCCATAAAATTCGTTTGCAGGTTGATGGCGGCCTGAAAACAGGCGTTGATATCATCAAAGCGGCAATTCTCGGCGCGGAAAGCTTTGGCTTTGGCACCGGTCCGATGGTGGCGCTGGGTTGTAAATACCTGCGTATTTGCCACCTGAACAACTGCGCCACCGGCGTAGCAACTCAGGACGAAAAACTGCGTAAGAATCACTATCACGGCTTACCGTTCAAAGTGACTAACTACTTTGAGTTTATCGCCCGTGAAACCCGCGAGCTGATGGCGCAACTGGGTGTAACACGTCTGGTCGATCTGATTGGTCGTACCGACCTGCTCAAAGAGCTGGATGGTTTCACAGCAAAACAACAGAAACTGGAGCTGTCTCGCCTGCTGGAGACCGCCGAGCCACATCCGGGTAAAGCGCTCTATTGCACTGAGAAAAACCCACCGTTTGATAACGGCATACTCAACGCGCAGTTGCTGCAACAGGCGAAACCGTTTGTCGATGAGCGCCAGAGCAAAACCTTCTGGTTCGATATTCGCAACACCGACCGTTCCGTGGGCGCATCACTCTCTGGCTACATCGCGCAAACACACGGCGATCAGGGGCTGGCAGCCGATCCTATCAAAGCGTACTTCAACGGCACCGCGGGTCAGAGCTTCGGCGTGTGGAACGCAGGCGGCGTGGAGCTGTATCTGACTGGCGATGCTAACGACTATGTTGGTAAAGGCATGGCAGGCGGCTTAATCGCCATTCGTCCACCCGTGGGTTCGGCCTTCCGCAGCCATGAGGCGAGCATTATCGGCAACACCTGCCTGTATGGCGCGACCGGTGGTCGTCTGTATGCCGCAGGCCGTGCAGGAGAACGTTTCGGTGTGCGTAACTCTGGTGCTATCACTGTGGTAGAAGGCATTGGCGACAACGGTTGTGAATATATGACCGGCGGTATCGTCTGTATTCTGGGTAAAACCGGCGTTAACTTTGGCGCAGGCATGACCGGGGGCTTCGCTTACGTTCTCGACGAAAGTGATGATTTCCGCAAACGCGTTAACCCGGAACTGGTGGAAGTGTTAAGCGTTGACTCCCTGGCGATCCATGAAGAGCATCTGCGTGGTCTTATCACCGAGCATGTGCAACACACCGGTTCCCAGCGTGGTGAAGAGATCCTGGCTAACTGGTCAACCTTCGCCAGCAAATTCGCGCTGGTTAAACCGAAGTCCAGTGATGTAAAAGCACTGCTGGGTCACCGTAGTCGTAGTGCAGCAGAGTTGCGCGTGCAGGCGCAGTAAGGGGTAGCAACAATGAGTCAGAATGTTTATCAATTTATCGACCTGCAGCGCGTTGATCCGCCAAAGAAACCGCTGAAGATCCGCAAAATTGAGTTCGTCGAAATTTACGAGCCGTTTTCCGAAGGCCAGGCCAAAGCGCAGGCTGACCGCTGCCTGTCGTGTGGCAACCCATACTGCGAATGGAAATGCCCGGTACACAACTACATCCCGAACTGGCTGAAGCTCGCCAACGAGGGGCGGATTTTTGAAGCGGCAGAACTGTCGCATCAAACTAATACCCTGCCGGAAGTGTGTGGACGCGTCTGCCCACAGGATCGCCTGTGCGAAGGCTCCTGCACCCTGAATGATGAATTTGGCGCGGTGACCATCGGTAACATTGAACGCTATATCAATGATAAAGCGTTCGAAATGGGCTGGCGTCCGGATATGTCTGGCGTAAAACAGACCGGTAAAAAAGTGGCGATTATCGGCGCAGGTCCGGCGGGGCTGGCGTGTGCGGATGTGTTAACGCGCAACGGTGTGAAAGCTGTCGTCTTCGACCGTCATCCGGAAATCGGCGGTCTGCTGACCTTTGGCATTCCGGCCTTCAAGCTGGAAAAAGAGGTGATGACGCGCCGCCGTGAAATCTTCACCGGCATGGGCATTGAGTTCCAACTCAATACCGAAGTGGGTCGTGACGTACAACTGGACGATCTACTGAACGATTACGATGCAGTGTTCCTCGGTGTCGGGACCTATCAGTCAATGCGCGGTGGACTGGAAAACGAAGACGCCGACGGCGTGTACGCGGCGCTACCGTTCCTCATCGCCAACACCAAACAGTTAATGGGTTTTGGCGAAACCAACGAAGAACCGTTCGTCAGCATGGAAGGCAAACGCGTAGTGGTACTTGGCGGCGGCGACACCGCGATGGACTGCGTGCGCACTTCCGTGCGCCAGGGAGCGAAGCACGTCACCTGTGCCTATCGTCGTGATGAAGAGAACATGCCGGGTTCCCGTCGCGAAGTGAAAAACGCGCGGGAAGAAGGTGTGGAGTTCAAATTCAACGTCCAGCCGCTGGGTATTGAAGTGAATGGCAACGGCAAAGTCAGCGGCGTGAAAATGGTGCGTACCGAAATGGGCGAACCCGATGCTAAAGGCCGTCGCCGCGCGGAGATTGTCGCAGGCTCTGAACATATCATTCCGGCAGATGCGGTGATCATGGCGTTTGGTTTCCGTCCACACAGCATGGAATGGCTGGCACAACACAGCGTCGAACTGGATCCCCAGGGCCGCATTATCGCTCCAGAGCGAAGCGACAACGCCTTCCAGACCAGCAACCCGAAAATCTTCGCCGGTGGTGACATTGTGCGAGGTTCAGACCTAGTGGTAACGGCAATTGCCGAAGGCCGCAAAGCTGCTGACGGGATCATGAACTGGCTGGAAGTATAACAAAAACCTCTCACGGCTCTATCATCATCCGTTTTATCTGGCCGGTGATAGGGCTGAAGCCCTCCCCCGAAACATCTCTCTCCTGAAAATTACACTCTGTGTCTGAAAGTATTCCCCCCCCTGACAATAAATTTGAATATCTCACTTAATAAATGGAGTCGTAATAAATACAGTTGTAAAAAATCATTAATTAAACCTAATTAAAAAACATTATTATTGATAAAACAATTCACAGCGTGAATGTTATTCTCATTAATTTTTAATAAAATATTAATGCCAACATATTCAAAGTAGAAATAAATAGTATAGATTACATTAAAATGCAAAATAGCCGTTCGGTTTTTAAGCGAAAAAAGCATCTATCTCCCAACAATTAAGAATACCCTTACGACAAATTAAATTCACAACATGAATAACATATATTAAATCATTAATCAGGTACTAATCTGATAATCAACCACAAAAAAAGATTTACCATAATATTAAATAACGCCGTAGACTTTCCGCATTAATATTTACCTCGGGTAAATTATTTATGCGTGGGTTATTCAACAAAAAAGTCAGCAAACAATATTTTATTTAGACCCAAATACAAGAATAAATAATATATTTATTAATAGCCCCTATAAAAATTTAAAGCGCAAGCACGGCTCTCACGTTAACTGTTAACGGAAAACAGTGCTTATTCACATTTAAATTTAAGGACAAATAATGAAAAAGTTAGTAAAAGCTGCACTGGCAACGGCGATGGTTATGGGATTTTCATCTTATGCAAATGCGGTGGGCAGCAATACCGGCACAGTCAATTTTATCGGTACGATTGAAGACTCTCCGTGCTCCATTGTGGTGGGTGACGAACATCAGACCGTTAACCTCGGCCATATCGGTACAGGTTCTCTGACTGGTGGCAAATCCTCCACGGCTGTGCCGTTCAAAATCCGTATGGAACACTGCGTATTCACCACTGAAACCAAAATGTCCACGGTGTTCAGCGCAGCAGGTAACGAATCAACTGCCAACCCGGGCAACCTGGCTCTGATGGGGGCCAGCGGTGAAATGAAAGGGGCCAGCATTGTTATCGGAACCAGCAAAGGTGCAGCACTCAAACTGGGTACTGCGTCAGAAACCAAACTGCAGATGGATGGAAACACTCCAGCCAAAGGCCTGCCTAACCAGGAAGTCGATTTCAGCGCATGGGTGAAAGGCGACGCAACTGGCACAATTGATATTGGCGAATTCAATAGCCAGGTTAATTTCCAGATTAGCTACCTGTAATTTACCCGCTGTAATAAGTGCAATGCCCTGAACAAGGAATGTCAGGGCATTAATAAAAATTAAAAACACTCATTATTGTTATTATCAGGACGGTTTATCTGATGCAACACCATGCCCCTTTCCGCTTACGAATATTAAGTCTGGCAATCATGATGACGCTGACCGGTCTCTCCGGGAAAAGCAATGCAGAAGAGGCTGTTGAATTTAATACCCAATTTCTTGACGTAAAAGGTGGGACAAAAATTGATTTAGGGAAATTTTCCCATAAAGGTTATGTCCTTCCGGGAAATTACAACTTGCAGGTTGTCGTAAATAAATATCCTCTGGCAGAGGAGAATGACATTCATTGGTATCCTAAAGAGGATGACCCGAGTAACAGCTACCCTTGTCTTTCTCCCGATGTCATATCAAAGCTGGGACTAAAACCAGAATTAGTCGAAACATTACAATGGATTAAAGACGGCCAATGCCTGCAACCGGGCCAGATTGAAGGCATGGTAATACAGGCAAATTTAAGTCAGTCCCAGCTTGAGGTGACGATCCCCCAGGCCTGGCTGGAATATACCGACGCAGAATGGGATCCGCCCTCGCGCTGGGATGAAGGTATTCCCGGGTTGATATTCGATTACAACATGAATGCTCAGGTTCGCCATCAGCAGAATGATGGCGTCGATGAACATGACATCACGGCGAATGGTACTGTTGGCGGTAACCTGGGCGCATGGCGCTTACGTGCTGACTGGCAGGCCAGTTATCTGAATACCAGCGACAGTGAAGGGCAAGATCTGCGTGACTGGGAATGGAGCCGCTATTACGCATGGCGTGCATTACCCGGCCTTGGAGCAAAACTGACGCTCGGTGAAGACGCTCTTGCCTCGAATATCTTCGACACCTTTAACTACCTCGGTGCCAGCGTACAAACCGATGATCAAATGCTTCCGCCAAACCTGCGTGGCTATGCACCGGACATCTCTGGCGTCGCGCGTACCAATGCGAAAGTCACCGTAACGCAGCAAGGTCGCGTTATTTATGAGTCACAGGTTCCTGCTGGCCCGTTCCATATTCAGGATATCAACGAAGCGGTATCCGGCGATTTACATGTCCGCATTGAAGAGCAAAGCGGCCAGGTGCAGGAATATGACGTCAGTACCGCCTCCATTCCCTTTTTAACCCGCCAGGGCATGGTGCGTTACAAAGGCACGGTGGGGCGTCCACAGGACTGGAACCATCACGCTGAAGGTAACGCGTTTGCCGCTGGTGAAGCATCATGGGGCTTTGCCAATAGCTGGTCGCTGTACGGCGGTGCTGTGGGTGAAGAACATTATCAGGCCGTCGCCATTGGTATCGGCCGCGATATGGCGGTACTGGGAGCGCTCGCCCTTGACGTCACCCATTCACGAACTCAACTCCCGGAAGCGGGCGAATATGGACACGGTACTCTCCAGGGGAACTCCTATCGCATCAGCTACGCCAAAGATTTTGATCAGTTAAACAGCCGCTTTACCTTTGCCGGTTATCGGTTTTCCGAAGAAAACTACATGACGATGAGCGAATATCTCGATGCGCTGCATGATGACAACGTCCGTGCAGGCCACGATAAAGAGATGTACACCGTCAGCTATAGCCAGAATTTTAGCGACCCCGCGCTCAACGTTTACCTGACCTGGAACCGCCGGACATATTGGGACAGAGGAGACCAGAACAACTACAACCTCATGGTCTCTCACTATTTTGACATCGGTTCAATGAAGAATATGAGCCTCTCTCTGACCGCTTATCGCAGTGAATATGACAATGAATCCGACGATGGTGTCTATGTTTCACTGATGATCCCCTGGGGCAACGATAAGTCCATCAGCTACAACGGCATGTTTAGCGACGACGACAATTCCAGCCAGGTCAGTTATTACCAGCGCCTGAACGATCGCAGCAACTATCAATTAAGTCTGGGCCAGTCCGGCAATAACACCCGGGCTGAAGGGTTCTACAGCCATGAAGGGAGTTATGCGGACGTGGACGTCAGCGCAAACTATCAGGAAGGCGATTACACCTCTGCGGGTCTGACGATGCGTGGCGGCGCAACGTTAACCGCAAAAGGTGGGGCATTGCACCGCACGAATCTCTCTGGCGGCAGCCGTATTCTGGTCGATACCGGCGGCGTCGCTGATGTCCCCATCGGCGGTTACAACTCTCCGGTCTATTCCAATAGGTTCGGTAAGGCCGTTCTGACGGACGTCAATGACTATTACCGCAACCAAATTCGCATTGATATCAATCAATTGCCTGAAAATGCCGAGGCAACGCAGTCCACTGTGCAGGCCACACTTACCGAAGGTGCGATTGGCTATCGCGAATTTGGCGTCATCAGCGGTGAAAAAGCGATGGCCGTTCTGCGCATGGAAAATGGCGACTATCCCCCCTTTGGCGCGGAAGTTAAAAACAGCCACCAGCAGCAAATCGGGTTGGTTGATGACGACGGGCATGTCTATCTCGCTGGCGTAAAAGCGGGTGAAAACTTACAGGTTTACTGGTCAGGCGAAAAACAGTGTGACGTCTCATTGCCCGACCCGTTACCGAAAAACCTATTTAGTGGTTTGTTATTGCCGTGTCAGTTAGCCAACCCGGATAAACCGCGCCCTGCTATGGAGATAAAACCGATTATCCAGGAGCAGACACAGCGCATTACGCCATCGGCTAAACCAGAAGCATTATCAGACAACGCCTATTAATTATTCAGGAACAGGGAACATGGTAAATAACAACATTTACGCACCAGGGATGTGGAAGACGAATATTTCTTGTCTGAGCGCAATTCTCTTTTTTACCTCCTGCGCGCAGGCCGCCATTGCGCCAGACCGCACGCGTCTGGTTTATAAAGGCGGCGAGAAATCGATCAGCGTGACGCTCAAAAATGACAGCCAAACCCTGCCCTATTTAGCGCAGACGTGGGTTGAAAACGAAAAAGGCGAGAAAATCACCTCGCCACTGGCTGTTCTGCCGCCCGTGCAGCGTATAGAGGCGAAAACGGAAGGTCAGGTCAAAGTGCAGGGGATGCCTGACATTAGCACCTTAGCGCAGGATAAAGAGACGCTGTTTTACTTTAATGTGCGAGAAATTCCGCCGAAAAGCGATAAACCCAATTCGCTGCAAATTGCGCTGCAAACGCGGATCAAACTGTTCTATCGCCCCGCCGCGCTGGCCAAAAAGGTCGATCCTGAGCATCCCTGGCAACATCAGGTCACTCTGAGTCGCCAGGGAGATCATTACCTGGTCAAAAACCCAACCAGTTATTACGTCATTATCAGCTCCGCCAGCACACAGAAAGGCGGTCAGCCCATCACAGGCTTTGAACCGCTGGTGATGCCTCCTGCAACCAGCCAGGAGATGAAAGGCCGTGCGTCCGATCTGGGAAGCGCGCCGGTACTGACGTATGTCAACGACTACGGTGGACGACTGCCTCTCTATTTCCAGTGCAGCGGCGCAGAGTGCCATGTCGATGACGCCAGAAGCAGTAAAGGATAATTCGGAGGCTTAATGAGAAGGCGAAGCAGTGCCCCACTTTCACTGTCATTGAGCGCTCTGATGTTACTGAGTGCATCGGTATATGCAGGGAATAAAAGCGTAAAAATGACGTTACGTATCGCCGTCGACGCGCCGCCACCTTGCACCGTCACCGGCGGAACGGTGAACTTTAACGATGTGCTCACGACCAAAATCGACGGCACAAACTATACCCAAACGGTGGGTTACAGCCTGAATTGCGATAAGCGAATTGCGAATGCACTGAAAATGCAGTTGCAGGGTACGGTTGTCACCATCAACGGCGAGTCCGTACTGAAAACGAATGTGGATGGGCTGGGAATACGGGTCCGTACGGTGAATGAACATACCCTCCTCGAGCCAGGGAGCACATCCTGGTTCCATTTTAATTTTTCAGGCAGCGGCCCGGCGCTGGAAGCAACGCCAGTAAAAAATTCAGCGACAACGCTCAGTTCAGGCGACTTTACCGCAGGGGCGACACTGGTGGTGGATTATCAATGAAAACAATCGGATGCGCGATACTTTTAGCCGCATGCAGCCTGTGTCATGCCGATAATCTGACCTTTATTGGCCACCTGGTGACACCGCCTGTTTGCACCATCAGCAACAACGCCAGAATAGACGTCAATTTCCGTGATGTGATCATCACACGAATCGATGGCAACAATTACAGGCAGCCGCTGGAGTACAAAATTACCTGCGACTCAAGCGTCCGCGATAATTCGATGGCAATGACCCTGACGCTAACAGGAGATGTCGTGGACTTTGACGACGCCGCCATCAAAACCAATACCGACGGATTAGGGATCAAAATCTGGGAAAACAATCAGCCCTTTAAGCCCGGCAGCACCATTACTGTCGATGAGGCAAATTTGCCCGTTCTGGAAGCTGTCCCCGTAAAAAGCGTCAGCGCGAACCTCAGCGAACAGAACTTCGAGGCCTGGGCGACGCTACGCGTGGATTACCAATAACAGCAGGGAGCGAAATGATGAAACGAATAGTATCGATGCTGTCGCTGTGCGGGATGTTAGCGGCGTCGGCTCATGCGGCGAACAACGTCCACTTCACGGGTAACCTGCTGGCGGGTTCCTGTTCGCCGGTCATTGTCGGAACCACGATGGAAGAAATCATCTTTCCGCCCGCAGATGCAGCAGATTTACAGGCCAGCGGGCAGTCGGCGCGCGTGCCGGTGACGCTGAAACTGGCGAACTGTGAAAGCTCGCTACAAAACGTCAAGGTGACATTTTCCGGCACTGAAGACCCGCTGTTGGCGACGGGTTTCCTCGCGCTCGCCTCGGGCTCACGCGCCAGCGGGGTCGGTATTGGAATTGAAACAAGTAACGGAACCACCGTACCGATTAATAGCACTGCAGGGGTGACATTCCCGCTTACCGCCCCGAATACCACGCTCAATTTCAATGCCTGGCTTCAGGTTGAACCGGGCGTCACGATTGTACCAGGCGAGTTCTCCGCCAGTATGACCGCCACTTTTGAGTATTTCTGATATGAAAAAATTATCTTCGTTTTTACTCTTTTTGTTATTAGCGATTGGATTCGCGAATAGCTGTTTTGCTAAACCTAACCTCAAAGTCAAATTCAACACCCAAAAGCTATATTACGCCATGGATGACAGCAGCATTATCCGCCTGGAGCTCCATGTAAATATCCTGACGCCAAATGGCCTGTTTACAGGTACGATAAACAAAGCCCTGTTTCAAGGTTTGCCCTATCACCTGGACACCTGGAGCCTCGCCAATGGCCCTGGGCCTCTTCCACCGAATCCTACGATTACCATAACTGATTTTGATAATAGCAACGTCGATCAAGATCTTTGTGGCCCGATGCCGGATGGGTGGAACTGTGCCTGGTATGAACTTGAAGTGGAGACTGGTACAGACTCTTACGGCTGCCCATGGCTAGCCAATATCTGGGCGACATCAACAGGCGTACACGGTATCTATAACGGCCCTGTCTCCCATGGTTCCATCTGCCCCACCGTTCCCGTGGCGTCATTTGATATTTCCTGGAGTAAAGATCGCGTCCAGAATGACATGTTACTCAACATCGCCTCAACGGGGGGTGTCGTTCATGCCAACCTGCCGACCTATCTGATGGAAAGCGGCAAATTGTGTGACGGTAGTCTGAATGATACGCGTGGCAGCTACTGTCGCTATGTCAGCCAAATGACCCAACTCACAAGCCAGGGATGTACAAACGTCGAGGGTGGCAACAGTAACGTCACGGCGGTCGTCGCTGACAGTTCGCCGTACGACCAAACGCTGAGTAACATTGCGGTTGAAGTCAATACGGCGGGTACGGGGCAATTTACGACCGAGTGCTATTTCCAGTATCTGATGGAAGAGTTGTAGGCCGGGAATGTCGGGGTGTGATCGCGCTCCGCCCAAACCTGAGAAAGTAATAAGCCCGGTTCAGCCGGGCTAAAAGTATAGCGCTAAAGAATGTGGCGATTCACCTTCACCACCACCTTCTTAATCTCAGCAACGGACTCAACAATACACCCGGGCTTATGCGGTTCTCCCGGCATAAACACGGCGAACATCCCCGGTTTCATGATAATGGTTTGTTCATTCTCAATGGCGTTACAAAGCTGATAATCCTCTTCCACATGCAGCTCTTCGCACGCACGGGCGGAATCCGCGACACCGAAGTTAATCCGTTCTTCGCCACTCAGTAAAAGCTGAATATCAACATATTGCGTATGTAGTTCCGCTTTTTTACTCTCTGCGGGCTGAGTAGAAAATGTCATCACATTCATAAAGATATCATCGCCGCGCAGTTCATAACGACCTGGCGATTTCTCTTGTGGGCAGGCGGTTAACGCCAGCGTTAACGCATCCATCAATACCGGATGCAAACCGGCAGATGGTAATGACTGTACTTCACCCATCATCATAATTTTTCTCCCTGGGCCAACAACGCAGCCCCAAGTAAACCTGCATCGTGGCGGTAGTGCGCCGCCAGTAACTCAACATGAAATGCCGCTGGCTCCTGCGCCAGATACGTTTCCACCAGCGCCAGATACCCTTCAGCCAACCCGACGCTGCCACCGACCACCACGCACTGGCAATCGGTCGTAGCTTTAACATCGGCAATCAGTCTTGCCAGCGCATGTGCGGAGCGGTGAATCAGTTGCTGAGCATGTTCGTCGCCCTGACCGGCGCGCGTAAAAATGGTTTTCGCATTAGCCCCCGCCAGCTCACCCTGCGCCGCAGCCGCAATGCCACGACCGGAAGCAATCGCTTCCACACAGCCGACACGTCCACAACCGCAGACTGGACCATGAGGATCAGCCAGCGTATGTCCAATATGCCCCGCCAGGCCGCCTGAGCCAGTAAGCAGTTTGCCGTCGCTGACTACCCCACCGCCAACACCAGTGGAAACAGTGATAAACACCATGTCGGTAATATCCCTCTCCAGCGCCTGATACTCTGCCCACGCTGCGGCCTGTGCGTCGTTAATGGCAATCGTCGGCAAGTCGGTAAGCTGTTCCAGCGTTTTGACTAGCGGAAAGTGCAGCAATCCGCCGAGATTATGTGGATTTAGCGCCAGCAGGCTGCCGTTGCGGATTATCCCGGTTGAAGCGATGGCCACCTGCTGCGCATGAGCTTGCAACGGTACGACTAATGTGGCTAAGGCTTCACGCAATGCTTCCGGTGTCTGGCTGGCAGGCGTGGGGAGTTCACGGCGATCGCGGATCTGCCTGTCAGCACCAATCAGCGCGGCAGCAAGTTTAGTACCGCCGATATCAATCGCCAGTATGGTCATAGCACCGCCTTTTTCATCGCTGTGTTGTACCACTGGCAAATGTGCTCAAGACGCGTAATGGCTGAACCGACTGTCACCGCCCATGCGCCATGACGCATGGCATCTGCCGCCTGCGCTGGCGTGTTGTATCGCCCTTCGGCAATCACCCGACATCCGGCATCGCTCAACGTTTTCACCAGCGCCAGATCAGGCTCTTCCGGGGTTTCAGGCGTGGTATAGCCAGAAAGCGTCGTGCCAATAATCTCAGCACCCAGTTTTTGGCAAGCCAGGCCGTCTTCCGGCGTTGAGCAGTCGGTCATCGCCAGCAATCCGTGATGGTGAATACGTGCCAACAGTGTTTCAACAGGCACCGGACGCGGGCGATCGGTGCCATCAATCGCGATAATGTCCGCGCCCGCCTGTGCCAGCGCATCAACATCTTCAATGTAGGCGGTAATACGTACCGGCGAATCCTCCAGATCGCGTTTCACAATCCCGATAATCGGCACGCTCACTACCGCACGAGTGGCTTTCAGGTTTGCCACTCCTTCTATACGAATAGCAACCGCACCGGCCTGCTCTGCCGCTAATGCCATAGCTGCGACGATTTCGGGTTTATCGAGCGGGCTGTCAGGAACCGGCTGGCAGGAGACAATCAGGCCACCATTAGCGGCGATTTTTTGATCCAGTTGTGCAAGTAACGACATACTTCTTCCCTTCGCGAAAGGCCCGGTTCAGAACCGGGCTACAGGATTAACTTTTGGTTTTGACTAAATCATCTTTGGTGTTGCCAAACGGCACCGCACCGCTGAATGGTTTGCCGTCGATGGAGTCATGAGTACGCAATGCTTCCGGGCGCAACCAGCGCTGAACCCGGGAGGGCATATCCAGACCAATCAGCAGGATCACCACAAACGTCAGGCTGAACGAGAGCGATCCCAGAGCCGTCCCCAGGTCCAGGCGTTGAGCAATCAGCGCACCAATGATCGGTGCCAGTGCACCACCCAATGCACCAACGTTGTAGGTAAAGCCCAGTCCCGCCGCTCGCTGGTCGGTATCAAAATAACCGCCGATCAGTTTCGGCAAGATCCCGGAGATCCCCTGACCAAGCATTTGCTGGAAGAACAGTAACAGACCGAGTACCCAGACGTTTGCACCGCCAATCGCAAATACCGGAATAATCAGCAATTGCGAGGCCAGCAGGCTACAAACGTAGGCTTTGCGCGTTCCCAGCCAGTCACCGAGGAAGCCACCAACGCAGCAGCCAACTGCCGCACCAAAGCCACTAAAGAACAGGACATTGGCGACCGTATGTGGGTCATACGCCAAATCGGTTTTCAGATACGTCGGCAGCAGCGCCTGAATCGGCCATGAGTAAAGGAAAGCAAACAACACAACCACCATCAGCGTCACGCCCGTTGGCCAGCGCTTGCCCGTACTCTGAACCATAAAGCTAATAAAGATCGCAGCACATAACAGCCCGAGAACAGCGACGATTGCGGCATTTTGCAGGTTACCGGCAAAGCAGAACCACAGCGCAGTAGCCGCTGCCAGCGTCATCACAATATTGGCGATGCGATGTTCACCGCGATAAAGAATATCCACCATCGTGCGTACCGGCGCTTTACCTGCGTGCTTCTCTTTCCAGTCTTCCGCTTCCGGGATGTTTTTACGCAGCCAGAGAGCGAAGATGATGGGTAAAATGCCGATAAAGAACAGCGCACGCCAGCCCCAGACCGGAACCACCAGACTGTAAACCTGAGCGGCAACTACAGCCCCCACAGAGAAGCCTGAAATCAGAAAACCACTGGCTTTGTTGCGCAAGTGTTTTGGCCAGCTTTCAATCACATAAGTAGCGCTGGAGCCGTATTCACCCGCCATCCCCATACCGATCACCAGACGCGCGATAAACATAGTGATGTAGCCAGGCGCAAAGCCGCAAGCCAGTGTACCGGCAGAAAAGAGAACAATACTGGTGACCATTGCCAGTCGACGTCCGTAGCGGTCGCCCATAGCACCAAGCATCAGGCCGCCGAACCAGCGAGAGATGAAGGCTGCGGAGATCAGGCTTGCTGCCTGTACCGTCGTCAGCCCAAACTCACCCTGTACTTCGGTAAGTACCAGGGCAATTAAAACGAAATCAAAACCATCAAGCAGGTATCCCAACCAGGCAGCGGAAAATGCCCGCCATTGTGCGCGGTTGAGATGGCGATACCACGGGATATTCTGGATCGTTGTGCTCATTGTGAGTCTCCCGCGGTGGGCGATGCCCACACGCTTTGGTATGAAAGTTGTAGGGTACAGATGCGGTTATTTCCCCTCACCCGGTAGGGGCGGGTGAGGGAAAAGAACTCACCCGCGCTCTTGCATCAACTGCTGGGCCAGCGCCTTCAGTTCTGGCAGATATTTTTCATCCACCGGACCAAACGGTTTGCGACACAGCGGCACAGACACCACATCCATATAGTGCAGAACGGTTTTCAGACCGCGGAATACGCCCGTTTTAATCAGTAAATCAATGACTTTATTACATTCGGTTTGCAGTTTCTGCGCGGTCTGGATATCCCCTTCTTTCAGCGCCTTCACGATGCCTTGATAACGCCATCCCATAATGTTGTAAGTACTGCCAATACCACCGTCTGCGCCCGCCAGCAGGCCGGAGGCGAAGATTTCGTCGTAACCGTTATAGAGCACCAGATCCGGATGCTCGCGACGGATCTGTTCCATCTGATAGAGATCGCCAGAGGTCTGTTTCAACGCCCCTACGCCTGGCAGCGTAACCAGGGTGTTGATCTGATCCAGACTCAGTTTTACACCGCTCAGTGCCGGAATGTTGTACACCACCATCGGCAAACCATCCGCCGAATCAATGATTGCCCGGTAGTGATCGCAGTGTTCTTCAAAGCTGAAAGGATAGTAGAACGGCGTGACCGCAGAGACAGCATCAAAGCCATAACGTTTAGCAGATGCCGCAAGTTGCTGGCTTTCCGCAGTGCTGACGCAACCTACGTGAGCGATGAGTTTAATCTTGCCTTTTGCTTCTTCAGCGACAATCTCCAGTACCTGTTCACGCTCGGAAAGGCTCTGCACAAAGGCTTCACCGGTTGAACCACCTACGTACAGGCCGTCGATGCCCTGCTGAATATTGAACTGAACCAGGCGGCGCAGACTCGCTTTATCCAGTGCTTGTTGTTGGTCAAAAGGAGTCAGGAGTGCGGCCATTACGCCACGTAAATTCGTTGCCATAAATACCTCTGAAGTGATGCTTGCCTGTTAAAAACGATATACCTTTATACCTGTTATACCAGATCAAATAAGCAACACATCATACAGAACGCTTATAATGCGATCTGCTTCACTAAAGTGGCATTATTTCTTTTTGTTTGCGGTCTGCCCGAAGGCGTGCCAGGTGGCAGAGACGCTGTTGAGATGCGATTGCAATGCGCGATCGGCTTCGTCGGGATCGTGACGCCGGATCGCGTCAACGATCGCAATATGTTGCTGATAACTAACGTTGTTATGTTCGTGTAGCGCCTGGTCAGCTACTGTCGGACGAGCTGCGATCAGCCAGTCAAGCAGAGCAACGTGGATCGCCATAAAGATCGGGTTGCCAGGGATCTCCGCCAGTACGCGGTGGAAATCAACGTCTGAACGAATGAACGCAGCGTTGTTATCCAGAGATTGACTGTTGATTTCCAGTGCTTTTGCCAACAAATCGATTTGTTCATCGGTGGCATGTTCAGCCGCATAACGCACCAGGCTGGACTCAAAGAATAGACGTAGTTGTTCGAAATGGGCTATCCCACCAGGATGGGAAAGGAAATCTTTCGCCATACCGGATAGCTCACCAATGATGGTATCCGCGGAAGGACGCGAGACGCGAGCGCGTTCGCCGTTATTAATTTGTACCAAACCTTTGCGCTTTAACGCCGCCAGCGCTTCACGCACCGAAGGACGCCCAACGTTAAAGAACGCCATAAGTTCGCGTTCAGACGGCAGTTGCTCACCTTCGCCAAATTCGCGACGGCGGATCATCTGCTCCAGCTCTTCTTCCACCATTTCGGAGAGTTTTTTACGCGCCAGCGGACGACGACGCAAGTTACGACCGATAGTAGCCGGAGAATCTTCTGCTTGCGGATCAAATGCGTTCATAGGGCTCTTCTGGGAAAATATGTTGACGGATAATAGCGAAGTTATCGTAACACAGTATTAAAATCAGGCGAAAAGAAGGTAGATAGCAAAACAGGCCACATGGGCCTGTTTATCATTTATTTCACAACCCGCAATGCCGGGCGACCACCGCGGGGGGGCTGCGGAGGTTCATCGTCAGGATGATGGTCATCATCGTGATCTGGCTTATCGCCGTCAATGACCGACATAACGGTTTCATTATCTGCCGATGCTTCATCATCATTCATAATGCTGGCATCTTCGTCGTAGGCAGCTTCAGGCTCGAACATCGTTCCTGCGCCATTTTCGCGGGCGTAGATAGCCAGCACGGCAGCCAGCGGTACTGAAACCTGGCGCGGAATGCCACCAAAGCGCGCGTTAAAGCGCACTTCATCATTCGCCAGTTCCAGATTACCAACTGCACGCGGCGCAATATTGAGTACGATTTGCCCGTCACGCGCATATTCCATAGGAACCTGCACGCCAGGGAGCGTCACATCCACCACCAGGTGCGGCGTGAGCTGGTTATCCAGCAACCACTCATAGAATGCACGCAGCAGATAGGGACGACGTGGTGTTAGCTGTGACAAATCCATACAGATTAACTCCGGCCCAGACGCATTTCACGTTCTGCTTCAGTTAAAGAAGCAAGGAAAGAGTCACGCTCAAAGACACGAGTCATATAGCCTTTCAGCTCTTTCGCACCCGGGCCGCTGAACTCGATGCCCAGTTGCGGCAGACGCCACAGCAGCGGAGCAAGGTAGCAATCGACCAGGCTGAACTCATCGCTCAGGAAGTACGGTTTCTGACCGAAGACCGGCGCGATGGCCAGCAGTTCTTCGCGCAGTTGCTTACGTGCGGCATCCGCTTCAGAGGCTGAACCGTTGATGATGGTGTTCATCAGCGTGTACCAGTCTTTTTCGATGCGGTGCATGTACAGACGGCTTTCACCGCGAGCTACCGGGTAAACAGGCATCAGTGGCGGATGCGGGAAACGCTCATCCAGGTATTCCATAATGATGCGAGATTCCCACAGGGTCAGCTCACGATCCACCAGGGTCGGAACGCTCTGATTCGGGTTGAGGTCAATCAGATCCTGAGGCGGATTGTCCTTTTCCACGTGTTCGATCTCGAAACTTACACCTTTCTCAGCCAGCACAATGCGGACCTGATGGCTATAGATGTCAGTAGGACCGGAAAACAGCGTCATTACCGAACGTTTGTTGGCAGCGACAGCCATGAAAACCTCCAGGTATAGTCAGAATTTTTACTGCTACCAGCCACCAGGTGGCCGGTCAGAAGTTATGTTACCCAATGAGGAATTGCCTTCACTGTTCGAAAATCAAACAAAAAATGAGCAATACTCGACATTTGGGCAGAAAATTGGATGATAGTTTACCAGATTTTGCGACCTTTGTGGTAAGTCGATGCCGGAAATGGGGAAAAAGAGATGTTCCTTAGCCTGAAATGGTTGACTTAATCCCTTATCAGCGATGTTGTTTTTGCCTTTACCACCTGTTGGGTGGCAGTAAAAAGCACGTTTTCTGTTTTTACACAGATTCAGACTTAAGCTATAAAAAAACCCGCCGGAGCGGGTTTTTTCGCAAATTGTATTCTGCCGAAGCAGAAAGCAATTAACGTTTGGAGAACTGCGGACGACGACGTGCTTTACGCAGACCGACTTTCTTACGTTCAACCTGACGAGCGTCACGAGTAACGAAGCCAGCTTTACGCAGTTCAGAACGCAGGGACTCGTCGTACTCCATCAGAGCGCGGGTGATACCGTGACGGATCGCACCAGCCTGACCAGAGATACCACCACCTTTAACGGTGATGTACAGATCCAGTTTCTCAACCATGTCGACCAGTTCCAGCGGCTGACGAACTACCATGCGGGCAGTTTCACGACCGAAGTACTGTTCCAGAGAACGTTGGTTGATAACGATTTTGCCGTTGCCCGGTTTGATGAAAACGCGAGCTGCGGAACTTTTGCGGCGACCAGTGCCGTAGTATTGATTTTCAGCCATTGCCTATAATCCCGATTAGATGTCAAGAACTTGCGGTTGCTGTGCCGCGTGGTTGTGCTCGTTACCCGCGTAAACTTTCAGTTTACGGAACATAGCACGACCCAGCGGGCCTTTTGGCAACATGCCTTTAACCGCGATTTCAATCACACGCTCAGGACGGCGAGCAATCATCTCTTCAAAGGTCGCTTGTTTGATACCACCGATGTGACCGGTGTGGTGATAGTACACTTTGTCAGTACGCTTGTTGCCGGTTACAGCAACTTTGTCAGCGTTCAGAACGATGATGTAATCACCAGTATCTACGTGCGGAGTGTATTCCGCTTTATGCTTACCGCGCAGGCGCAGAGCCAGTTCGGAAGCCAGACGGCCCAGAGTTTTACCGGTCGCGTCAACAACATACCAGTCGCGTTTTACGGTTTCTGGTTTAGCTGTAAAAGTTTTCATTAAAAGCTTACCCAATAAATAGTTACACGTTGGTGAACACCCAAACGTCTTCAATTGTTGAGGTTCACACGACAAAGTCCGGCAAACCTACCCCTTCGAATAGCCTATGCCAGCACACAAAAAGTTTTGGGAAAAAAACTTTCTTGTAACGTGGGGTCGCAGGATTATAGAGAAGTCGGGGTCAAAGATCGACCCCTTTTTGTGATTTGTGGCAGGTTTTATCAGCAATGACGCGGTTGTTTGTACGCTGTCAGGATAAGACGTATGGCATAAATTACGCCAAATGCTCACGCGTCAAATACTCTTCGCTTTGCATTTCCTGCAAACGTGACAGACAGCGCTGAAACTCAAACTTTAGTCGCTCGCCCTGATAAATTTCGTACAAAGGGACTTCCGCGCTCACCACCAGCTTGACGTGGCGCTCGTAAAACTCATCCACCAGCGCAATAAAACGCCGCGCTTCGCTCTCCATCAACCGCGTCATGACAGGCACATCAAACAACATCACCGTGTGAAACAGACGTGAGAGCGCAATATAGTCATGCTGGCTACGGGCATCGACGCACAGCGTGGTAAATGACACCGCCAGTGTCTGGTTTTCTACGCCCATTGTCGCCAGCGGGCGATGATTGATTTCCAGTGTGGGGGATTGTTCTCGTTTTGCACCTGCCAGTGCCAGCCACAGCTTATCCATCTGTTCACGCGTTTCATCATTGAGCGGCGACAGCCACAGATGCGCCTGAGTGAGCGTGCGCAGCCGATAATCAACCCCGGCATCGACGTTCATCACATCACAATGCTGTTTAATGGCGTCGATAGCCGGAAGAAAACGCGCACGTTGTAAACCATTTCGATAAAGTTCATCCGGCGGAATATTTGACGTCGCCACCAGCGTTATACCGCGAGCAAACAACGCTTTCATCAGGCCGCCCAGCAGCATAGCATCGGTAATATCCGAGACAAAAAATTCGTCAAAACAGAGCACATCGGTTTCAGCTTTGAAACGATCAGCAATAATTTCCAGCGGATCGCTCTGCCCCTGCAATGTGGTTAATTCTTCATGCACACGCAGCATAAAACGGTGAAAGTGCAGGCGCTGTTTTCGCTCTCCCGGCAAACTTTGATAGAACAGATCCATCAACCAGGTTTTTCCACGCCCTACACCGCCCCACATATATAAGCCACGCACCGGCGCGTTGCTTGTATCTTCACGTTTACCCCACAGCTTACCGACCCGCGCCATTATCCCGCTCACCCTGGCGGCTGGCGGCGTGCTACTGATGAGTTCCTGATAAATGATTTCCAGGCGACTGACAGCCTCTTTTTGTACGTCGTCGGGTTGATGGCTGCCTTCATTGAGCGCCTTCAGGTATTGCGATGTCGGGGTAACGCTTTGCATGATGTTATTGTTATTCCTTGAATAATCGGTGTACCGTTGTTCACGGTTGACGAAAAAAAGGCCGTTCTACACTACGCGATATGCAGTCGGGATTCCACTTCTGTGGAATTAACGGTTATAGTGGCATAATCAGCCGCAGGCATGGAGCCTGAAGCCAACACCCTACGGAAACAAAAGACAACGGGAGATGTTCATGACCTGGGAATATGCGCTAATTGGGTTAGTCGTCGGCATCATTATTGGTGCTGTGGCCATGCGTTTTGGTAATCGCAAGTTACGCCAGCAACAGGCGTTACAGTACGAACTGGAAAAAAATAAAGCTGAACTGGACGAGTATCGCGAAGAGCTGGTTAACCACTTTGCCCGCAGTGCGGAATTGCTGGATACCATGGCGCACGACTATCGCCAGCTATATCAACACATGGCGAAAAGCTCCAGCAGCCTGCTACCGGAACTGTCCGCAGAGGCCAACCCGTTCCGCAATCGTCTGGCCGAGTCTGAAGCCAGCAACGATCAGGCTCCAGTGCAGATGCCGCGTGACTATTCTGAAGGCGCATCCGGTCTGCTGCGTACTGGCGCGAAGCGCGACTAATTTATTTTTCGGGCGCAGCCATTGCGCCCTCCTCTTCTCCCGCCTCCGACTATCATTTAATTTGATGTCTCATTGTTAGCCATCTGAAAATTCAATAACATCAAACTGTTTTGAATCTCTTTTTCTTATCATTCAGGTACGAGAGCAGGAATAAATGAAAAAACAAACCCAGCTGTTGAGTGCATTAGCGTTAAGTGTCGGGTTAACTCTCTCGGCGCCGTTTCAGGCCATCGCATCGATTCCCGCTCAGGTTGCCGGTCAAGCGCCACTGCCCAGTCTGGCCCCGATGCTGGAAAAAGTGCTTCCCGCGGTAGTAAGCGTTCGAGTCGAAGGAACCGCCAGCCAGGAGCAGAAAATTCCGGAAGAATTCAAAAAGTTTTTTGGTGATGATTTACCGGATCAACCAGCGCAACCCTTCGAAGGTTTAGGCTCTGGCGTCATTATCAATGCCAGTAAAGGTTATGTGCTGACCAACAACCATGTCATTAATCAGGCGCAGAAAATCAGTATTCAGCTCAATGACGGGCGTGAGTTTGATGCGAAGCTGATTGGCGGCGATGACCAGAGCGACATTGCCCTGCTGCAAATCCAGAATCCTGGCAAGTTAACGCAGATCGCCATTGCCGACTCCGATAAACTGCGCGTCGGTGATTTTGCCGTCGCGGTCGGTAACCCGTTTGGACTCGGGCAAACCGCTACCTCCGGGATTGTTTCCGCATTAGGTCGCAGCGGGTTGAATCTTGAAGGTCTGGAAAACTTTATCCAGACCGATGCCTCCATTAACCGTGGTAACTCCGGCGGTGCGCTGTTAAACCTTAACGGTGAATTAATTGGTATCAACACAGCAATCCTTGCTCCTGGCGGTGGTAGCGTCGGGATTGGTTTTGCCATTCCGAGTAATATGGCCCGCACCCTGGCACAGCAACTTATCGACTTCGGTGAAATCAAACGCGGCCTGTTAGGTATCAAAGGTACAGAGATGAGTGCCGATATCGCTAAAGCCTTCAACCTTGACGTACAACGCGGAGCATTTGTCAGCGAAGTGCTACCAGGTTCTGGCTCAGCAAAAGCGGGCGTGAAAGCGGGTGATATTATTACCAGCCTCAATGGCAAACCACTTAATAGCTTTGCCGAGTTGCGTTCGCGCATCGCGACCACCGAGCCGGGCACGAAAGTGAAGCTCGGTCTGCTGCGTAACGGCAAGCCGCTGGAAGTGGAAGTGACCCTCGATACCAGCACGTCATCATCCGCCAGTGCTGAGATGATCACACCAGCGCTGGAAGGCGCAACGTTGAGCGATGGTCAGCTAAAAGATGGCAGCAAAGGCATTAAGATCGATGAAGTAGTTAAGGGTAGCCCTGCCGCCCAGGCTGGTTTGCAAAAAGACGATGTGATCATTGGCGTAAACCGCGATCGGGTGAACTCAATTGCTGAAATGCGCAAAGTGCTGGCAACCAAACCGGCCATCATCGCCCTGCAGATTGTACGCGGCAATGAAAGCATCTACTTACTAATGCGTTAATGTCGCAAACCGGGCATCAGGCTGACGTGTGATGTCCGGTTAACTCGTGGTATGCTGCTGCCGTTCCCTTTATTAACGACGCCTCCATCATGTTTGTGAAGCTCTTACGTTCCGTTGCGATTGGATTAATTGTCGGCGCTATTCTGCTGGTTGCCATGCCTTCGCTGCGCAGCATTAACCCGCTTTCCACGCCGCAATTCGACAGTACCGATGAGACGCCTGCCAGCTATAATCTGGCGGTTCGCCGCGCTGCGCCAGCAGTAGTCAACGTCTATAACCGTGGTTTAAATACGACCTCACACAATCAGCTTGAGATCCGCACGCTGGGATCTGGTGTGATCATGGATCAACGCGGTTATATCATCACCAACAAACACGTGATCAACGACGCCGATCAGATCATCGTCGCCTTACAGGATGGTCGTGTTTTTGAAGCGTTACTGGTGGGATCTGACTCTCTGACCGATCTGGCAGTGCTTAAAATTAATGCCACTGGCGGTTTACCCACTATCCCAATTAATGCTCGTCGCGTACCGCACATTGGCGATGTGGTGCTGGCGATCGGTAACCCGTACAACCTCGGACAAACCATTACTCAGGGGATTATCAGCGCCACGGGTCGAATCGGCCTGAACCCAACCGGACGGCAAAACTTCCTGCAAACCGATGCCTCCATTAACCACGGTAACTCCGGCGGCGCGCTGGTTAACTCGCTGGGCGAATTGATGGGCATCAACACGCTGTCGTTTGATAAGAGTAACGATGGCGAAACGCCGGAAGGTATCGGCTTTGCAATTCCCTTCCAGTTAGCGACCAAAATTATGGATAAGTTGATCCGCGATGGTCGCGTGATCCGTGGCTACATTGGTATCGGTGGACGCGAGATTGCTCCTCTGCACGCCCAGGGTGGCGGCATCGATCAACTGCAAGGGATCGTGGTTAATGAAGTGTCACCTGATGGCCCGGCAGCTAACGCGGGTATCCAGGTCAACGATCTGATTATCTCTGTGGATAACAAACCGGCTATCTCTGCTCTGGAGACGATGGATCAGGTAGCAGAAATTCGCCCTGGTTCGGTGATCCCGGTTGTAGTGATGCGTGACGATAAGCAGTTAACGTTGCAGGTTACGATTCAGGAATATCCGGCGACCAATTAAGGCCGGAGTTAAGCACAAAAAACCGGAGACGTTGCTCCGGTTTTTTATTATCTACTAATCAATTATTTATTAACGAACTCTTCGCCCAGAGCGATATCTTTCTTCAGCGTATCGAGCATACCTTCCAGCGCGTTCTGTTCAAATGCACTCAGAGTGCCGATAGATTTACGCTCTTCCACGCCGTTTTTACCCAGCAGCAGCGGTTGAGAGAAGAAACGTGCGTACTGACCGTCACCTTCAACATAGGCACACTCTACTACGCCTTTTTCGCCCTGCAGCGCACGAACCAGAGACAGACCAAAACGTGCAGCCGCCTGGCCCATAGACAGAGTTGCAGACCCGCCACCGGCTTTCGCTTCAACCACTTCAGTACCCGCGTTCTGGATACGTTTGGTCAGATCAACCACTTCTTGCTCGGTAAAGCTGACGCCAGGAACCTGCGACAGCAACGGCAGAATGGTAACGCCAGAGTGACCGCCAATAACCGGCACTTCTACATCACCCGGTTGTTTGCCTTTCAGTTCCGCAACAAAGGTGTTGGAACGAATGATATCCAGCGTAGTGACGCCAAACAGCTTGTTTTTGTCATAAACACCGGCTTTTTTCAGCACTTCTGCAGCGATAGCCACAGTGGTATTAACCGGGTTAGTGATAATACCAATGCACGCTTTCGGGCAGGTTTTCGCGACTTGCTGTACCAGGTTTTTCACGATCCCAGCGTTAACGTTAAACAGGTCGGAACGATCCATACCCGGTTTACGCGCTACGCCAGCGGAAATAAGAACAACATCCGCACCTTCCAGCGCCGGAGTCGCATCTTCACCAGAAAAACCTTTGATTTTCACAGCAGTAGGGATATGGCTCAGATCGACGGCCACACCGGGAGTGACTGGAGCGATATCATACAGGGAGAGTTCTGAACCTGAAGGCAGTTGGGTTTTTAACAGTAATGCAAGCGCCTGGCCGATACCACCAGCAGCGCCGAGGACTGCGACTTTCATCCTAAACTCCTTATTATATTGATAAACTAAGATATGTTGCTCCGCTGCCGCGACCTTAATCCACAAATTCACAGTTTACAATGACCACTTCTCAAGAATGTGTAGTCACGCAAATTTGGCGTTTATGCATTTAATTGACGTAATCAGGGAGCTAACTTACGTAATTAACAGCCGCTTATGCATCAGAGCTACATTCCAACAGGTGGTGACAATATACCCTACCGTTCAGCCAAAACAATATCAATTTGATAACAATTAATTTACTTTTAAGCGAAATTTACGCGCCGTGACACAGGCATGTTTCTCAATAACGAAATTTGATAAAATCCCGCTCTTTCATAACATTATTTCAGCCTTCTCCAGGGCAGACTGTTTGCATAAAAATTCATCTGTATGCACAATAATGTTGTATCAACCACCATATCGGGTGACTTATGCGAAGCTCGGCTAAGCAAGAAGAATTAGTTAAAGCGTTTAAAGCGTTACTTAAAGAAGAGAAATTTAGCTCCCAGGGCGAAATCGTCGCCGCATTGCAGGAGCAAGGCTTTGACAATATTAATCAGTCTAAAGTCTCGCGGATGTTGACCAAGTTTGGTGCTGTACGTACCCGCAATGCCAAAATGGAAATGGTTTACTGCCTACCTGCTGAACTGGGCGTACCAACCACGTCCAGCCCGCTGAAAAATCTGGTGCTGGATATCGACTACAACGACGCTGTTGTGGTGATTCATACCAGCCCCGGCGCGGCACAGTTAATTGCGCGTCTGCTGGACTCTTTGGGCAAAGCAGAAGGTATTCTTGGCACCATTGCTGGTGATGACACCATCTTTACCACCCCTGCCAAAGGTTTCACCGTCAAAGACCTGTATGAAGCGATCTTAGAGCTGTTCGATCAGGAGCTTTAATCTCTTGCCCCGTCGCTTCTGGCGGCGGGGAAAATGTTGCAGTCCCCTGTCCCCCTTGTTTTCCCTGCCATTTATTTAACGAATAGTGCGTTTCTTGAGACAAAAAATTCACACATCGAATACATAAAGTAAAAAACGCACATTATGCAAAAAAAACATATCTTATTGAAATTAATGCCATTTACTATAAATCACCCTATTTTTAATTCCAATTTGTTATAAAGGTTAAAATTTTTAACAATTTACATTCAATAGAAACAGTTAGCGTGGTATTAATTAGCTCAATAATTAGTGTATACTTGATTTTGTGATATGGGTCACGAAACAAAGACCCAACTAAAAGATTATGTCGAGGTAAAAATCATGAAAATCAAAACCACTGTTGCTGCATTAAGCGTACTTTCTGTTCTCTCTTTCGGTGCATTCGCTGCCGATTCCATTGATGCTGCACAAGCACAAAATCGTGAAGCTATCGGTACTGTATCCGTAAGTGGCGTTGCCTCTTCACCGATGGATATGCGTGAAATGCTGAACAAAAAAGCGGAAGAGAAGGGCGCAACGGCCTACCAGATTACTGAAGCTCGTAGCGGTGATACCTGGCACGCCACGGCTGAACTGTACAAATAAACCCTCATCGTCTTGTCCGACGAGATTGCCTCCGGTTCGGAGGCTTTTTTTTGCGCTAATGGCGAACATTAAAACGCAAATGTCCTTCCAGCTCTTCTTCTGCCTCATCAAACAACAGTATTAACGCGCCAAAACGGCGACGCGTTTTCTCTCCCAGATGAACAAACTCAATCTCCAGCGGTAGTGGCAGGACATCGTTCATTAACACATCCCACAGAGAGTCGAGATCGCGTACCTTATCTTTCGCCAGACCAAAGGTTTGGCGAAAGTCGCGATAAAAGTCCTCCTGACTCTCAATCTCATCAAAATCAAAGCTATAGATATTCATCTGTTGCCACCATCACGTTTCGCGGCGAGTTCTGCCGATCATCGCTAAGTATAGCCATGAAAAAACCGACGCTTTTGGCGTCGGCTCAGATGATTGACAAAGTGCGCGTTGTTGATGTCGGATGCGGCGTGAACGCTTTATCCGGCCTACCAGGGTGTGCAAATTCAATATAATGCAATTTTGTAGGCCTGATAAGCGTAGTGCATCAGGCAATTTGGAGTATATCAGCAATATCAACTGACACCTTTTGCCGTCGGTTTTGACTTAACTATCGGTCAGCGCATGTTGATACTTATGGAGCATACTGGTAAGCCGATACACCGGTTCTGTAACCTGCGGCGGTGCTTGCCAGATGCGTAACTTTTCCTGGTAAATCTCCAGTTCTTCCAGCAACTGCCCGAAGTAACGACGGCGTTTGTCATCGCTACGGGCAGAAATAACGTGGTCCGCGGTACGTCGCATTTGTCGGTGGAATGCCGATAAATCATCGTTAACCGGGATCGGCGCATCGCGCAGGCGCTGGTGTGCGATAATCATCGTCAACGCCAGGCGAAATTTCGGTAAATCGCCGGGAAATTTATTCATCAGCAAAAACAACTGCTGATAAAGCGCCGGCAGATGGTTCTCTTTACGACGCGCAACATTGGTGGTCATTGCGGAAACAGCAGCAGAAACAAACTGATTAAGCAGTACGCGTCCGGTTCGATCACGCGATTTATCCCGCACTAAAAGAATGACAATAAACGCCAGCACACAGCCGACAATTTGCCCCAACGCGCTGTCGAGAAACTGGCTGAACTGAAAGGTCATCGGGTTATCCAGCACAATAATGTTAATGGTACTGGCTAACGCCCCCATCGATCCCAGCCGCCGTTTCTGCACTTCGATACCGAGGAAGAATCCCAGCACCGCCAGACTAAGGCAAAGCAGCAACATACTCTGTTGGGTATTGGGGATAATCACCAAAAAGTAGAGCAGCCCTAACGGCAGCGCCGCCAGCGTCCCGTAGATAAAGTCGATCGCTACCATGCGTGGATTAGGCAAACGCATTGCCAGCGAGGTCACTACTGCGATCATTACCATTGCACCACTGCCAGAGGTCCATCCGGTCCACAGCCAGAACAGCGTCCCCAGAATGCAGGAAAGTGTTGTGCGCCAGAAATTGACCATCGCATGATGACGCTCGGCTGACTCTACTTTTACTTCCGGCTCGCCTTGCAGGATCTCTTCTTCGGTCGCGTTGATTTTGATGTTGCTGATGACGCCTCGCTTGAGCAACTGATAGCGCGTTGCCGCCGCGACCCAGCTATAAATGGTGATGGGCGTTTCGCGCTCCCCGGTCCAGGCAATAACTCTCCGCAGGCGCTTTAGCTGCTTATGGACGTCCTGCGCAGTTTCTACCGGCGTGTCAAAAAATTCGCGGAAAGTATCTGTGATCAATTCCGGGCGCGAATTCTGAATCAGCCAGGTTTCGCAAGACTGAGTGATCAGCGTCAGCGACAGCGTATTGATCGCTTTTAAACGTCGATTGGCGCGTGCCCAGCGGGAAGATTCCATATTCAGGTTGCTGCGCATTCCTTGCAGCGCCGTGGTGCGTCGAACCAGGTCACCCCAGGCTTTATCGACGACTTCACCATCGCCATGTTTGATACACAGTTGCATTAACTGATATTGCGCCACCAGCAAACTTTCCAGTTCACGATCCACCTCTTGCTTAATCGATCGCGGAGAAAAGAGCAGATCCGCCACAATAGCGCACACAATACCCATGACGATTTCGCTGCAACGTTCAACAGCAAACTGCGGCGTAAGTAGCGGTTCCGGCTGAATGGTGATCACAATGATCAGCGCGGTGTAACCCGCCAGCCCCCACGCATAGGAGTTTTCTACTCGTACCAGCGAAGAAATCCAGGTACAAAAACCGGCCCAGATACAGCACACCAGAATCATCAACAATGGCGCGCGGATCATCGCAATAATGATCACCAACCCGGCAATACAGCCTATAAATGTGCCGATGATGCGCAAAAAGCCGCGATAGCGAATAGCGCCCGAGTACGGTTCTCCACCGGCTGCAAAGGCCGGACCTGCGGCAACAATCGCCGCTGTCAGTACCGCCCAGCGTGGCGTTTCAAGCTGAAAATGAAAACCAACAAACAGCGCCAGCACAATGGCGGTCGCCAGTTTTACCGCGAAGCGAATATGTTGGTTAGCAATGGAGAAAATACCCATCGTGATTAACCAAACTCGCGCAGGCGATGAGCCATTTTTCGGAAGAACGAATCCTGACTTTCGTCGCGATCTTGTTTACCCGTAACCACCACAGTGGCGGTAGTCCCGGCAGGCCAGATGTTATCTTGCTGGTTGTCGAGACGAATACGTACCGGAACACGCTGCGCCAGACGCACCCACTCCAGGTTAGAGTCGATAGTCGCCATACCTTTGTCATCACGCGTGCTGCTGGCGTTAGTGACTCCGGCAGCAACGCTATCGACCGTACCTTTCAGCACTTTATTGCTACCAAGCGGCGTGATCTCTGCGCGATATCCTGGATGTACACCTTCCAGTTTGGTTTCTTCCATATAGGCCAACACATAGAAGGAGTTCTGTTTCACCAGTGCAACGGCCGTTGATCCCCGCGTAATAAATTCACCGGTATAGACGTTGAGGTTGGTCACCCAGCCATCTGCTGGCGCGCGGATCACTGTGCGTTCAAGATCCAGTTTTGCCAGATCGCGGGTCGCCTGCGCTTTCGCTAACTGATGCAGGACCGTTTGCAGCACGTTGTTGGCCTGGTCGATCTCTTCGCGAGACATCGCCTGTATGCCGAGACGGTTACGACGTCCGGCCTCCTGGCGCTTTTCCTGTGCCAGCACCTGATAATAAGCAACGTCGGCTTGTGCTTCCTCGAGCGCCTTTTGATAGCGCGGCTGGTCGATGGTGAACAGTACCTGCCCTTTTTTCACCAACTGGTTATCATGAACATTCACTTGGGTAATGAGACCGGAGACATCCGGCGCAATTGCCACCACGTCGGCGCTAAAGCGCGCGTCACGCGTCCACGGAGATTCGGTGTAATAGACCCAGGCATTAAAAATTGCGATGAAGGCCAGAATGACTAATACGACCGTAATGGCCGTACGGGAGAATTTTCTTATTAGTGTTTTCACTTCAACCTCAAACGAACAGTCGCGATATCAAATAAAACAAACAGCAATAGAGCGCGGTGTTGAACAACGCCGGATGCCAGACAAAGTCGTAGATACCTGTTGGCACAAGTACCCGGCGCACTAGCCAAAAAATCGCCAGTGATAAAAGCAATTCGAAAAATATCGGTGGGAAGGACAGCCCAAACACCACGATAACGGGAAACAGACTCATGTTGACCTTGGTTGTATAGAGAGAGCAGGCGTCATTATTTTCAGCATCTGTCGCCGCAGAGAAGGGCATGGAAAGCCGGGCGAGAGCAACATTGCTGTAGATTAATATTTAATATATTAGCGTAACTGTTATGCTGTTATCTATATTATGTGATCTAAATCACTTTTAAGTCAGAGTGAATAATGGAACGACTAAAACGCATGTCGGTTTTTGCCAAAGTAGTTGAATTTGGCTCTTTTACCGCCGCCGCCAGGCAGTTACAGATGAGCGTATCATCCATCAGTCAGACGGTATCTAAACTGGAAGATGAGTTGCAGGTTAAGCTACTAAACCGCAGCACGCGTAGCATTGGCCTGACCGAAGCGGGTAAAATTTACTATCAAGGCTGTCGCCGGATGCTCCATGAAGTGCAGGATGTTCATGAGCAACTGTATGCTTTCAATAACACGCCCATCGGCACGCTACGTATTGGCTGTTCTTCAACTATGGCACAAAATGTTCTCGCGGGGCTGACGGCAAAAATGCTGAAAGAGTACCCGGGCTTAAGCGTAAATCTGGTCACGGGCATTCCTGCACCTGACCTGATTGCCGATGGCCTTGACGTGGTGATCCGCGTTGGCGCATTACAAGATTCCAGCCTGTTTTCCCGCCGCCTGGGCGCGATGCCAATGGTGGTGTGCGCCGCCAAAAGCTATCTCACACAGTATGGCGTACCGGAAAAACCAGCCGATTTAAGTAGTCATTCATGGCTTGAATACAGTGTGCGCCCGGACAATGAATTTGAACTGATCGCTCCGGAAGGGATCTCAACGCGCCTCATCCCACAAGGGCGATTTGTCACTAACGATCCGATGACGCTGGTTCGCTGGCTAACTGCTGGGGCGGGGATCGCCTACGTGCCGCTGATGTGGGTGATCAATGAGATCAATCGCGGGGACCTGGAGATCCTGCTGCCGCGTTACCAGTCAGATCCTCGCCCGGTTTATGCGCTATATACCGAAAAAGATAAGTTGCCGTTAAAGGTGCAGGTAGTGATCAACTCATTAACGGATTATTTTGTCGAGGTAGGAAAACTTTTTCAGGAGATGCACGGGCGTGGGAAAGAGAAGTAATTCCTTAGCGCAGGTCGAATAAGGCATTCACGCCGCATCCGGCAACCGATGCCTGATGCGACGCTTACCGTCCTGGACAGATTACGCTGTACCACCAACAGTCAGGTTATCGACTTTCAGCGTCGGCTGACCTACGCCAACCGGCAGGCTCTGCCCTTCTTTACCGCAGACACCCACGCCGTTATCCAGTTTCAGGTCGTTGCCCACCATCGAAATCTGCTGCATGGTTTCGATACCGGAACCAATCAACGTTGCGCCTTTCACCGGCTTCGTCACTTTACCGTTTTCAATCAGATACGCTTCTGAGGTGGAGAAGACAAATTTACCAGAGGTGATATCTACCTGACCGCCGCCAAAGTTCGGCGCATAGATACCATACTCAACGGATTCAATGATTTCCTGCGGTGTCGATTTACCCGGCAGCATGTAGGTGTTGGTCATACGCGGCATTGGCAGGTGAGCGTAAGATTCACGGCGACCATTGCCGGTCGGCGTCATACCCATTAAACGCGCATTGAGTTTATCCTGCATGTAACCTTTCAGGATCCCGTTCTCAATCAACACGTTGTATTGACCTGGTGTGCCTTCGTCATCAATCGCCACCGAACCACGGCGATCAACCATCGTACCGTCATCAACCACGGTACACAGTTCAGAAGCCACCAGCTCACCGAGCTGGCCACTAAAGACCGATGTACCACGGCGGTTGAAGTCGCCTTCCAGGCCGTGACCGACCGCTTCATGCAACAACACGCCCGGCCAGCCAGCGCCGAGAACAACCGGCATAGTCCCCGCAGGCGCGGCAACGGCGGAAAGATTGACCAGTGCCATACGCACTGCTTCTTTCGCCCATGCATCAGCGCGAACTTCACCATCGAGGTCAGCAAGGAAGAACTCATAACCGAAACGACCGCCGCCGCCGCTGGCACCACGTTCGCGTTTACCATCTTCTTCGACCAGAACGCTCACGGAAAGACGCACCAGAGGGCGGACATCCGCCGCCAGAGTTCCGTCAGTCGCCGCGACCAAAATTAATTCATAGACGCCGCTCAGGCTGGCAGTCACTTCCTGTACGCGCTTGTCCGCTTCGCGGGCAACTTTATCGACGCGGCGCAGGATATCCAGCTTCTCTTCGCGGCTCATGCTTTGCAGCGGATCAAGCGAGGTATACAGCGGGCTATGCTCTACCGCGCCCAGTGTTTGTACTTTGCCATCGCCACTATCACGGACGATGGTGCGCGCCGCTTGCGCGCTCTGCTCCAGCGCCAGCAGGCTGATTTGGTCTGCGTAAGCAAACCCGGTTTTTTCACCGCTGATTGCACGCACGCCAACACCCTGATCGATGTTGTAAGAACCATCTTTGATAATGCGGTCTTCTAAAACCCAGGACTCGTGATAGCTCGACTGAAAATAGAGATCGCCATAATCAAGGCGACGTTCGGCCAGTTGACCGAGGATCGCGAACAAGTCCTGATGTTTCAGGCCGTTCGCCGCTAGCAATTGTTCACTTACCAGGTTCAGACTCATCGTTTTTGCTACTCGTTAGTTACTGCGGTAGAGGATTTTTTACGGCTGCCGGGTGCGGCGTAAACGCCTTATCCGGCCTGCGGTTTGTTCCGGTTCGTTGGTTTTATGGCAACGATTATCTTATGAGATTGGGGCAATTACATGCCCTCGTCAAATCATTGCGCTTTTTCTTTACGCGGCTGACGCAACACTTCGTTGATTTGCGGAGCATCCAGCCGACCAGAAATGCGATAGCGCAAAATGGAGACCTTACTCCACAGCGGCCCCAGCACTTTACTGGCGGCAAACACTGCCGCGCCGACAATCGGGTTAACCGCAAAGGCCGCAGCCACGCCCACTGTCGCAGAAATCTCTGGCGCGACAACCGCTTCCATATTGAGATCGCGACGCACCAGATTTACCGATCCTTTCATGGCGATATCCGCTTCCAGGCCATCCACCAGCGTGTCGTCAGTGTGCATAACGCCGTCTTTAATCCACGCGGTGCTGCGAATGGAGTCAAAATAGAACCCTTCGCCAAAGGTATCCCTGAAATCAAAGCGCAGCTTACGCATCAGGGCATCAACACTCAATAAGCGCAGCAACTGTCCGGCATGTCCGGTGCTAATTTCGGTAATTTCACCTTTGCCCAGTTGTGTATGAATGATGCCGTTCAATGTCGCCTCGTCTGGCTGCCACGGCGATTTACGCCAGTGCAAATCGTAATCCACATTAAAT
Organism: Escherichia sp. MOD1-EC6162; assembly: GCF_002965125.1. Lineage (NCBI taxonomy): Bacteria > Pseudomonadati > Pseudomonadota > Gammaproteobacteria > Enterobacterales > Enterobacteriaceae > Escherichia > Escherichia sp. MOD1-EC6162. The sequence goes on from NZ_PTSB01000006.1 coordinate 176,972, forward strand.
GATGACTGGCGTATTGGCGTCGTAACACCAAAAAATTCTGCGGCAGCATCAATTTTCTGTCCGCGCAGTTTTCCTTTCAGCGATGTCCGTTGATTTCCGGGATTATTAACCCATTCACCATCAGCAGTGAGCCGCGAGAAACCGGTATCAATCAGCCCGTTGGTCAGGGTTAACGTATCGCCGGAAATGGTGATATCACTGTCGATGCGGCCGAATTTTTGCCCCCATAACCAACATTCTGCGCAACGTATTTGCGCATCCGGCCAGCCACGGAAGCTGATACGCTCCGTTGTCGGGAAAGGTGATGACGGCGTTGAATCACCACGAGTTTTTGCCACGCTCGGGTTGTAATAGAGATATTTGATATTCGCTAACCACGGTGCGTTATTACGCATCGCCAGCGTAGCGTTGATTTCACGCCCTTGCGCCTCGACCTGCGTACCATTTGCCATCGGTTGCGAAACAATGCTCAGGTTATTCCATTGCTGATTTCCCAGCGACAACATCGGTGTACGTAGCGTAATGTGCTGAGGGAAACTCGCTGCGCTGCCAACTTTTTCCGTTGCGCCTTTCTGGAACAAGGCCAGCCACTCGGCACCGTTCATCGGCGGCATATTGAGTTCAACACCACTTTGCTCCGGTAACGGAGGGAGCGTTTTGCTGTCTGCCGCCCAGATGGCGCGATCGAGCGTCAGCTTTTGACCGAGCAACCAGCGGCTATTGAAATGGTTATCCGCGCCAGCCTGTCCGGTTAATTCAAAGCTGTTGAGATTGCCGTTGACCTTAACGTTAATTGGCAACGGTTCGCCAGCAGGTTTGGCTAACGGTGAAGGTAAGTGACTGCTCACATTCTTCAGATCGCCGTTCAGTTCAACGTTATACGTTGCGCCAGCTTGATAAGGTAGCTCAATGCCCACTTTACCATCCCATGCCATACTGCCGCTTAACGCTTCATTCAGCGCTTCAGGCAGAACGCCAGTTTTCGCTGGTTGCCAGTTGCCGTTGAGATTCACCGCAACCTGGTAGGCTTTCGCCCCTTCTTTGGTGGAAAAATCCACGTTCAGTGGCTGGTTAAACCAGTTTGCGGTTAGTGATTCGCTTTGTAGATCGCCATTGATAAAGCTGAATTTGCCGCTCAAATTTTTCAGAGTGCTATCAAGCGGTTTGATAAACAGACTGTTGTTACGCAGCGTCACTTCGCCTTTCGCTGTAACCAGCTCGCCGTCCAGCGGGATATCGAGATGTAAGCGAGCATTCACATCGCCGTCGAGCTGGAGTTCTTGCAGGGTCGCCCCCAGCGAATCCTTCAGCGGCGTCTCATCAAAATAAGGGCCAACAGCTTTGCCCGGACCTTTTATGTCAGCATCAATCAGCAACTTTTCTTTCGAGTAGTCAGGGATCACTGCGGTGAGATTGCTGGCACGCACGCCACCCAGATTAACGCCATCGGTTTTCATCCATAAACCGTCGTTAATAAAGTCCAGTTCAATATCGAGATTAGTTAATGCTGGCCAGTCCGGCTGGAAAGCAAACTTCGCATTACGCAGCGGCACCAACACCTCAAACTGACCTTCGTTGTGTTTGTATGGAAAAAGATGCGGATTGCCGCCATAAACCAGCGTCGCGTTCTCCGCCTCACCACCCTGAATCGCCCCACTTAAGTAATCAACCAGGTCTTTACCCATCAGGTTTTCCGGGAAATAGCGCCAGGCTTGCGAACCATCATCGGTACTGATGCCAGCCAGAATGCCCAGCCAGGGTTCATCATTAGCCGGTTGCAGGTAACGGAAACCACCACGCGCATGGACGGCTTTGGCTTTGACATCAATATTGCGGCCATCGAGCTGAAAACCCTTATCGTTATTCAGCCAGCTTAAGGCCGCCTTGCCGTCGACAATTTCCAGCGGCGCACGAAATACCGTTTCGTAAGGCATTTTCGCCTGCTTCATGGAAGCGGTAAGCAAACCATTTTCTACGCTACCGGAAAGCGTCCCGGAGAAATGTTCCGCCCCCGGTAGTAATTTCCATTGCTTCCAGGCCAGATCGCTCCACGATGCCTGAAAGCGGGTCTTTTCTGCAGCCTGAAGCGGGATATCCAGTGCCAACGTGTTGATCTTGCCGCTCGGTTGCGTGGAACGCCAGATATCCCCCAAAGCAGGTGAAAGTTTCGCTGCCAACGGGCGTATGCCTTCCAGCCCAGCCAGTTCCAGATTGCTGGCGCGAATACGTAGTTCGTCACTGCGTTTATTATTTTTCCCACCAACGTCCTGTTCCGGTATCCAGGCCAGCGTCAATGCCCCGCTTGGCCAGGGTTTGCCGTCCATAGTGATACGAGTATCAGGAATAGAAAACTGCCAGCCCGGATTTTCACGCGTAATATGTGCGGTCAGATTATCCACCGACAGCGAATGCGCTTTCTTCTCACCCAACCAGCTTGCGCCGCCCTGTTTCAGCCAGACGTCGCCACCGGTCACATCGCCTTTGTCGATCGTCATCCAGCCTTCCAGCGAGAACTGCGCCGTTTCCAGCGCAATGTTGTCCTGCATCCATTTACCCAGCCACGGTTTCAGGTCGATATCATCAGCCTGTAGCCATACGCGACCGTTGCTTAACAACCCCTCGTCATCACGCAGATCCATCCGCACCTGCATCACGCCGTGCTGTCCGGTAAGGCTGGAGAGACTTACCTGGCCTTCCGCACGGTGCCGACGCGGATCGTTAAGCCAGGTAAGTTGCGGGATCGCCAGTTCAGCACGCTGGCCTGATGGCGTCAGAAAGCTGACTTCGCTATCGCGGAGATCGAAGTGATCGAACTGGCGTAGAAAAAGATCGCTGATGTGGCTGGCTTCCAGGCTGTCATTACCGCTGTCGCTGGAAATTGGTGTATTGGTGCGAAAGCGCAGTTGCCAGAAAGTGAGATCGCGAAACTGCCAGCGCATATGCAGCAGGCTCTGCCAGACATCCAGCGCCAGGGTGACGCGTTTAACCGAAAACTCACCGCCATCTTTTAGCTCTGCACGAATGTCGCGTGCTTCAAGCGTCGGACCAAAATTCTGCCAACTGGCAGAGAGTTGACTGGCAGCCACCGGCATTCCGGTAGCAGATTCTATTTTGTTGAGGATTTCCGGACGCCAGGCGTCGAGGTACGGTAAAGCAATACGCAGGCCGCTGACCAGCAGCGCAGCGATCACAACGAGCGCGGCTCCAGTAAGCAGTAAAATCCCCGGCAATCGCCTCACCCGTCACTCCTTGTCTGCTAAAAATGTGACTCAAAAACCCTTTGCCGGATGGCGACCCAGCATCTGTTTACATCATAACGACATCAAACTGCTCCTGGTTATAGAGCGGTTCAATTTGTACTTTAACCTGTTTGCCAACGAAAATTTCCACTTCCGCCAGTGAGTGCGACTCTTCGCCTTTCAAGGCTTCGGCTACTGCCGGAGAAGCATAGACCAGGAAACGGTCAGAGTCGTAAGCATGGTGCACACGAACGATTTCTCGCATGATTTCATAACATACGGTTTCCACCGTTTTCACCGTTCCGCGACCGTGGCAGGTTGGGCATTCATTACACAGTACGTGCTCAATACTTTCGCGGGTTCGCTTACGCGTCATCTCCACCAGTCCCAGTGCCGAGAAACCGTTAACGCTGGTTTTTACCCGGTCTTTGCTCAACGCCTGTTCCAGTGAATGAAGCACGCGACGACGGTGATCTTCATTATTCATGTCAATGAAATCAATGATGATAATCCCGCCCAGGTTACGCAACCGTAACTGGCGAGCAATAGCCTGCGTCGCTTCAATATTGGTATTGAAAATGGTGTCGTCCAGATTGCGATGACCGACAAACGCCCCGGTATTAATATCCACAGTAGTCATTGCTTCGGTCTGATCGATAATCAGATAGCCACCGGACTTCAGCTCAACTTTGCGCTCCAGCGCCCGCTGAATTTCATTTTCTACATCAAAGAGATCGAAAATCGGCTGGCGGCCCGTGTAATGCTCCAGCTTGCTGGTCATCTCAGGAATGTATTCCGAGGTAAACTCCAGCAATGCTTCGTAAGTCAGACGCGAGTCAACGCGAATACGGTCCAGTTCGGCATCAGCAAAATCACGCAGGACACGCTGTGCCAGCGCCAGTTCGCCATACAGTTGATAACGAGTCTGTGGGCGCTTTTTACGCTCCATCACTTTAGTCCACACGCGCTTCAAATAAGCGGCATCGGAAGCCAGTTCTGCTTCGCCAACACCTTCCGCTGCGGTACGGATGATAAACCCACCCTGCTCGTCACAATACTCTGCGACCACTTTTTTCAGGCGTTCACGTTCGGATTCACTTTCAATGCGTTGGGAAACCCCAACGTGGGATGCGCCAGGCATAAACACCAGATAGCGAGACGGCAGCGTGATATCCGTGGTCAGGCGCGCGCCTTTGGTGCCCAGAGGGTCTTTCACCACCTGTACCATCAGATCTTGCCCCTGGCGGACCAGTTCCGAAATGTCGCGTACCGTGAACTGCTTTTGTTCCTCGCCCGCCACACATTCGGTGTGCGGCATAATGTCAGAAGCGTGTAGAAACGCGGCTTTCTCCAGCCCAATATCTACAAAAGCCGCCTGCATACCCGGAAGTACACGACTTACACGACCCTTGTAGATATTGCCTACGATTCCGCGTCGCGCCTCACGTTCAATATGAATTTCCTGCAGAATGCCGCCATCAATATACGCCACTCGCGTTTCCGAAGGCGTTACGTTTACCAACAATTCAGCCGTCATGTTTATCCCTTTTCTCACGCAGTGCGTTAAAATTACTTAATAATTCATACGTTTCAACCAGCGGTAAGCCGACTACGGCGTGATAGCTGCCATTTATCTTCCTGACAAAACAACCACCCAGCCCCTGAATACCGTATGCACCTGCTTTATCTAACGGTTCACCGCTGGCGACATAGCCCGCGATGTCTTCACCTGTTAACATTCTGAAAGTCACATCGGTAACCACCAGGCAATCGAGAATGTGCTGGCTGTCGGCCAGCGCCACTGCTGTCATTACCTGATGGGTCTGTCCCGATAATTTGCGTAACATCTGCGCCGCATGTTCTGCGTCGCGCGGTTTCTCTAACACTTCTCCATTCAGGATCACGATAGTATCCGCCCCCAGCACAGGCAAATCCTGCGCTGCTTGCTCGACGCCCGCTTGCGCTTTTTCGCGCGCCAGACGCACAACATACTGCTGCGCGCTCTCCTGCGGATGACGCTGCTCCTCAATGCCCGTAACAATACGTTCGAAAGTGAGGCCAAGTTGCGCAAGTAACTCCTGACGACGTGGAGAACCGGAAGCTAAATACAGAGAAGTCATAGAAACCTTTATTGCACTGCAAACTGCTGACGGATTTTGCGCATCAGCAAGAAAATCCACGGCCAGAGCACACCATTGACTACACTACTCCAGAACACTTCGGGTCTGAAAGAGACGTTGATCACCAAAAACTCTGACCAGAAAACAATAATATCCACTACCAGCGAAAGCAACATGACGACCAGCGCCTGCTGCCATAATGCCAGGTTGCGGAAAAGCTGGAATTTCAGCGCTACCAGATAAGCAATGATACTCATCGACAACGCCCGTACACCGAGCGTAGAACCGCTGATCAGATCCAGTATGGCACCCATCACAAAACCTGTGCCCACATTTACGCGATGGGGCAAGGCCAGGATCCAATACAATAAAATGAGTAATACCCAGTTTGGCCGGAAAACGATGAGGTTATCCGGCCAGGGCATAATTTGTAGTAACAACGCGATGAGGAAAGAGAGCCAGATAACCCAGCGTCCCTGGCTACGATATCTCGCCACTATTGCCCTCCCGGCGCACGTGCAGGCGGTTGAGCACCACTTTGCGGCGGCGTAACCCCTTGTGGAGAGCGGTTAGTGGCAGTACCCGTTGCTGGTTGCTGCGGATCTGGCTGGGTAATTCCCGTTGCCGGTTCCGGAAGTTTTGGTCCCATTGCATCTGGCGAAGGCAACACCTGCGGCATCATTTGCATCAGGCGTTCATTAGCAACGCGATGCACTTCTTCCGGCGTCATTGGATTAGCGCCGTTACGATCCGCGCCCCACAGCAGCAACAGATAACGCAAACGTTGCAGACCCGCAGTCGGACGAGCCTGAATCACGGTATAAGCGCGCTGGGTATCGAGCTTCACGGAAGAGACGACCGCCACCGGATAACCTTCCGGGAAACGACCACCAAGACCAGATGTCACCAATACATCACCAACACGAATATCAGTATTCGCTGGCAGATGCTCAAGTTGTAAATCATCAGTACAACCGTTACCCGCTGCAATTACGCGGATATCGTTACGAAGTACCTGAATTGGCAGCGCATGGGTCGCGTCACAGATCAGCAGCACGCGGCTGGTCAGTTTTGCGACCGCTACCACCTGACCAACAACACCTTTATCGCTGATGACCGGCTGACCTTCATAAACCCCGTTAACGCTGCCTTTGTCGATAACAACCTGATCGCTGTACGGATCGTTAACCGTAGAGATAACCTGGGTCACCATCTTCTGCTCATCCTGACGCAGCGGAGAACCCAGCAGCTCGCGCAGACGCGCGTTCTCCTGTTTGTATTGTCCAAGCATCAGCAGCTCGCTGTTTTTCAACAGCAGTTCTTGACGTAACGCCCGGTTTTCAAGTTCTAGTTGATCGCGCGAGGCCAGCGTCTGCGATACGCCATCCAGCAATTCTCGAGGAGCATTAGAAATAAAGTAGAAAGGACTGACGGCGGTATCCATATAAGTACGGATTTGACTAAACGTCCCCAGGCGACTGTCGGCAATAATAACGCCGAGCGCCACCAGCACCGCCAGAATAAGGCGAATCTGTAGCGACGGGCCACGGCTAAAAATTGGCTTCATAAGTTATGCGTATTCTCGTATCAGATCAGGCAGGGTAAACAGACGCTACCCCTGCCTGCATCCGATTACTCTTCGCTGAACAGGTCGCCGCCGTGCATGTCGATCATTTCCAGCGCCTTGCCGCCACCACGCGCCACACAGGTCAGCGGGTCTTCAGCAACAACAACTGGAATGCCGGTTTCTTCCATTAACAAACGGTCAAGGTTACGCAGCAACGCACCACCGCCAGTGAGCACCATTCCGCGCTCGGAGATGTCGGAAGCGAGTTCCGGCGGACACTGTTCCAGCGCAACCATCACCGCGCTAACGATGCCGGTCAGCGGCTCTTGCAGCGCTTCAAGGATTTCGTTGGAGTTCAGCGTAAAGCCGCGTGGCACACCTTCTGCCAGGTTACGGCCACGAACTTCGATTTCACGGACTTCATCGCCCGGATAAGCAGAACCGATTTCGTGTTTGATACGTTCTGCGGTCGCTTCACCGATCAAAGAGCCATAGTTACGGCGAACGTAGTTGATGATCGCTTCGTCGAAGCGGTCACCACCGATACGTACAGAAGAGGAGTAAACCACGCCGTTCAGAGAAATAACGGCAACTTCAGTAGTACCGCCACCGATATCAACCACCATTGAACCGGTTGCTTCAGATACCGGCAAGCCTGCACCGATTGCTGCGGCCATCGGTTCTTCAATCAGGAAGACTTCGCGGGCACCTGCGCCCTGCGCGGATTCACGAATAGCACGGCGCTCAACCTGGGTAGCACCAACCGGCACACAAACCAGAACACGCGGGCTTGGACGCATAAAGCTGTTGCTGTGCACTTGTTTGATAAAGTGCTGGAGCATCTTTTCAGTCACAAAGAAGTCAGCGATAACGCCATCTTTCATTGGGCGAATGGCAGCGATATTGCCTGGCGTGCGGCCCAGCATCTGCTTCGCGTCATGACCTACTGCAGCTACGCTTTTCGGTGAACCGGCACGATCCTGACGAATGGCCACCACGGAAGGCTCATTCAATACGATGCCTTGTCCTTTTACATAAATAAGGGTATTCGCAGTACCCAGGTCAATGGACAAGTCATTGGAAAACATGCCACGAAATTTTTTCAACATACTAAGGGATAATCCTGAAAGCTGGGGCGGAAAAGAAAATCCGCTTACTTTACCAACCACACGCAGCAGCGACAAGGCGCAAAAATCATCTGCTGCGGTGAAAATTAGTGCAGTTTGTTTCCTTTGTTACAAATCTCTACCTGAGTCCAGAGAGGCTAAATGCATCAGTAGCATTCCTCGCCTGTTTGCAACTGCGTAAGGTCATTCATCTGCATATGTGCTGCAACAATCTGGCGAACAGACAAGCACGCTCCCGTGAAACGCAGCGCGCATTATTCTACGTGAAAACGGATCAAACGGCAGGTTAAACCGAGTATCTTTGTGAATATTTTTTCACGTTAGTATCAAGTGGCTGTGAGGACGCGAAAAAATCCCCCTGTCCACCTAAAACCCCGCGCTGAATCAGGGTCTGCCACTCGCTTCGCGAACGTACGCCCGTAGCGTAAACCTGAGTGTTGGTCCCGGAACACGCTTCTACCATGCTCTGAACCAACAATTGATTCTCTGTTCGCTTCTCAATGTTTCTTACCAGCCCCGGATGGAGCTTGAGTAATTCAACATTAAGTTCTTTGATCCAACGGGTACTTACCAGCGTCAATCCGGCCTGGTTGACGGCGACCCGAACCCCTAAAGCATTCACTAAACGAATAACAGGTTGCAAGCGACCGATATGTTGACCAACATCAGCCTCTGCAAGTTCAATAATTATGCGTTTTCGTTGCGATTTTTCACATTGCATCAACGTATCGCGTAGCCAACGCTGGAAACGTGGACGAATCAACGACTCAACGGTGACCTGAATCGCCAGATTTTCTTGCGGCCAATAGCGTAGCAGCGGGATGAGGCGACTGACTTGCAGGCGGTCATACTCTTCCGATAAGCCAAACTGCAACACCATCGGCATATATTCCGCCGAGCTGACCTCTTCATTACCATCAAAGATGCGGCACATCAGCTCGCGGTGATGAACCTGCCCCTCACGGGTAACCGCCGGTTTCTGATAAAGACGCGGGCCGCCGCGGCTAAGCATTTGCTCAATGAGCGTACGCCAACGAACGTTACCGCGCCCTTTTTCAGGTAACGAGTCATCGTAAATGGCCCAACTGTTGCCGCCCTGTAATCCGGCATTGCGCGTAGCGGATTCAGCATGTTCCATCACCTGTTCGGTATCCTGCCCACTACGCCAGGCACAGATGCCGATGTGAATCATATCATCACGATCGAGCATTTTATTACTCGGTAAGGTATCAACCGCCTTGATCAATTGCCCGGCAATGCTCTCCGCCTCTTTTAATGTCCGGTGTGGCAACAGCACGGCAAAATCGCTACGGTGATAACGTGCCAGCAGCGACCCCGGATAGCGCATCATAAATGTCGATAACAAATTTGTCAGGGTAAAGAGTTGTTCTTCAACCTGACTGTGCCCCCAGGTGTCGCTCAACATATTGAAATCCGGCAGGCGGATCATCATCACGATCCCGTGAGTCCCTACTTTCTCCTGATCTTCCAGTAACGTTGCCAGTTGGTTGTCGAAAAAGAGGCGGTTATTGAGGCCAGTTTTAATATCCTGCGCAGCATAGGAACGAATCAGCGTATCGAGACGACTGTGCTGTTCGCGCGCATTCTGAATTTCGCAAAGCAGCGTATCCAGTGCACTGCTGGCCCCTGGCGGCCATTCATAGATGGTGCCCAGCACATTCGTGCCGCGCTCACCGTTTAAGATACGAGTGGCGCGGGTTTCCAGCAGTTCTTGCCCGGCAAGTTGCCGTTGCAACCAGCGTACAGCCAGGAAGAGCATAATAATGATAAATCCAATCGCACCAGTGAGCGGTGCAGTGGTCATCAGCGAGTGGAAATAGTTGCCCATCGGGTCCTGATACACCAAATGCAGAGACATCCCCGGATGTTTAATCAACGGTACAGTCAGCTCGCGAAACAGATCGCTAGTACCAACCGGACGGTAGCTGCCATTGCGGGACTGGGTATAAACCTGTTTTTTATCGTGCAAAAGATCCACGCGAACGATATCCGCCGACATCATCAGTTCGCTGATTTGTGGCCTCAATGTGCTGAAGTCATTCGACACAAGATGGGTATCGATCGCCGTCGCCACTGCCTGAACACGATGACTAAACTTATACTGAATGGCGTTGTAGAAACTAAGCGAGCAGCCCAGCAGAGTCACAAAAATTGTTAACCCGGTGAGCAGCGTGACAAAGGCCGAAAATTTCGTCGTTAATCTCATCCTTGTGTTAACTCCGATAGTGAGGACGCGGGCATACCAGCAAATCAGATTTATCTCGCAATTTATTGCGCTTCATCGGCTTTGCTTTTCCATTAGCGAGTATAGTCTTCAGAAATTATTTTCCAATCCATCATGCACATGAGGACCTCTTATGCAGGCGTTACTTTTAGAACAGCAGGACGGCAAAACCCTCGCATCTGTACAGACTCTGGACGCAAGTCGCCTGCCGGAAGGCGATGTGACGGTCGATGTCCACTGGTCGAGCCTGAATTATAAAGATGCGCTGGCGATTACCGGTAAAGGAAAAATCATCCGCAATTTTCCGATGATTCCTGGCATAGACTTCGCAGGAATCGTACGCGCCAGTGAAGATCCTCGTTTTCATGCCGGTCAGGAAGTGTTACTCACCGGTTGGGGCGTTGGTGAAAACCACTGGGGCGGGCTGGCACAGCAGGCGCGCGTGAAAGGTGACTGGCTGGTTGCCATGCCGCAAGGTCTGGACGCGCGTAAAGCGATGGTTATCGGTACTGCCGGGTTTACCGCCATGCTGTGCGTAATGGCGCTGGAAGATGCCGGTATTCATCCGCAGGATGGCGAAATTGTCGTTACGGGCGCCAGCGGCGGCGTCGGCAGTACGGCCGTAGCACTGTTGCATAAGTTGGGTTATCAGGTCGTTGCCGTTTCTGGTCGTGAAAGTACCCATGAATACCTGAAAAGGTTAGGTGCCAGCCGTATTTTGCCGCGCGATGAGTTTGCTGAATCCCGTCCACTGGAAAAACAGCTTTGGGCTGGCGCGATTGATACTGTTGGCGACAAAGTGCTGGCGAAAGTACTGGCACAAATGAACTACGGTGGCTGTGTGGCAGCCTGTGGTCTGGCGGGTGGCTTTGCCCTGCCAACCACGGTAATGCCGTTCATTCTGCGTAATGTCCGTTTACAAGGGGTGGATTCAGTCATGACGCCACCAGAACGCCGCGCGCAAGCCTGGCAGCGTCTGGTCGCAGATCTACCGGAATCATTCTATTCGCAGGCAGCAAAAGAAATTTCGCTGGCAGATGCTCCGAAGTTTGCTGAAGCCATTATTAATAACCAGGTGCAAGGGCGCACATTGGTAAAAATAAGCTAAGATTTCGCACAAAATAATTTACATATCGTTAACGAATTTTAGCAGCACTTTGACATTCTCCCTGCCATAGTAATCAGGAGCATACCGGGAGTCTGTTATGAAAAAAATTCGTCAACTTACAGAAGCCGATGTCACTGCCGAATCGGCTTTTTTTATGCAACGTCGGCAGATTCTGAAAACGTTAGGCATCAGCGCTGCTGCACTTTCTCTACCAACCACTACTCATGCCGACCTGCTTAGCTGGTTTAAGGGTAACGATCGCCCGCCCGCACCAGCCGGAAAGCCATTAGAATTCAGCAGGCCTGCCGCCTGGCAAAATAACCTGCCACTGACGCCGGAAGATAAAGTTTCCGGCTATAACAACTTCTATGAGTTCGGACTGGATAAAGCCGATCCAGCGGCAAATGCCGGCAGTCTGAAAACTGATCCGTGGACGTTGAAAATCAGCGGTGAAGTCGCTAAACCGTTAACCCTCGATCATGATGCACTGACCCGTCGTTTCCCGCTGGAAGAGCGGATTTATCGTATGCGTTGCGTAGAAGCATGGTCGATGGTGGTGCCGTGGATTGGTTTTCCGCTGCACAAATTGCTGGCACTGGCAGAACCGACCAGTAACGCGAAATACGTCGCCTTCGAAACCATTTATGCGCCGGAACAGATGCCAGGCCAGCAGGACCGGTTTATTGGCGGCGGCCTGAAATATCCTTATATAGAAGGATTACGTCTCGACGAAGCGATGCATCCGCTCACACTGATGACCGTTGGTGTTTATGGCAAGGCGTTACCGCCGCAAAATGGCGCACCGGTACGGCTGATTGTGCCGTGGAAATATGGCTTTAAAGGGATTAAATCGATTGTCAGTATTAAGCTGACCCGGGAGCGTCCGCCAACCACCTGGAATCTGGCTGCGCCCGATGAATACGGCTTTTATGCCAACGTCAATCCGCATGTTGATCATCCCCGTTGGTCGCAGGCTACCGAACGGTTTATCGGTTCAGGTGGCATTCTTGATGTACAACGTCAGCCAACGCTGTTGTTTAACGGATACGCCGATCAAGTAGCGTCGCTTTATCGTGGACTGGATTTACGGGAGAATTTCTAAGTGCGACTGACAGCAAAACAAGTGACATGGCTGAAAGTTTGCCTGCATCTTGCCGGATTTTTGCCGTTTGTCTGGCTGATGTGGGCAATTAACCACGGTGGATTAAGTGCCGATCCGGTGAAAGATATTCAGCATTTTACCGGTCGGACTGCGCTGAAATTCTTGCTGGCGACCTTGTTGGTTACGCCGCTGGCGCGCTACGCTAAACAACCATTATTGATTCGCACTCGCCGCCTGTTGGGTTTATGGTGTTTCGCCTGGGCAACGCTGCACTTAACCAGTTATGCCTTGCTGGAGCTGGGAGTGAATAATCTGACGTTATTGGGTCAGGAATTAGTCACCCGACCTTATTTAACGCTCGGAATTATCAGTTGGCTGATTTTACTGGCTTTAACATTCACTTCCACGCAGGCGATGCAGCGAAACTTAGGCAAACGCTGGCAACAATTGCATAACTTCGTCTATCTTGTCGCGATCCTGGCCCCCATACATTATCTGTGGTCAGTAAAGATTATCTCACCACAGCCAATCATCTACGCTGGGCTGGCTTTACTGCTTTTAGCCTTACGTTATAAGAAGTTCCGTCAATGGTGGCGCTAATTTCATGAACTGTGCGGCTTGTTGCAAAATACGCGGCGTTGAAAGTTATTTACATGTTAGCTGTTGATTATCTTCCCTGATAAGACCAGTATTTAGCTGCCATTTGCTACGAAATCGTTATAATGTGCGACCTCGTTCTCCCTAACGCAGTTTTTGAGCTGCGGAAAAGGTGACAATGGCGAAACGAAGGTATATTTTGTTTTTTGCCGGAGAATGGCAGCAGATCGCTGCACAATGTCCGTCAAGTCTCACATTGACACTCTGGGGCAAAATAGACCGGCGTCCCGGCTGGCTGGAATTTATCGCTATGCATACAGCTACTGTCGGGGCATACGCTTTACAGACGGCGGTGAAACGCCTGTCACAATCACACTAAACAAAGAGTACGGAACCCACTCATGGATATTCGTAAGATTAAAAAACTGATCGAGCTGGTTGAAGAATCAGGCATCTCTGAACTGGAAATTTCTGAAGGCGAAGAGTCAGTACGCATCAGCCGTGCAGCACCTGCCGCAAGTTTCCCGATGATGCAACAAGCTTACGCTGCACCAATGATGCAGCAGCCAGCTCAGTCTAACGCAGCCGCTCCGGCGACCGTTCCTTCCATGGAAGCGCCAGCAGCAGCGGAAATCAGTGGTCACATCGTACGTTCCCCAATGGTTGGTACTTTCTACCGCACCCCAAGCCCGGACGCGAAAGCGTTCATCGAAGTGGGTCAGAAAGTGAACGTGGGCGATACCCTGTGCATCGTTGAAGCCATGAAAATGATGAACCAGATCGAAGCAGACAAATCCGGTACTGTGAAAGCAATTCTGGTCGAAAGTGGACAACCGGTAGAATTTGACGAGCCGCTGGTCGTCATCGAGTAACGAGGCGAACATGCTGGATAAAATTGTTATTGCCAACCGTGGCGAGATTGCATTGCGTATTCTTCGTGCCTGTAAAGAACTGGGCATCAAGACTGTCGCAGTGCACTCCAGCGCGGATCGCGACCTAAAACACGTATTACTGGCAGATGAAACGGTCTGTATTGGCCCTGCTCCGTCAGTAAAAAGCTATCTGAACATCCCGGCAATCATCAGCGCCGCTGAAATCACTGGCGCAGTAGCAATCCATCCGGGTTACGGCTTCCTTTCCGAAAACGCCAATTTTGCTGAGCAGGTTGAACGCTCTGGCTTTATCTTCATCGGCCCGAAAGCAGACACCATTCGCCTGATGGGTGACAAAGTGTCGGCAATTGCCGCGATGAAAAAAGCTGGCGTCCCTTGTGTACCAGGGTCTGACGGCCCGCTGGGCGACGATATGGATAAAAACCGCGCCATTGCTAAACGCATTGGTTACCCGGTAATTATCAAAGCTTCCGGCGGCGGCGGCGGTCGCGGTATGCGCGTAGTGCGCAGCGACGCTGAACTGGCGCAATCCATCTCCATGACGCGTGCGGAAGCGAAAGCTGCTTTCAGCAACGATATGGTTTACATGGAGAAATACCTGGAAAATCCTCGCCACGTCGAGATTCAGGTACTGGCGGACGGCCAGGGCAACGCTATCTATCTGGCTGAACGTGACTGCTCCATGCAGCGCCGTCACCAGAAAGTGGTCGAAGAAGCGCCAGCACCGGGCATTACCCCGGAACTGCGTCGCTACATTGGCGAACGTTGTGCCAAAGCGTGTGTTGATATCGGCTATCGCGGAGCAGGTACTTTCGAATTCCTGTTTGAAAACGGCGAATTCTATTTCATCGAAATGAACACCCGTATTCAGGTAGAACACCCGGTTACTGAAATGATCACCGGCGTTGACCTGATCAAAGAGCAGTTGCGTATCGCTGCCGGTCAACCGCTGTCGATCAAGCAAGAAGAAGTTCATGTTCGCGGCCATGCGGTGGAATGCCGTATCAATGCCGAAGATCCAAACACCTTCCTGCCAAGCCCGGGCAAAATCACCCGTTTCCACGCACCTGGCGGTTTTGGCGTGCGTTGGGAGTCTCATATCTACGCTGGCTACACCGTGCCGCCGTACTATGACTCAATGATCGGCAAACTGATTTGCTACGGTGAAAACCGTGATGTGGCGATTGCACGCATGAAGAATGCGCTGCAGGAGCTAATCATCGACGGTATCAAAACCAACGTTGATCTGCAGATCCGCATCATGAACGACGAGAACTTCCAGCATGGTGGCACTAACATCCACTATCTGGAGAAAAAACTCGGTCTTCAGGAAAAATAAGACTGCAACAGCGTCAAAAGGCCGGATTTTCCGGCCTTTTTTATTTCTGGGGATCGGCAAGCCCCATAAGGTACAATCTCCGCTTTCTTCACCCATCAGGGACAAAAAATGGACACTCGTTTTGTTCAGGCTCATAAAGAGGCGCGCTGGGCGCTGGGGCTGACCCTTTTGTATCTGCTTGTTTGGTTAGTAGCTGCTTACTTACCTGGCGTTGCCCCCGGTTTTACCGGTTTTCCGCGCTGGTTTGAGATGGCCTGCATCCTGACGCCGCTGCTGTTTATTGGACTGTGCTGGGCGATGGTGAAATTTATCTATCGCGATATTCCGCTGGAGGATGACGATGCAGCTTGAAGTGATTCTACCGCTGGTCGCCTATCTGGTGGTGGTGTTCGGGATTTCGGTTTATGCGATGCGTAAACGGAACACGGGCACTTTCCTGAATGAGTATTTCCTCGGCAGCCGCTCTATGGGCGGTATTGTGCTGGCGATGACGCTCACCGCAACCTATATCAGCGCCAGTTCGTTTATCGGCGGACCCGGCGCTGCTTATAAATACGGGCTGGGCTGGGTATTGCTGGCGATGATTCAGCTACCTGCTGTCTGGCTTTCGCTCGGTATTCTCGGCAAGAAGTTCGCTATTCTCGCGCGCCGCTACAATGCGGTAACGCTGAACGATATGCTGTTTGCCCGCTACCAGAGCCGTTTGCTGGTGTGGCTGGCGAGTTTGAGTTTGCTGGTAGCATTCGTTGGTGCAATGACCGTGCAGTTTA
The DNA here is from genome assembly GCF_002965125.1 of Escherichia sp. MOD1-EC6162. NCBI lineage: Bacteria > Pseudomonadati > Pseudomonadota > Gammaproteobacteria > Enterobacterales > Enterobacteriaceae > Escherichia > Escherichia sp. MOD1-EC6162. Next base: position 193,079 of record NZ_PTSB01000006.1, read on the forward strand.
TCGGCGGTGCGCGTCTACTGGAAACCGCTGCTGGCATTCCTTATGAAACCGGCCTGCTGATTTTCGGCATCAGTATTGCGTTGTATACCGCCTTTGGTGGCTTTCGCGCCAGTGTGCTGAACGACACTATGCAAGGGCTGGTGATGCTGATTGGCACCATTGTGCTACTGGTCGGCGTGGTCCATGCTGCTGGCGGCTTAAGCAACGCAGTAGAGACGCTACAATCCATTGATCCGCAACTGGTAACACCACAAGGCGCTGATGATATTCTGTCGCCTGCCTTCATGACTTCGTTCTGGGTTCTGGTGTGCTTTGGGGTGATTGGCCTGCCGCATACCGCGGTGCGCTGTATCTCTTATAAAGACAGCAAAGCGGTACATCGGGGGATCATCATCGGTACAATTGTGGTGGCGATCCTGATGTTTGGTATGCATCTGGCTGGCGCGTTAGGCCGCGCGGTGATCCCTGATCTCACCGTGCCGGATCTGGTGATCCCAACGTTGATGGTAAAAGTGTTGCCGCCGTTTGCTGCCGGGATCTTCCTTGCCGCCCCAATGGCCGCGATTATGTCGACGATCAATGCCCAATTGCTGCAAAGTTCCGCTACGATCATTAAAGATCTCTATCTGAATATCCGTCCGGAACAAATGCAAAACGAGACGCGTCTGAAGCGGATGTCGGCGGTGATTACGTTGGTTCTCGGCGCGTTGCTGCTGCTTGCCGCCTGGAAGCCGCCAGAAATGATCATCTGGTTAAATTTGCTGGCCTTCGGTGGTCTTGAAGCCGTCTTCCTGTGGCCATTGGTGCTGGGCCTTTACTGGGAACGCGCTAACGCCAAAGGCGCGCTAAGCGCGATGATCGTCGGCGGCGTTCTGTATGCCGTACTTGCAACCCTAAATATTCAGTACCTGGGCTTCCACCCTATCGTGCCCTCGTTACTGCTAAGTTTGCTGGCTTTCCTGGTCGGAAACCGTTTCGGTACATCCGTCCCGCAAGCTACCGTTTTGACTACTGATAAATAAAGAGTTTTGCCATGCCTTGGATCCAACTGAAACTGAACACCACCGGCGCGAATGCAGAAGATCTTAGCGATGCGCTGATGGAAGCCGGTGCCGTTTCTATCACTTTTCAGGATACCCACGATACGCCAGTGTTTGAGCCACTGCCGGGCGAAACTCGCCTGTGGGGCGACACCGATGTGATTGGTCTGTTTGACGCAGAAACAGACATGAATGAAGTTGTGGCGATTCTGGAAAACCATCCGCTACTCGGCGCGGGCTTCGCGCATAAAATCGAGCAACTGGAGGATAAAGACTGGGAACGCGAGTGGATGGATAATTTCCACCCGATGCGCTTTGGCGAACGTCTGTGGATCTGTCCAAGCTGGCGCGATGTACCAGACGAAAATGCTGTCAACGTGATGTTAGATCCGGGTCTGGCGTTTGGTACGGGCACTCATCCAACCACCTCTCTGTGCCTGCAATGGCTCGACAGCCTCGATTTAACCGGTAAAACGGTCATCGACTTTGGCTGTGGTTCCGGCATTCTGGCTATCGCGGCGCTGAAGTTGGGCGCAGCAAAAGCTATTGGTATTGATATCGACCCACAGGCCATTCAGGCCAGCCGCGACAATGCTGAACGTAATGGTGTTTCTGATCGACTGGAACTCTATCTCCCGAAAGATCAGCCTGAAGCAATGAAGGCCGACGTGGTGGTCGCTAACATTCTCGCAGGCCCGTTACGTGAACTGGCACCGTTAATCAGCGTCCTGCCGGTTTCAGGCGGTTTACTGGGCCTTTCCGGTATCCTGGCAAGCCAGGCAGAGAGCGTTTGTGACGCGTATGCCGATAGCTTCACGCTCGACCCGGTTGTGGAAAAAGAAGAGTGGTGTCGCATTACCGGTCGTAAGAATTAACCTTCACAATGCAGCATAGTGGTGTAGCGCGAAGTGCGAGCAACATCACAAAAGGCACGTGATTTTGCTGATTATTTGAGCAAATTCACGTGCCTGAATTTTAATTCATAAAGAAAAATTGAGAACTTACTCAAATTTCTTTGAGTGCAAATTTTAGTCACTTGTTTCTAATGTGATGATTTTTATGACTAATTATTCCGCGGCGTTCATTTTAAATGCAATTCTTTGATCCATCTCAGAGGATTGGTCAAAGTTTGGCCTTTCATCTCGTGCAAAAAATGCGTAATATACGCCGCCTTGCAGTCACAGTATGGTCATTTCTTAACTCATGCGCATCGGACAATATCAGCTCAGAAATCGCCTGATCGCAGCGCCCATGGCTGGCATTACAGACAGACCTTTTCGGACGTTGTGCTACGAGATGGGAGCCGGATTGACAGTATCCGAGATGATGTCTTCTAACCCTCAGGTTTGGGAAAGCGACAAATCTCGTTTACGGATGGTGCACATTGATGAACCCGGTATTCGCACCGTGCAAATTGCCGGTAGCGATCCGAAAGAAATGGCGGATGCTGCACGTATTAACGTGGAAAGCGGTGCCCAAATTATTGATATCAATATGGGTTGCCCGGCTAAAAAAGTGAATCGCAAGCTCGCAGGCTCAGCCCTCTTGCAGTACCCGGATGTCGTTAAATCGATCCTTACCGAGGTCGTCAATGCAGTGGACGTTCCTGTCACTCTGAAGATTCGCACCGGTTGGGCGCCGGAACACCGTAACTGCGAAGAGATTGCCCAACTGGCTGAAGACTGTGGCATTCAGGCTCTGACCATTCATGGTCGTACACGCGCCTGTTTGTTCAATGGAGAAGCTGAATACGACAGTATTCGGGCAGTTAAGCAGAAAGTTTCCATTCCGGTTATCGCGAATGGCGACATTACTGACCCGCTTAAAGCCAGAGCTGTGCTCGACTATACAGGGGCGGATGCCCTGATGATAGGCCGCGCAGCTCAGGGAAGACCCTGGATCTTTCGGGAAATCCAGCATTATCTGGACACTGGGGAGTTGCTGCCCCCGCTGCCTTTGGCAGAGGTTAAGCGCTTGCTTTGCGCGCATGTTCGGGAACTGCATGACTTTTATGGTCCGGCGAAAGGTTACCGAATTGCACGTAAACACGTTTCCTGGTATCTCCAGGAACACGCTCCAAATGACCAGTTTCGGCGCACATTCAACGCCATTGAGGATGCCAGCGAACAGCTGGAGGCGTTGGAGGCATACTTCGAAAATTTTGCGTAAACAGAAATAAAGAGCTGACAGAACTATGTTCGAACAACGCGTAAATTCTGACGTACTGACCGTTTCTACCGTTAACTCTCAGGATCAGGTAACCCAAAAACCCCTGCGTGACTCGGTTAAACAGGCACTGAAGAACTATTTTGCTCAACTGAATGGTCAGGATGTTAATGACCTCTATGAGCTGGTACTGGCTGAAGTAGAACAGCCCCTGTTGGACATGGTGATGCAATACACCCGTGGTAATCAGACCCGTGCTGCGCTGATGATGGGCATCAACCGTGGTACACTGCGTAAAAAACTGAAAAAGTACGGCATGAACTAATTCAGGTTAGCTAAATGCTTGATTAAAAAGGCGCTACTCGGCATGGGGAAGCGCCTTTTTTATAGGCGTCACAAAGGGAGTGACCATGAGAACAGGATGTGAACCCACCCGGTTTGGCGATGAAACAAAAACGATCATTCAGGGTGATGCATTAGCCGAGCTAAAAAAAATCCCCACCGGGAGCATCGATCTGATCTTTGCCGACCCGCCTTATAACATCGGCAAAAATTTTGATGGTCTGATCGAAGCATGGAAAGAAGAGCTGTTTATTAACTGGCTATTTGAAGTGATTGCAGAGTGCCACCGCATCCTTAAAAAACAGGGCTGCATGTACATCATGAACAGCACCGAAAACATGCCCTTTATCGATATCCAGTGTCGCAAACTTTTTACCATCAAAAGTCGCATCGTCTGGTCATATGACAGTTCTGGGGTACAGGCGAAGAAACACTACGGCTCCATGTACGAACCTATCCTGATGATGGTGAAAGACGCAAAGAACTACACATTTAACAGCGATGCTATTCTGGTAGAAGCCAAAACCGGATCGCAGCGCGCGTTGATCGATTATCGTAAAAATCCTCCGCAGCCTTACAATAATCAAAAAGTACCGGGCAACGTCTGGGATTTTCCGCGCGTGCGTTATTTGATGGATGAATATGAAAACCATCCGACGCAAAAGCCGGAAGCATTGCTGAAACGCATTATTCTCGCCTCTTCAAACCCTGGAGATATCGTTCTCGACCCGTTTGCGGGCAGTTTTACCACCGGCGCGGTCGCCGTCACAACCGGGCGAAAATTCATTGGTATTGAGATTAACAGCGAGTACATCAAGATGGGGCTCCGACGACTGGGTATCGCGTCACATTACTCCGTGGAAGAGCTGGCGAAAGTAAAAAAAAGAAAGACCGGCAACCTGTCAAAACGATGCCGGGTCAGCGAAGTTGACCCCGATCTCATTGCAAAGTAAAGGAAGTGTAAGCCTGGTTTTCAGATTATTCATTTCGTGTATATTTCCTGCCAGACTTGGTTAAACATGCACAGGCTCAGGTAATGATTCGCAAGTATTGGTGGCTCGTCGTTTTCGCTGTCTCCGTTTTTCTGTTTGATACTTTACTGATGCAATGGATTGAGCTGTTGGCTACAGAAACAGACAAATGCCGCAATATGAATTCGGTTAATCCACTTAAACTGGTTAACTGTGACGAACTGGATTTCTACAACAGAATGTAAGCTTATACGATATCTAATTCATTTGTTTTATGAATTAGTTTTGCTACATTTTTATCTGGTATGAACATTCTTAATACGTTATCGACTAAGGCGGGTGCGTGTTTATAAAGATCGTAACCCGCCATATTCATTAACCAGTTTTTGACAATTCCGCAGAAAGCACCCTCAATAATAATCATCACTACATCTAAATCGAGATTATTTTCCACACAGCCTTGTTGCTGACATGCCTGCAATATTTCGCGCAGAATCTGCGGATTAAAACCCATCTTCTCGCGTATTACGGCCTCTGCCAGCATCTCATCATTAAATTCACATTTGTGATATAAAATTTGCAGTAATGCTTGTTGGCGTGGAATTTCGGCAATATATTGCAAGCCAACAATCAGTTTTTCACGCAATTGCTGAAACGGGTTATGCTCTGCCCCTGCCGTCAACCGCTCCTGAATTAACTCCCGCAATGAAGGCTGTTGCAGCCACATCTCATTAAACAGTTGGGTCTTGTTTTCGAAATGCCAGTAGATAGCGCCACGCGTGACGTTGGCAGCGTCAGCGATATCATTGAGCGTCGTCTTGCTTACACCATGCTGCGCAAACTGGGCGATGGCGGTTTCAATCAGTTCTTGCCGGGTCTTCAGAGCTTCAGCTTTGGTTCTTTTTGCCATGATTAATTATTCAGGAAATAAATACATTAGACATAAAGGAAATAATGAAAGGTAATGTATCACCCAACATTTATTTATACGAGAGGCTAAAATTCACCTGCTATAAATCGTCAAATAAACAAAATCCATTATTGACGTAGAATACATTTATTTAATGAATGTACGTTTCAATTTGCGTCAAAACAATTCCTCTCCCTTCAATTCACATCAAAACAAAACATTAGAACACGAATCTATTTTTGTGTTTATGTGCCTTGAGAGGCCAGTATTCATAACTATTTATTACATCGCCGGACGATAATTTGTAGGATAGCGAACTGTATTTTTATTTCTGCGAGTTAACGCGTTGCCTTTTTCTGGCAAATAACGCGCTTTTGTTTTTTTGAGGAATAGTAATGACGAAATATGCCAGGTTTTTCCTCCTGCCCCCCTTTATCATGATCTCCGCAGCGTTAATCGCGGGTTGCAACGATAAGGGAGAAGAGAAAGTTCACGTCGGTGAACCGCAGGTTACCGTTCATGTTGTGAAAACTGCCCCGTTAGAAGTTAAAACTGAATTACCTGGCCGTACCAACGCTTTCCGTATTGCCGAAGTTCGCCCACAGGTTAACGGGATCGTACTAAATCGTAATTTCACTGAAGGCAGCGATGTGCAAGCAGGTCAGTCCCTGTACCAGATTGATCCAGCGACCTATCAGGCAAGTTATGACAGTGCGAAAGGTGAACTGGCGAAAAGTGAAGCCGCCGCTTCCATCGCGCATTTGACGGTAAAACGTTACGTTCCGCTCGTGGGCACAAAATACATCAGTCAGCAGGAGTACGATCAGGCCATTGCTGATGCCCGCCAGGCCGATGCCGCCGTGATTGCCGCAAAAGCCACGGTCGAAAGCGCCCGCATCAATCTCGCTTATACCAAAGTAACCGCGCCAATTAGCGGACGTATCGGCAAATCGACTGTGACCGAAGGTGCTCTCGTCACTAACGGGCAAACGACTGAACTGGCGACTGTCCAGCAACTCGATCCTATCTACGTCGATGTGACCCAATCAAGCAATGATTTCATGAGACTGAAGCAGTCCGTAGAGCAAGGAAATTTACATAAGGAAAACACCACCAGCAACGTAGAGCTGGTCATGGAAAACGGTCAAACTTATCCCCTGAAAGGCACACTGCAATTCTCCGATGTGACCGTGGATGAAAGCACTGGTTCCATAACCCTACGTGCGGTTTTCCCTAACCCACAGCATACGCTTCTGCCGGGTATGTTTGTGCGCGCCCGGATTGATGAAGGTGTACAACCTGATGCCATTCTTATTCCGCAACAAGGCGTCAGCCGCACACCGCGTGGCGATGCAACCGTGCTGATTGTGAATGAGAAAAGTCAGGTTGAAGCGCGTCCAGTCGTTGCCAGCCAGGCGATTGGCGATAAATGGTTAATTAGCGAAGGGCTGAAATCTGGCGATCAAGTCATTGTCAGCGGTCTGCAAAAAGCGCGTCCGGGAGAACAGGTTAAAGCCACGACCGATACCCCCGCAGATACTGCGTCGAAGTAAGGCAATCAGACATGGCAAACTTTTTTATTCGACGACCGATATTTGCATGGGTGCTGGCCATTATTCTGATGATGGCAGGCGTACTGGCGATCCTACAATTACCTATCGCCCAATACCCAACCATTGCGCCGCCTGCGGTTTCTGTTTCGGCAAACTATCCGGGTGCTGATGCACAGACCGTACAGGATACGGTGACGCAGGTTATCGAACAGAATATGAATGGTATCGATAACCTGATGTATATGTCCTCCACCAGCGATTCCGCCGGTAGCGTAACAATTACCCTCACTTTCCAGTCAGGGACAGATCCAGATATCGCGCAAGTCCAGGTGCAGAACAAACTCCAACTTGCCACGCCGTTGCTGCCGCAGGAAGTTCAACAACAGGGGATTAGCGTTGAAAAGTCCAGTAGCAGTTATTTGATGGTGGCAGGTTTTGTCTCTGATAATCCCAGTACCACTCAGGACGATATCTCGGACTATGTGGCCTCTAACGTTAAAGATACGCTTAGCCGCCTGAATGGCGTTGGTGACGTGCAACTCTTTGGCGCACAGTATGCGATGCGTATCTGGCTGGACGCCGACCTGCTAAACAAATATAAACTGACACCGGTTGATGTGATTAACCAGTTGAAAGTGCAGAACGATCAGATAGCTGCCGGGCAACTGGGCGGAACACCAGCGTTGCCTGGGCAACAGTTGAACGCCTCGATTATTGCTCAGACCCGATTAAAAAATCCGGAAGAGTTCAGCAAAGTCACCCTGCGCGTGAACAGCGACGGTTCAGTGGTTCGCCTGAAAGATGTCGCCCGTGTTGAGCTTGGTGGTGAAAACTATAACGTCATCGCCCGTATCAACGGTAAACCGGCAGCGGGTCTGGGTATTAAACTAGCCACTGGCGCGAACGCCCTCGATACGGCGAAAGCCATTAAGGCGAAACTGGCAGAATTACAGCCATTCTTCCCGCAGGGAATGAAGGTTCTCTACCCTTATGACACCACGCCATTCGTCCAGCTTTCTATTCACGAAGTGGTAAAAACGCTGGTTGAAGCCATTATCCTGGTGTTTCTGGTGATGTATCTGTTCTTGCAGAATATGCGAGCAACGCTGATCCCCACCATTGCTGTGCCCGTAGTGCTGTTAGGGACGTTTGCCATCCTCGCCGCTTTTGGTTACTCCATCAACACACTAACAATGTTTGGAATGGTGCTTGCCATCGGACTGCTCGTCGATGATGCGATAGTGGTGGTAGAGAACGTCGAGCGCGTGATGATGGAGGATAATCTCCCGCCAAAAGAAGCGACGGAAAAATCGATGTCGCAAATTCAGGGCGCACTGGTGGGTATTGCGATGGTGCTGTCAGCGGTTTTTATTCCGATGGCATTCTTCGGCGGTTCCACAGGGGCAATTTATCGCCAGTTTTCTATCACCATTGTTTCGGCAATGGCGCTTTCCGTACTGGTGGCATTGATTCTCACCCCTGCATTATGCGCAACGCTACTCAAACCAGTCTCTGCCGAACATCACGATAAAAAGAGCGGTTTCTTCGTCTGGTTTAATACCACTTTCGATCATAGCGTTAACCACTATACCAATAGCGTTGGCAAAATCCTCGGTTCCACAGGGCGATATTTACTGATCTATGCGCTGATAGTTGCCGGAATGGTAGTGTTGTTTTTACGTCTCCCTTCTTCCTTTTTGCCGGAAGAAGATCAGGGGGTCTTTCTGACCATGATTCAACTTCCTGCTGGCGCGACGCAAGAGCGGACGCAAAAAGTGTTGGATCAAGTGACGGATTACTATCTGAAGAACGAGAAAGCGAACGTTGAAAGCGTCTTTACGGTTAACGGATTTAGCTTCAGCGGCCAGGCACAAAACGCCGGGATGGCCTTCGTCAGCCTGAAACCGTGGGAAAAACGTGGTGGCGATGAAAACAGCGCGGAAGCAGTTATCCACCGCGCCAAAATGGAGCTGGGCAAGATCCGCGACGGTTTTGTCATTCCGTTCAATATGCCAGCCATTGTTGAACTGGGCACAGCAACGGGATTCGACTTTGAGTTAATCGATCAGGCCGGTCTGGGGCACGATGCCCTAACCCAGGCCCGCAACCAGTTGCTTGGTATGGCGGCGCAACATCCTGACAGCTTAGTCAGTGTACGTCCCAATGGTCTGGAAGATACCGCGCAGTTCAAACTTGAAGTTGACCAGGAAAAGGCACAGGCATTAGGCGTTTCGCTTTCTGATATCAATCAGACCATTTCTACGGCGTTGGGCGGAACTTACGTTAACGACTTCATCGACCGTGGACGGGTAAAAAAAGTGTACGTTCAGGCTGATGCAAAATTCCGTATGCTGCCAGAAGATGTCGATAAACTTTATGTCCGCAGCGCCAACGGTGAAATGGTGCCATTCTCTGCCTTTACCACTGCACATTGGGTGTATGGTTCTCCGCGACTGGAACGCTACAACGGCCTGCCTTCAATGGAGATTCAGGGGGAAGCCGCGCCAGGAACCAGTTCCGGTGATGCGATGGCGCTGATGGAAAATCTTGCGTCAAAATTACCTGCCGGCATTGGTTATGACTGGACGGGGATGTCGTATCAGGAACGCTTATCGGGTAACCAGGCTCCTGCCCTGGTAGCAATCTCCTTCCTGGTGGTTTTCCTGTGCCTTGCGGCGCTCTATGAAAGCTGGTCAATTCCCGTCTCGGTTATGCTGGTCGTGCCATTAGGGATTGTCGGCGTACTGCTGGCTGCAACACTCTTTAATCAGAAAAATGACGTTTATTTTATGGTGGGCTTGTTAACGACAATTGGCTTATCAGCCAAAAACGCCATTTTGATTGTTGAGTTCGCCAAAGACCTGATGGAGAAAGAAAGTAAAGGCGTTATCGAAGCAACGCTAATGGCGGTGCGCATGCGTCTGCGACCTATCCTGATGACATCCCTCGCATTTATACTCGGCGTGTTGCCGCTGGCTATCAGTAACGGTGCCGGGAGCGGCGCTCAGAACGCAGTGGGTATCGGTGTAATGGGTGGCATGGTCTCTGCAACATTGCTGGCTATTTTCTTCGTGCCGGTGTTCTTTGTCGTGATCCGCCGTTGCTTCAAAGGGTAAATCAGAAACATAAAGGCGTCTTCGACGCCTTTTAAATTTTCTGGAAAAATGAGAATAATTAATAGGATAAGCATTATTTTTTCTATAACCAGCAACTCATTTGCACCTTCTCCCTTCACTATTTTTACAATTCACATAATTTGTCATTATTCATCCTAAAAGAATTATAACTACCAATGATAAAATAATATCCAGATCGTTAATAAGAGAATTCACTTATTAAGCGATAGCGTTATTATTGAGGTAACATCATGAAAAGATTAATTTCTGTGGCATTGCTCACCGCATTGCTGGCGGGTTGTGCTCACGATTCCCCTTGCGTTCCGGTTTATGACGATCAGGGCCGTCTGGTTCACACCAATACCTGTATGAAAGGTACGACGCAGGATAACTGGGAAACTGCCGGAGCTATTGCTGGCGGGGCAGCGGCTGTCGCTGGCCTGACAATGGGGATTATTGCTCTGTCAAAATAACTGAACAGAGCGCGGACTTCCGCGCTCTGTTTAACGATACAGAATCTTTCTATACGTTAAACATTGCTATATTCCGCTGGCTAATTCCCTTTTAATTAAGCATTTTATCTCGTCGCTTGCCTTTCTATCGAAATAACGCATGAATTTATTTTTCAATAACATCATCCCTTCTGATACTCACGCTAATAATCATTATTCTGCTTAGTAAAATACGCGTAAATATTTTGCGCCAAAATGTGGCGCATGTTTCATTTTCGCACCATTGCGGGGCGCTGTTTCTATTATTTCCTGTCTACACTCTGCTTATTGCGTCGCGGAATCGTGCGCAAAAACTGGCACTACTTTTGCTTATAAGAGGATGGCCACAGACAGGTAAAAAACGTTTCCCAAACGTTCTATAACGATAATTTTCGCCTTACAGGAAGCATTATGAAAAAGATGATGATAGCCACACTGGCTGCCGCCAGCGTGCTGCTTGCCGTTGCAAATCAGGCGCATGCTGGCGCGACGCTCGATGCTGTAAAGAAAAAAGGTTTTGTGCAATGCGGGATCAGCGACGGATTACCGGGGTTCTCTTATGCTGATGCAGACGGTAAGTTTTCTGGTATTGATGTTGATGTTTGTCGTGGTGTTGCCGCTGCTGTATTTGGCGACGACACGAAAGTGAAATATACACCGCTCACCGCAAAAGAACGCTTTACTGCATTGCAATCCGGAGAAGTGGACTTACTCTCCCGTAATACGACCTGGACTTCATCTCGCGACGCAGGCATGGGAATGGTATTTACTGGCGTCACTTATTACGACGGCATTGGTTTCCTGACACATGACAAAGCAGGGTTAAAAAGCGCGAAGGAACTTGATGGCGCAACTGTCTGTATTCAGGCGGGTACGGATACCGAACTCAACGTTGCCGATTACTTCAAGGCAAACAATATGAAGTACACGCCAGTGACTTTCGATCGCTCTGACGAATCCGCGAAGGCACTGGAGTCTGGTCGCTGCGATACTCTGGCTTCGGATCAATCACAACTGTATGCCTTGCGTATCAAATTAAGTAACCCTGCCGAATGGATTGTTCTGCCGGAAGTTATCTCTAAAGAACCGCTTGGCCCGGTGGTTCGTCGTGGCGATGACGAATGGTTTTCTATTGTGCGCTGGACCCTGTTCGCCATGCTGAATGCTGAAGAGATGGGCGTTAATTCACAGAACGTCGATGAAAAAGCAGCAAATCCGGCAACACCAGATATGGCGCACCTGCTGGGTAAAGAAGGCGATTACGGTAAGGATCTGAAACTGGATAACAAGTGGGCCTACAACATCATCAAACAGGTAGGTAATTACTCGGAAATTTTTGAGCGCAACGTCGGCTCCGAAAGTCCGCTGAAAATTAAACGGGGTCAAAATAACCTCTGGAATAACGGTGGCATCCAATATGCACCGCCCGTGCGTTAAGTAAGTGTGAGGTAACGAGCGTCGCTACAGCGGCGCTCTCTTTAGCGTTATGGTTTTCGAGGTTTCTATGTCTCATCACCGCCCAACTGTTAAAGGCTCACTCTCCTTTGCCAACCCTGTGGTTCGCGCCTGGTTATTCCAAATCCTTGCCGTTGTTGCCGTCGTCGGCATTGTTAGTTGGCTATTTCACAATACCGTGACGAATCTAAGCAATCGTGGCATTACATCAGGGTTTGCCTTTCTTGATCGTGGCGCTGGCTTCGGTATCGTCCAGCATTTGATCGATTACCAGCAGGGCGATACCTACGGACGCGTTTTTATTGTCGGTTTGCTCAATACGCTACTGGTTTCAGCATTGTGTATTGTGTTCGCTTCTGTTCTGGGCTTCTTTATTGGATTAGCGCGACTTTCAGAGAACTGGTTACTGCGAAAGTTATCCACAATTTATATTGAGATCTTCCGTAATATTCCGCCGCTGTTGCAAATCTTCTTCTGGTACTTTGCCGTGTTGCGCAATTTGCCCGGACCGCGACAGGCAGTGAGTGCGTTTGATCTGGCCTTTTTGAGCAATCGCGGGCTTTACATTCCCTCACCGCAACTGGGAGATGGATTTCTTGCGTTTATCGTGACCGTTGTGATGGCTATAGCCATTTCTGTTGGGCTATTTCGCTTCAACAAAACGTACCAGATAAAAACCGGTCAACTACGTCGCACATGGCCTGTCGCCGCTGTGATGATCATTGGTTTACCTTTGCTGGCGCAATGGCTTTTTGGCACAGCACTTCACTGGAACATTCCAGCCCTACAAGGGTTTAACTTCCGCGGTGGTATGGTGCTGATCCCTGAACTGGCTGCCTTAACGTTGGCGCTTTCGGTCTATACCTCTGCATTTATCGCTGAGATTATCCGCGCAGGGATTCAGGCTGTGCCTTATGGCCAACACGAAGCAGCCCGATCGCTGGGATTACCCAATACTGTCACACTACGTCAGGTGATTATTCCGCAGGCGCTGCGGGTGATTATTCCTCCGTTAACCAGCCAGTATCTCAACATCGTCAAAAACTCTTCTCTTGCCGCCGCTATTGGCTATCCGGATATGGTTTCACTGTTTGCCGGCACCGTGCTTAACCAGACCGGGCAGGCCATCGAGACGATAGCCATGACCATGTCGGTCTATCTGATTATCAGCCTGACTATCTCACTGCTGATGAATATCTATAACCGCCGTATCGCAATCGTTGAACGCTAAGGAGTCATGATGACGAAAGTATTGCTGTCTCATCCCCCGCGCCCGGCGAACCATAACCCAAGCCGCGTTATAGTTTGGGCGCGCAAAAATCTGTTCTCAAGCTGGAGTAATAGTCTGCTGACCATTGGTTGCCTGTGGCTGATGTGGGAATTGATTCCACCGTTGCTGAACTGGGCTTTTTTGCAGGCTAACTGGGTTGGGTCAACCCGCGCAGACTGTACAAAAGCAGGTGCCTGCTGGGTCTTCATCCACGAGCGATTTGGCCAGTTTATGTATGGGCTTTACCCACACGACCAACGCTGGCGAATTAATCTGGCATTACTGATTGGCCTGATTTCGATTGCACCAATGTTCTGGAAAATACTCCCGCATCGCGGTCGCTATATTGCGGTATGGGCGGTGATTTACCCGCTTATTGTCTGGTGGCTAATGTATGGTGGTTTTCTTGGTCTTGAGCGAGTTGAAACCCGGCAATGGGGTGGGCTAACACTTACTTTGATTATTGCATCAGTTGGGATTGCAGGGGCGCTGCCGTGGGGGATTTTATTGGCGTTAGGCCGCCGTTCTCATATGCCGATTGTGCGTATCTTATCCGTCATTTTTATCGAGTTCTGGCGTGGCGTACCGCTGATCACCGTGTTGTTTATGTCGTCAGTGATGCTGCCGTTATTTATGGCAGAAGGCACCAGCATCGACAAACTGATCCGTGCATTAGTCGGAGTGATCCTGTTCCAGTCCGCTTATGTTGCGGAAGTGGTGCGAGGTGGATTGCAGGCGCTCCCCAAAGGTCAATATGAAGCTGCAGAGTCGCTGGCGTTGGGTTACTGGAAAACCCAGGGGCTGGTTATTCTGCCACAGGCACTGAAACTGGTTATTCCAGGGCTGGTAAACACCATCATCGCACTATTCAAAGATACCAGTCTGGTGATCATTATCGGGTTGTTCGATCTTTTCAGTAGCGTTCAGCAGGCAACCGTTGATCCCGCCTGGTTGGGCATGTCGACCGAAGGGTACGTCTTCGCTGCACTGATCTATTGGATCTTCTGTTTCAGTATGTCGCGTTATAGCCAACATCTGGAAAAACGTTTTAACACCGAGCGTACACCGCATTGAGGACACTATGAGCCAAATTTTACTGCAACCTGCTAACGCGATGATTACGCTGGAAAATGTTAACAAATGGTATGGGCAATTCCATGTCCTGAAGAATATAAATTTAATCGTGCAACCGGGGGAACGAATCGTTCTGTGTGGCCCTTCTGGTTCCGGGAAATCGACAACCATCCGTTGTATTAATCACCTGGAAGAACATCAACAGGGAAGAATCGTAGTGGATGGCATCGAACTTAACGAAGATATCCGCAATATTGAGCGTGTCAGGCAAGAAGTAGGAATGGTCTTTCAGCATTTCAATCTCTTCCCACATCTGACCGTTTTACAGAACTGTACCCTGGCGCCGATTTGGGTACGCAAGATGCCGAAGAAAGAGGCTGAAGCTCTGGCGATGCATTACCTTGAGAGAGTACGAATTGCCGAACATGCACAGAAGTTTCCCGGACAGATATCCGGTGGTCAGCAGCAACGCGTTGCCATAGCTCGTTCACTCTGCATGAAACCCAAGATCATGTTGTTTGATGAACCCACGTCGGCGCTCGATCCGGAGATGGTGAAAGAAGTGCTGGATACGATGATTGGACTGGCACAGTCGGGTATGACAATGCTGTGTGTAACGCATGAGATGGGATTTGCCCGCACTGTTGCTGACAAGGTCATTTTTATGGATCGCGGAGAGATTGTTGAGCAGGCCGCGCCGGATGAGTTTTTTGCACATCCGAAATCGGAACGCACGCAGGCGTTTTTATCGCAGGTAATCCATTAAATTGGATATGGTTTCAAAATGCAAAAAGGCCATCCTTTCGGATGGCCTTCTGCTTTATTTGATGTCTGGCAGTTCCCTACTCTCGCATGGGGAGACCCCACACTACCATCGGCGCTACGGCGTTTCACTTCTGAGTTCGGCATGGGGTCAGGTGGGACCACCGCGCTACTGCCGCCAGACAAATTCTTTTCTAATCTGCCAAACTTTAACCTAAAAAGTGGTGCTGATACCCAGAGTCGAACTGGGGACCTCACCCTTACCAAGGGTGCGCTCTACCAACTGAGCCATATCAGCACGCTAAATTTGATGCCTGGCAGTTCCCTACTCTCGCATGGGGAGACCCCACACTACCATCGGCGCTACGGCGTTTCACTTCTGAGTTCGGCATGGGGTCAGGTGGGACCACCGCGCTATCTCCGCCAGGCAAATTCTGTTTATTAACCCGCTTTCGCCGGCTAATCTAATCTGTATCAGGCTGAAAATCTTCTCTCATCCGCCAAAACATCTTCGGCGTTGTAAGGTTAAGCCTCACGGTTCATTAGTACCGGTTAGCTCAACGCATCGCTGCGCTTACACACCCGGC